>JAEMRF010000333.1:1817-3484 GCA_016463515.1 Solirubrobacteraceae bacterium | reverse complement strand
CGGATGATGTCCTCGGGGTCTTTGCTGTCGAGGCAGATCGGGAAGGCGTCGACGCCTGCGAACTCCTTGAAGAGCACGGCCTTGCCCTCCATCACTGGCATCGCGGCTTCGGGGCCGATGTCGCCAAGGCCAAGCACGGCGGTGCCGTCGGAGACGACCGCCACGGTGTTGCGCTTGATCGTGTAGTCGAAGGCCTTGGCCTTGTCGGCGCGGATGGCCTCGCAGACGCGTGCCACACCCGGGGTGTAGGCCATTGCAAGCTGATCGCGGGTACGCAGCGGGTCCGACGCGGTGGAGATCTTCCCGCCGTGATGCAGCGCGAAGGTGCGATCGGTCATGCCGAGCACGCGAACACCCTCGTACGCCCCGAGCAGGTCCTTGAGTGCACGCTGATGCTCGACGCTGGCGCAGTAGACGATCAGATCGCGGATCGCGCGGCCGTGCTCGGCCGATACGACGTCGTTCTGTACCACCTCGGCCTCGCAGGCAGTCAGGGCGTCTACGAGACGCGCGACCGCTCCGGGCGAGTCGTCGATCTCCACACGGAGAACGACCGAGTACTGGGCACTGGGTCTACTCACAACCGCTCCAGCATACGCAAGACCGGCTCGAATCCATGCCACGGGTGCAGCGGTGATCCAGCCGTGATCCAGGACGGCCCCCTGGCATGCCTGATGTCGGAGCCTTCAGCCTCCGTCGAGGCGGACGACCTCGCCGCCGAGGGCGCTGCGCCGCGCAGCCTCGATCACCGCGAACACGGCCGCACTGTCGGCGGGGTCCACCGGCGGTGGTGCGTCGCCTGCGAGCCACTCACGCACGCCGGCGTAGAAGGCCAGATAGTTGCCCGGCACGAGCGTGTGCTCGTGGTGGCCTGCCTCGTCATGAAAGAGGCCGGGCTGGTTCGCACCGAATGCTGGGTCGGTGGGCGGGATGCCAGCGCGGAGCTGGGCCTCCTGCACGTCGAGTGTGGCAACGCTGAATCCTGCCTCGGAGCCGGTGAGGGTGAGCCGGTCAGCGGGCGCTGGCGAGACCGCGCCCATGAAGAGATGCGACCGCGCCCCGGAGTTGTGCCTGATCGACAGGAACACGTCGTCGTCGGCCTGGGCCCCGTCGCGTAGCCGACTGATCTCGGCATAGACGGAGCTGGCGGGGCCGAGGAGCAGCAGCGCTTGGTCGATCAGGTGGGGGCCGAGGTCGAGCAGCTGTCCACCGCCGTCCCGTGGGTCGCTGGCCTCGCGCCAACCGGTGCCAACGCTTGGCCGGAAGCGCTCAAACCGCGAGGTCAATCGCGTGAGCGTGCCCAGGGTGCCGGCGTCGGCGAGCGCCTTTGCGGTGAGGAAATCGCCGTCCCAGCGGCGGTTCTGAAAGACGGTGAGCTTCGCGTTGGCGGCCTGGGCATCGGCCAGGAGCACGTCGACGTCGTGGGCCGTGGCCGCCAACGGCTTGTCGACGATCACCGGTACGCCGCGGGCAATTGCCTCATGGGCATACGACGCGTGGAAACGGTTTGGCGTGGCGACCACGACGGCGTCGGCTTGCCAGACCTCGTCGCTGTCGGCCGTCACGATCGCGTCCGGGTGGGCGGTCGCCGCACGCGCGGCGCGGTCGGCGTCGCTGGTCACGATGACCGCCAGCTCAAGGCCAGGTGTGGCCGCGATCAGTGGGGC
>JAEMRF010000333.1:0-1717 GCA_016463515.1 Solirubrobacteraceae bacterium | reverse complement strand
GCGACCTGCACGGGCGATGAAGACGGCACCTGCGTGCCGTTCCCGAGTCGACCGTCGGTGTTCGAGCCCCAGCAGAACAGTTCCCCGGCGGTGTTGTCTGCGCAGCCGTTCTCCCGAGCGCCGGAGAGGGATCGCACGTTCGTCAGGCCCGGGAGCGGTGCGGGCAAGGTCCGTGGGTCCGGTGACGGTGCGCCGCCGTTGATCGTGCCGCCGTAGAGAGGATGTCCCCAGCAGAGCACGGTGCCGGGTGGCACGACCGCACAGAGGCCAGAGACCGCTCGTGCATCGGTGATGCCCTTCACCACGCTGGCGCCGCGAGGAAGCTCATAGAAGCCACGGATGCCGTTGCCGAGTTCGCCGTCACTGTTGCGCCCCTCGCATCCGATCTGACCGGTTGCGAGCAGCGAGCAGGTGCCGGACCGCTGTTGGATATCGCCACTGTTGGGCACGGCGACGGGCGTCGAGGAGTAGGTAGCGGAGCCGCTCGAGCCTCCGTACGGGCCGCTGCTGCCGCTGCCTGGGTAGTAGGTCCAGCAGGTGGTTGCCGCACGACCGATGGCGCAGATCTCATGGCCCGAGACCGACAGGTCGACCGCTCCGGAAATGGCGCTGACCTCCACCGGGGCCGCGGACCACTGGAACATGCCGTTGAACACACCCGGCATCCCGTAGCCCCAGCATGCCACGGAGCCGTCGCCCTTCAGTGCGCAGAGCGGGCCGCCGTCGCCTGAGATCGCAACGACGTTGGACAGTCCGGCGACGGTGACGGGGGTAGGCGAGTCGATAGCGGTGCCGTCGCCGAGCTGCCCCAGGTCGTTGTCGCCCCAACACGAGACCGTGCCGTCGGCGCGCAGCGCGCAGGTGGACCGGTTGCCCGACACCAATTCGGTCGCGTCGTCGATGCCGACGACCTCGACCGGGCGAGGCTGTTTGGTCGTGGTGCCGTCACCGAGTTGGCCGTCCTCGTTGAGTCCCCAGCAGAGCACCTTGCCTGAGGTGGCCACGACACAGGTGTGGCTCCCGGTCACCACCGTCTTTGCCGTGGCGGCTGGCGATGCCACGGCGGTCATTGCGACGAAGGCGGCGATGAGCAGACCGGCCCGTGATCGCCAGGGCCGGCGCACAGGATGGTTGGATGCATGAAGCATGGGTGGAACCTAATGTGGTGGGTGTAGGAGTCAAGGCTGACAAGTGCACTGACGGTAAGTCCAGACACCCTGCGTGGTCGTTCGGTGCGGCGCGTTCCCACGATGTGGCGCGTTGCCGCTCATTGCGGTGCGGTCGGTACCGTCCGGTTGATGGAGATCCAGGACGCCCCCGAGTTCACGATCACCAGCGATCTGCGCTGGTCCGACTTCGACCGACTCGGGCACCTCAACCAAGCCGTGTACCACGTGCTGCTCGAGCAGGTGCGCACGGCCTGGCTCGAGCGGGTGCGTCCGGCGGAACTCGAGCGCTTCGAGGCATTCGTGCTCGCACGGGTGGAGCTCGACTACCGCCGGGAGGTGGGCACCGAGCACGGCCAGGTCGTAGCGACCACGCGTGTCGTCTCGATCGGTGCCTCGAGCCTGACTTGTGAGCAGCAGCTGCGCTATCTGGATGGCACCGTCGCCGCCAGTGGCCGCACGGTGATGGTCGGCTGGGATGCCAAGGCGCGAGGCAAGCGCGTGTTTGGCGACACCGAGCGCACCGCCTTCCTGAGCTAGCTAGCGCCGTG
>JAEMRF010000051.1:1249-13784 GCA_016463515.1 Solirubrobacteraceae bacterium | reverse complement strand
GCCGCGTGCTTGCGCCGCTGCGCACGCTCACCGAAACCGCCACGTCGATCACCGAAACCGACCTCTCGCGGCGAATCGATGTGAGTGGGCAGGACGAGATCGCTGTCCTCGCGCGCACGTTCAACGCGATGCTCGACCGGATCGAGTCGGGTTTCCGCACGCAGCGGGACTTCATCTCCGACGCTGGCCATGAGCTGCGCACCCCGATCACGATCATCCGCGGGCACCTCGAACTGCTCGCTGCCGACCCCACCGACGCGCAGGACACGATCGCGATCGTCGTCGACGAACTCGACCGGATGTCGCGGTTCGTCGACGACCTGTTGCTCCTGGCCCGAGCCGAGCACGGTGGGGCCTTCCTGCATCTGGCCGACCTGGATGTCGACGAGCTCACCGAGGAGCTGCTGGTCAAGGCCCGGGCGCTGGGCGACCGCCACTGGGAGGTCGATGCCCTTGCCATCGGCCAGATCCGCGCCGACCGCCAGCGCGTCACGCAGGCCGTGATGAACCTCGCGCGCAACGCGGTCGAGCACACGGCCCCCGGCGACGTGATCGCGCTCGGCAGCCAGCTCGAGGACGACGAGGTGCGCCTGTGGGTGCGCGATACCGGCCCCGGCGTGCCGCTCGCCGACCAGGAGCGCATCTTCGACCGCTTCACCCGCGGCCGTGGTGGGCGCCGGCGCAGTGAAGGCGCCGGTCTGGGACTCTCGATCGTGCAGGCACTGGCCGCTGCGCACGGTGGCCGCGTTGAGCTCGCGAGCATGCCGGGCGAGGGTGCAACCTTCACCGTCGTGCTCCCCATCACCCCGCCAGACGACGTGGAACTCAGCCCGTGAATCGCATCCTGATCGTCGAAGATGAACCCCGCCTCGCGGCCTTCTTGGAGAAGGGGCTGCGCGCCGCCGGGTTCACCACGACCGCCGTCGGCGACGGTCCGGCGGCGATCGCCACGGCGCGCGACGACGACTTCGACCTGATGCTGCTCGACGTCGGCTTGCCGGTCGTCGACGGCTTCGGGGTGCTCCAGGCCGTGCGCGGTGCGGGGCAGCGCCTGCCGGTCATCATGCTCACCGCTCGCGACGAAACCAGCGACAAGATCGCCGGCCTGGAAAGCGGCGCCGATGACTACATGACCAAGCCGTTCGTCTTCGACGAGCTGCTCGCGCGCGTGCGCGTGAGGCTGCGCGCCGAGGGCACCAAGGCGTCGACCGTGCTGAGCGAGGCCGGCATCACGCTCGATCTGCGGGCGAGGCGCGCCGAGGTCGATGGGCGCTCGGTGGAGCTCAGCGCCCGCGAGTTCACGATGCTCGAGACCTTCCTGCGCCATCCCCGGCAGGTGCTCAGCCGCGAGCAGCTGCTCTCCCACGTGTGGGGCTACGACTTCGACCCCGGGAGCAACGTGGTCGACGTCTACGTGGGCTACCTGCGCAAGAAGCTCGGCAAGGGCCGCTTCCAGACGGTGCGCGGCATGGGGTATTCGCTCAGCGACCAGCCCTAGGCGGCACTGACCTTCGGCTCACACGAGCGGCTTGCGCATCGCGACGCACGCCATTGCGACCCCGCTCGACAGGCGGTTGCTGGCATGACCGACGTCGACGTACCCCATCCATCGGTAGAACTCGACGGCGTTGAGCGTGGCGTTCAGCCTGGCCTCGTGCCGCCCGGCCGTCATCAGCGCCTCCTCGGCGTCGGCGACGAGCGCCTGACCGACGCCTTTGCCCATCGCGAACGGGGCGACGTAGACCGCGTTGATGACTTCTTCGCTCACCGTGGTGGCCGCGAACCCGCACACGGCGTCGTCTTCAAGGGCGATCCGGAACGAAGTGGAGGCGATCAGCTCGGGATAGACCGCTGGCGTGAGGACCGCCAGCCACGCCCGGATCTGCGTCGCCGAATAGTCGCCCACGCACCCGCGCAGGATCGACGCGCGGTGCAGCGCCGCCACGGCTCCGGCGTCGCCTGCCGTGGCCGTGCGCAAACGGATCGCACCCGGACCTGGAGCGGGGCTCACGACCCGGCCGCCGGGGCCGCGCTCATGAGCTCCACGCGGTGCCCGCCAGGTGAGCGCGTGAAGATCCGCCGGGCTCCCCAATATCGCGTGCGCTCGAGCACCTCGTGACCGGACGCCTGGAGCCGCTCGACGGTCTGGTCGAGCTCAGGATCGACCAGCGCGACATGCCCCTCGCGCGGCGCCACGGGCGTGTCGACCACGAGCAGGTGGACCTGTTGGGCGCCGCGCTGCAGCCACCGTCCGCGGTCCCCGATACCGTCCGGGACGGCCACCTCGCGCCACCCGAGCAGCGTCCAGAACGCCACGCACGCGTCGAGATCGCCGAGCTTGACCTCGAGTCCAACGTGATGGACCAAGGCTAACCCTCTACTTTACGGTTAGGTGACGGCGCGCACATCCGCCGATAAACCGCCGTTTTGCGGGGGATTCATGATTTCGGCCGTTTCGGCTCCATCCGACCCCTCGGAACGACCTGCCATTGGCGGTCCTGGCAGGGGGAGGTCCTCGAGCTCTGGGATCGGCACCGCAGGGCGGTCCCAGGCCGCAAGATTCGTTGCGTGCTGGGTGCGGTTGGTCGAGCGAGCACCACGGCTCGGAGGGCTGCCGGACTCCAGGTAATCCCGGTCCTCGTCGAGGATCCGCAGGGCATCGTCACGGCCCACGGGGCCGCCGTGTCCGACCACGACCCAACGAGCCGCTGGCACCAGCAATGCCAGGCGTTCCAGCGCTTCGCGGTACGCCGTCCGCGAGCCGGTCTCATCCCAGCTCGGCAGCTCCACCGGCGACAGATAATCGCCCACGATCAGGGTCTGCGCCCACGGCAGCCAGAGCAGCAAGCCGTCGCCCGTATGGCCGGCCCCGTCGAGCACGTCGGCCTGCTGCTCGCCGAGCTCCAGCCGGCCCGGAACGGGCAACGGCTGCAGCTCGCCAAGGGCCAGCGGCGAAGGCCGCTGCACGTACCACTCGGCATCGAATTCGCGCAGCCGCCGCTGGGGTTCTCCGAGTCGCGCGGTGAGCCGTGCGGCGCTGCGTTCGTCGAGGCCCACGGCGGCTTCCGGAAAGGCCAAGCGACCCAGCACGTGGTCCCAGTCCGCGTGGGTGGCCAGGAGGCCGCGAACGTCGAATCCGCCGGAGTCCGCGAGGCCCCGTAGGGCGTCGAGTTCAACGGGCAGCAGTGGCGAGTCGACGAGCACCGACTCGGGGAACTCGCCCGGGCCGCGAACGAGGGTCGCGCTGGTCTGCCAGACCGACGACGTGACGACCACGACGTCGGGGTGCAGCGAGAGGGCGCGCATCGCCCGCAACTCTAGGGCGGATGGCGGTTGTCGCGTCGTCGGGGGTCAACGGTATGCGACACAGACCGAAGCGCGTCCAGTCGGTAATTGCGAAACCCAGTTTGTGGTGTGTCGCTAGACACACAATGCTCGGCCTGTCATGCTGCCCCTCTGGCCGACGCACCATCGGCCGCTTTAGAGCTTCTGGAGGAGCCCTTCCATGTCCCGTGTCCCCACGCTGCGCCGTCATGACGGTGGCGCAAGTCGTTCCCGTTCTGCCGCCTCGCGGCTGCTGATGTTGATCGCGGCGTTTGCCGTGATCCTCGGCTTCACCCCGGTTGCCGCCCTGGCTGCCGACCCGACGGGGGCCAAGGCCACCCGCTCCGACCTGTGCCGCGCGTGGGATGCCCCCGCCGACAACCCGGAGATCACGCTCGACGGCGGCCAGAAGGTCGCCGGCGACACGCGCCAGCGCATCGGTGAGAACTGCGAGGCCCCCAAGGCCTCCGTCCTCTTCACGCAGGCAGCCATCGACACCAACCCCGCTGGATCCGGTCCGGCCGGGACGGCAGCCGCGCGGGTGCTCGCGGCTGTCACCCAGGCTGCTGCCGGCGATCCCGAGCTCGGCGAGGGCACCGAAGTCTTCAAGGGCGCGTACCTGCGCAACTTCCAGGTCCAGATCTACTTCGGCTACACCTACGTGCGCGGCACGCTCGACGTGCAGTGGAGCGGCGGCAAGAAGTCGTCCTTCCAGTTCAGCGGCAACATCTACACGTTCGAGAAGTTCCGCCTGAACGTGTGGAGCCCCGCTGGCGGCACGCTGCTGCCGAACGTCGACGGTGACCCGGTCTCCTTCTCGGGCTCGCTCTTCTACAACAACGGCAAGTACACGTTCAACGTCGCCGGCGAGGCCGACAACATCAGCCTCGGTCAGGGCGAGGAGAAGGTCGCTGCCAAGGACGCGCGCCTGCGCCTCTCGCTCGTGGGTGCCGGCGAGGGCCAGCACCTCAAGCTCACCGTCGCCGGCAAGATCGGCATCGGCTCCACGGTCTGGGTCGACGGCAACGTTGCGGCTGAGTTCGATGCGAACTCGCTCAAGTCGGTCTACGGCGTGGGCGAAGTCCTCCTCGACTTCCCCGCCAAGGACGGCGTCCCCGCGGGCGAGCTCGACGGCAAGGCGACCTTCCGTTACTCCGCCGAGCCGCTCTCCAGCTCCGTCACCTTCAGCGGCGCCGCCAAGCTCGGCGACACGCTCGTCACGAGCGCCAAGGGTGCGCTCGATGACCGCTCGCTCTCCTTCACGGGCAACGCTTCCTACACCTCGCCCGAACTCGCGCTCAAGGGCGCTGTCGACGGCGTCGCGTTCTTCGGCGAGGACCTCACCGGTCTGACCGTCGAAGGCAAGTCCGGCCAGCAGGTTCCCGCCACCAAGGGCGACTACCTCCTGAAGACCGCCAGCGGCGAAGTCACCGCCAAGGGCCTCAAGGTCAAGGGCAACGCGCAGCTCGGCAGCGTCGGCGCCGACCAGTGGGCCAAGGCCGCTGGCGAAGTCGACACCACCTTCCAGGTCGGCAACATCCCCGAGACCACCATCGCCGGCAGCGCGACGGTCGACTGGGCCAAGGGCACCGCTCCGGCCGTCACCTTCAAGGGCTCGGTCGAGTCCGGCTCCACGCTGATCGCCGGCGCCGACGGTTCGGTCGACGGCAACAAGCTCGACCTCAAGGGCAACGTCACGCTCGCCAACCCTGATCTCGAGATCAAGGGCGCGATCGACGGCGTCTTCTTCTACGGCACCGACCTCGCGGGCCAGAAGGTCAAGAACCGCCAGGGCAACGACGTCGACGCCTCGCGCGGTGACTTCGTGCTGCGGGCAGCTTCGGCCTCGATCAAGACCAACGGCTTTGAACTGAGCGGCAACGCGCAGCTGGGCCGGGTCGGCAGCGAGCGCTGGGCCTCCGGTGGTGGCGCGGTCGACCTGACCTACGCCGGCACCAACCTCAAGGGCGAGGCGTCGATGACGTGGATCGCCGGCCAGCTTCCGGCTGTCGCCTTCGACGGCGCGGTCAGCTCCGGCAGCGCCCGCCTCGCTGGCGCCAAGGGCAAGGTCGACGGCAACAAGCTCGAGCTAGCCGCCGATGCCACGCTCACGGTGAACGGTCTGACCGTCGCTGGCGCGGTGGACGGCGTCGTCTACTACGGCGACGACCTCGCCGGCCAGAAGGTCAAGAACTTCGCTGGCGACGACGTGCAGGCGCAGAAGGGCGACTTCCTCGTGAAGTCCGCTTCGGCCGACGTCGACAGCAACGGCTTCTCGCTCAAGGGCGAGACCTCGCTCGGCAAGGCCGGCAGCGAGCTGTGGGCCAAGGGCGGCGGCAGCGTCGACCTGACCTACGGCACGACGAACCTCAAGGGCTCGGCCACGGCCGAGTGGAAGCAGGGCGCAGCGCCGTCCGTCGCGTTCGACGGCTCGCTGACCTCCGGCACCACCACGGTCGCCAATGCCTCCGGCACGTTCGACGGCAACAAGATCTCCATCCAGGGCGACGCTGCCTACAGCGGCGAGGGCCTCGAGCTGGCGGGCGCCGTCAACGGCACCGTCTACTACGGCAACGACCTCTCCGGTGAGAAGGTCAAGAACCGCAACGGCGACGACGTCACCCCGAACAAGGGCGACTTCGTCCTGACCTCCGCTGCTGGCAGCGCCACGCTGAAGGGCCTCACCGTCGCGGGTGTCGTCTCGATCAGCAAGGTCGCTGGCGACACGTGGGCTACCGCAGGCGGCGCCATCGACGTGACCGTCGGCGGCACCACCATCAAGGGCTCCGCCGACATCGCTTGGGCTCAGGGCCAGGCTCCGGCCGTCGCGTTCGAGGGCTCCGTGGAGACCGACGGCGTCACGATCGCAAACGCCAAGGGCTTCATCGACGGCAACAAGGTCGAGTTCGAAGGCGGCGCGCAGCTCGCCATCGGTGGCGTCGCAGCCAAGGGTGCTGTCGACGGCGTCGTGTTCTACGGCAGCGACCTGGCTGGCGAGACCATCAAGAACCGCGCCGGCAACGACGTCACTCCGTCCAAGGGCGACTTCCTCGTGAAGAGCGCCTCGGGCGAGGTCGTCGCGCAGGGCATCACCGCCAGCGGCAACGTGTCGGTCGGCAAGATCGGCAGCGAGCTGTGGGTCAAGGGTGGCGGCGCCATCGACCTGACCATCGCGGCCACCGAGATCAAGGGCTCCGCGCAGGTCGACTGGGTCAAGGGCTCCACGCCCGCCGTGACCTTCGCTGGCTCCGTCAAGACCGACGGCATCGAGCTCGTCTCGGCTGAAGGCTCCTTCGACGGCAGCAAGATCGCCCTCAAGGCGCAGGGTCAGCTGGCCTACAACGGGATCTCCGTGAAGGGCGCTGTTGACGGCGTCGTCTTCTACGGCAACGACCTCGCTGGCCAGAAGATCAAGAACCGCGCCGGCAACGAGGTCCAGGCCTCCAAGGGCGACATCAACGTGACGTCGGCCTCGGCCGATGTGGCCGCCAACGGCTTCTCGCTCAAGGGCGAGGCCGGGTTCGGCAAGGTCGGCGGCGAGCTGTGGGCCAAGGGCGGCGGCAGCGTCGACCTCACCTACGGCGCCACCAACCTCAAGGGCTCCGCCACGGCGGACTGGGTCATGGGCCAGGTCCCGGCGATCACCTTCGCCGGCTCGCTGACCAACGGCACCACCACCGTCGCCAACGTCTCCGGCGCCTTCGACGGCAACAAGATCGCGCTCAAGGGCGACGCCACGGTCACCGACCCGGCGCTCACGCTCGGCGGCTCGGTCGACGGCGTCCTCTACTACGGCAACGACCTCTCGGCTGAGAAGGTCAAGAACCGCGCCGGCGCCGACGTGACTCCGGCCAAGGGCGACTACGTCCTGAAGTCGGCTGCGGGCAACCTCGACATCAAGGGCCTCAAGCTCAGCGGCAACCTGTCGCTGGCCAAGGTCGCCGGCGAGACGTGGGCCACGGCCGGCGGCTCGGTCGACGCGACCTACGGCGCAACGACGGTCAAGGGCACCGCCAGCGTGAGCTGGGTTCAGGGCCAGACGCCGTCGGTCACCTTCGACGGCTCGATCGCCAGCGGTGACCTCAACGTCGCCAGCGCCAAGGGCACGATCGACGGCAACAAGATCGACTTCCAGGGCAACGCGTCCCTGGTCACCTCGGGCCTGTCGGTCAAGGGTGCGGTCGACGGCGTCGTCTTCTACGGCTCCGACCTGTCGGGCCAGAAGATCAAGAACCGCGCTGGTGCCGACGTTCAGGCCACGAAGGGCGACTTCCTCGTCCGCGCTGCTTCCGGCGAGATCATCACGAGCGGCATCACCGCTTCGGGTGCCGTCTCGGCTGGCAAGGTCGGCACGCAGGTCTGGGCCAAGGGCGGCGGCGCGATCGACCTCACGGTCGGCACGACGAACGTCAAGGGCTCCGCCGACATCGACTGGGTCCAGGGCAGCACGCCCGCCGTGAACTTCACGGGTGCGATCAAGTCGGACGGCATCGAGCTCGCCTCGGCCACCGGCTCCTTCGACGGCAGCAAGATCGCCCTCAAGGCAAGCGGCCAGCTGACCTACAACGGGATCTCCGTGAAGGGCGCTGTTGACGGCGTCGTCTTCTACGGCAACGACCTCGCTGGCCAGAAGATCAAGAACCGCGCCGGCAACGAGGTCCAGGCCTCCAAGGGCGACATCAACGTGACGTCGGCCTCGGCTGATCTGGCCGCCAACGGATTCTCGCTCAAGGGCGAGACCTCCTTCGGCAAGGTCGGCAGCGAGATCTGGGTCAAGGGCGGCGGCAGCGTCGACCTGACCTACGGCACGACGAACCTCAAGGGCTCCGCGACCGCGGACTGGGTCCTCGGCCAGGTTCCGGCGATCACCTTCGCCGGCACGCTGACCTCGGGCACGACCACCGTCGCCGGCGCCTCGGGCACCTTCGACGGCAACAAGATCGCGCTGAAGGGCAACGCGTCCTTCACGGATCCGGCCCTCACCATCGGCGGCTCGGTCGACGGCGTCCTCTACTACGGCAACGACCTCTCGGCTGAGAAGGTCAAGAACCGCGCCGGCGCCGACGTGACTCCGGCCAAGGGCGACTACGTCCTGAAGTCGGCTGCGGGCAACGTCTCGATCAAGGGCCTCGCGCTCTCGGGCAACGTGTCGCTGGCGAAGGTCGCTGGCGAGATGTGGGCCACGGCCGGCGGCTCGATCGATGCGACCTACAACGGCACGACGATCAAGGGTTCGGCGAGCGTCGCTTGGGTCCAGGGTCAGGCTCCGTCGGTCAGCTTCGACGGCTCGCTCACCTCCGGTGGCGTGACGATCGCGTCGGCCAAGGGCACGATCGACGGCAACAAGATCGCCTTCGCTGGCAGCGCGCAGCTCTCGGGCTCGGGCATCTCGGCCAAGGGCGCCATCGACGGCGTCGTCTTCTACGGCTCCGACCTGACCGGCGAGAAGGTGACCAACCGTGCCGGGACGCTCGTCCAGGCCACGCGCGGCGACTTCTACGTCAAGAGCGCATCTGGCGAGATCGCCGCCAAGGGCATCACCGCCAAGGGCGCGGTCTCCATGGGCAAGGTCGGCACGCAGTACTGGGCCAAGGGCGGCGGCAGCGTCGACCTCACGTTCGGCACGACCAACGTCAAGGGCTCCGCGGACATCGACTGGGTCACCGGTCAGGTTCCCTCGGTCACCTTCGCCGGCGCCGTGAAGTCCGGCGACATCGAGGTCGCTTCGGCCTCGGGCACGGTCGACGGCAAGAAGATCGCCCTCAAGGCCGCAGGCCAGCTGGTCAACAGCAACCTCTCGCTCAAGGGCACCGTCGACGTGATCGTGTTCTACGGCGACGACCTCACCGGTGAGACGATCGCCAACCGCGCTGGGACGCAGGTCCCCGCCACGAAGGGCGACATCAACCTCAAGGGTGCCTCGGTCGACATCGTCGCCAAGGGCTTCACGCTCAAGGGCAACGCCTCGTTCGGCAAGGTCGGCACGCAGGTCTGGGCGAAGGGCGGCGGCAACGTCGACCTCACCTACGGCGCCACCAAGCTCGTCGGCTCCGCCGATGTGGATTGGGTCATGGGCCAGGTCCCGGCGGTCAACTTCGCCGGCTCGCTGACCAACGGCAACGCGTTCGTGGGCTCGGCCTCCGGCACGGTCGACGGCAAGAAGATCGCCCTCAAGGGCCAGGCCACGATCAACGACCCGGCGGGCGTGATCAAGGGCGCGGTCGACGGCGTGTTCTTCTACGGCGACAGCCTCGCCGGCGAGAAGATCGAGAACCGCGCCGGCACGCTGGTTGAGCCGCTCAAGGGCGACTACAACCTCAAGGGCGCCTCCGGCTCGATCGACACGAAGGGTCTGCAGCTCGCGGGCAACATCTCGATGGGCAACGTCCGCGGCGACCGCTGGGTCTCCGGTGGCGGCTCGGTCGACATGCGCTGGACCCAGAACGGCGTGGAGACGCGCCTGCAGGGCCAGGCCGCAGCGTCGGTCGATGGCACCGTGACCTTCTCGGGCTCGATCTCGCAGGGCGATCTGAACGTCGCCAGCGTGAGCGGCACCGTCGACGGCAACAAGCTGACCTTCGAAGGCCAGCTCTCGACGCCGACGATGTCCGGCCAGGCGCGCGGCACCATCTACTACGGCAACAACCTCGCCGGGCAGACGATCACCAACAAGGCCGGCACCGCGGTGCAGGCGCAGAAGGGTGACTTCTCCTTCGAGGTGACCAACGGCCGCCTGAGCCTGAAGCAGCTCCTGGCGACCGCCGAGTTCTCGGTCAAGCGGGTCGGTGCCGACTGGTGGGTCAACGCTGCGGCGCAGATCAAGACCGGCGACAACTGGCTCACGTTCACCGGTTCCATCGACAGCAACTGGAACTTCAACCTCAAGGGCGCCGGCGTCATCACGATGGACGGCTACCGCCTGGAGTTCAACGGCACCGCGCTGCTGCGCGACAACCGCCTGGTGCTCGATGGCACGGTCAACGTCGTCACCAACATGTTCTCGGTGCAGCTCACGGGCACGATCGAGAAGCCCAACATGGACGTCAACCAGTACGCGTTCTACGGCCGCGCGAGCTTCAAGTTCGGCGGATACCAGATCGCAAATGCCTCAGTGAAGCTGGTCTTCGGCGAGGGTCTCATCACGACCTTCGACATCAAGATCTGCATCCTGTTCATCTGCCCCAACGGCCAGTACAAGCTGTACTTCCAGGGCGGCAACATCTCGAAGATCCAGCTCAACGTGCCGATCATCTACTGGGCGCAGTTCAGCCTGGCTGCCACGATCGCCGCACCAGGCGTCCCGCTGGAATCCAAGATCACGGGCATCTTCTAGGAGACGCTCGCCCAAGCTTGCGGCGGGGCACGAGCGGGCCCCGCCGCAAACAACCAGTCCCCCGGACCACCGTCGGGCCGCCCTTGGAACAAGGGGCGGCCCGATGTGGTTGTGGGCGACCTGAAGAGCGGCCAACTGCCGCGGGGACGATCTCCGCGCGGGGGCCTACTGCGATGCCTGAGGGACGAGGCAGGTGCCCCGAAGCTAGTGTGTACGCGCCAGATTTGTCCGGCGCGCGTCACATCGGGCGTGCTTCGCTGAAATACAGGCATGGGAGTGAAGCGAGCCGTCCGAAGACAGGCGCTGGTGGACCTGGAGCCGATCTATCGGGAAACCGTTCCGCTGGTGATGCGACTGGCGGCGTTCCACGGACTCGACCCAGATGATGCGGCGGACGTTGCTGGTCACACGTACCTCGTCGCATTCGAGAAGCTCGAGCACTTTGATCCTTCGCTTGGGACGGCTGTCGGTTGGGTGTTGGGTATTGCCAACAACGTCCTTCGCCAACATGCCTCATCTCAGGCTCGCGGTCGAAGGTTGATCGAGCGAACGGCCTTTCAACGCCCCGCATTGACCGAGCGCGATGTGTCGGAGTACTCGCAGCTTCGATCCGACACCCGCGAGCTCCTCAAGGCGATTGCAGAGCTGCCCTCAAGCGAACGCTCCCTGCTGCTCGCTCGTCTCGACGGCACGCCTTACGCCGACTTGGCGGCGGCTGATCGCACCTCAGCCCAGGCCTTGCGTCAGCGGCTCCATCGCACCACGGCGAGCTTGCGGGCGGCACTTTTGACCAAGGGAGACTGATGCAGTACTACGACAACCTCTGGCGCTCCCTCGAACGCCACGCAGCACCCTCTTCTTCGCGTTCCTCCAAGCGCCAGAAGCCTCGCCTGACCGCTCGGTGGGCGACGATCACGCTGGTCGCTGGCGCTACGGTCGCCGTTCTGCTGAGCATGGGCAGCTCAAATCCGGCGCTTCCGGTGCTCGATGCTGATACTGCGAGCGCGGCCGAGGTCTCAGCGCTACCGACGGACGTCCGTTCGAAGGTCAAGGCCAACGCGTTCTACCCGTTCGAAACTCACAACGGTCGCGCCTACGTCACGGCCGACAGCAATGAGCGAGCCCTTTGCCTGGTCATCCCTGACTACATCCCGGACAGCTACGGCACAGCATGCGCCGGGCGCGATGACGTCGCGCGCCGAGGTCTTGTCGCATCGATGGTCGTCGACGCCGCTGATACGCATACGGGCCTTGCAGCGCTACTGCTGCCTGCCGAAACGACATCGGCTTCATTCATCTCCAGCAGCGGCGAGCGCGAGAAGCTCGAGCCCATCGACGATATGGGAGTCGTGACGTTCCCAATCGACGCGGATGGCACCCTGGAGTGGGCGACGGCAGACGGTGTGCGCAGCCAAGAGTTCCAACGGCGCGCGGCTCAAGGCGGGACCATCACCTCCTGCGGCGATGGCAAGCTCTTTGAGATCCCAGCAGGCGTAAGGCCGGAGGAAGCGTGCGCTGGGAAAGGCGGCTGGAACGCCCCCTAGGCACGGCGAGGCTTTGGCGGCCTAGGTAGGCCGCCAAAGCCTCCGAGTGCACTAAGCGATCGGACCGCTCATCGCTTGACTCTCGGTGACGACATCGACCGCGACCTCATTCGATCCAGGCTTAAGCGCAATCTGAACGGAGTTCCCAGGGCGCGCAAGACTCGCCGTGACGCCTTGCGTCTGAGCGTTCGACGCCCTCGCACAAGTGAAGCCGTGACCGGCTGTGTCTTCGACCAGCAGGCACACGTCGGCGGACTTGCTGTCTGTTGGTTGGTGTATTTGCGGTATCAGGTAGCTGAGTGACCGCTGATGTAGGTGCTATCACTATTGCCTG
>JAEMRF010000051.1:0-1149 GCA_016463515.1 Solirubrobacteraceae bacterium | reverse complement strand
GCTTTGGAGATGGTCGTGAGACTCCCCGCCCCCTGGTAGCGGTTCGGATTGGAGTTCTTTACGCCTGCGTTGCTGTGGCGTTGCGGGCGATCGGGGAAGGTGGGCCTCGGGGCCGTCCCAACCTGGGTGGGGCGGGACGGCCCCGCGCCGGCCACTCCGGATCGCACGACGCCTCCCTCGCCTCTCGGGAGGCGGGCGGACACCCTCTTCGCGCTTCACGCGAGCGGCGGGACCGCGATCGCGTCGAATGCTCGACAGCCCGTGTATTTCGACGCGATCGCATCGACGTCGCGGCGAAAACCAACTCGACCCCCGAAGCCGTTGCCAGGCAACGCTTCCAGGGGTCGAGTTGGTGTGAGGTGGGCGGTCAGCGCGGCCCCGCACCGCGCCACGCGCGGACCGCGTCGCGCGCAGCGCGGTCGGCGATTGACGCGAGCACTAGTCCACTTCCTTGCGCAGGATGCGCGCGAGGCCCAGGCCGAGCGGCAGCAGGATCCACAGGCAAGCCGACGCGGCGACCTGTGCCCAGTGCTCACCGGTCAGAGCGAGATCTGGCTCGATCAAACGGAACCACGTGGTGCCGACGTCGAGCCACTGCTGCACGTCGGCCAGCGACTCGAAGGCGCTGGTGATGCCGCCCCAGATGGTGGGGAGCACGAAGTACAGGACGATCGCCAGCGCGGAATTCAGCAGCAGCGCGCCGAGGGCGAGGCCCGAGAGCATGTTGAGTTGCTGGAACACCACGATCTGCAGTAGGTCGGACGCACCGAGCCCCCAGTCAGCCGTCGTCTCGCCCGCAATCGGCGCGAGCAGTGCGAACACCGCAGCTACCGCCAGCGACGCAACCGTGGCGACGAGCGCCAGGGTCATCGCAGCGAGTGCCTTCGAGGTGAGCACGCGGCCACGGGATGGGACGAGCGAGAAGGTCGTGAGGACCGTGCGCTGCGACCACTCGCTCGTGGCGGCGAGCACCCCGAGGACCGGGAGAAGTACCGCGAGCGGAACCTGCGCGAGCGACACGAGGTTCGTGAAGCTACGAGCGCCCGCGTCTCCCGTGCCGACCGCAATCGCGAGCACGATCACGAGGACCGCGGCGAGGCCGATCAGCAGCCACTTGCCCGCGCGCGTGTCGGTCATCTTGCGCAGCTC
>JAEMRF010000332.1 GCA_016463515.1 Solirubrobacteraceae bacterium | reverse complement strand
GCCGCCGGCGAGCTGGAGAAGAAGGTGCTTGAGGTCCTCGACGGCCAAGCGGCCGCCGGCTTCTCCGGCGAAGGTGACCTCTCCCTCGCCAAGGACGGCAACAGCCTCCTGTTCCGCGCCGGCTAAACAGGGTCGACCCGGACCGGACGGTGTGCAACGATACGCACCGTCCCATTCGCGCAGGGTGCCCGCATCGGCGGGCCGTGCGCGCATCGCCCGGAGGCCCGCCTCATGTCTGCCCACCGTCACCACCGCCTGATCGCCGCCGCCGCGGTGGTCGTCGGACTCGCCCTTCCGTCGGCGGCCACCGCCGCGCCGTACGAGCAGGTCTCGCGGGCCACGGGGCCTGCAGGCGCCTCGACCCAGCGCACAGCTGCCA
Source organism: Solirubrobacteraceae bacterium (assembly GCA_016463515.1). Taxonomy (GTDB): domain Bacteria; phylum Actinomycetota; class Thermoleophilia; order Solirubrobacterales; family Solirubrobacteraceae; genus JAGIBJ01. Next base: position 3,115 of record JAEMRF010000332.1, on the reverse strand, counting down.
GTCCCGTTGCCATCGGCGACGTTGGGCGCTTCGCCGGGTACCAGGCGTCGAGCATGGTCTACATCCGCGACATCCGCACCAATGTCACCACCACGCTCGGGACCGTCTCCGAGGTTTCGATCGCTGGCTTCGATCAGTCCGAGCGCTTCGCGGTGATCACGCGGCGCACCCCGACGGTCGATCGGCTCGTGGCCTTGCCGTTGCCCGTCGGATCTGGCGCCGAGCGCGTGATCTACACCTCGCCTGGCACTGGCATCTCAGATGCCCACCTGAGCATCGACGGCAGCACGGTCGTGCTCTCCGACACCGCTGCCCAGCAGCTTCGGAGCATCGACGTGGCATCTGGTGCGGTGACCACGCTGTCGCCGTCGATCCCCGAGTTCGGCTGGGGCCTCGGCGCCTTTTCGGTGAGCGCGAATGGTCGTACGGTCCTTGCGGTCGACCTCAAGAACGGCGACCGGACGGTCTTTCGGCGCGGCCCGTCGGGCGTGACCACCGAGTCCGTGGTCGTCGGCGGCATGCTCGCCCCCGACGGCTCTGCGACCGTCGCCGTCACGACGTTTGGGCAAGGCAACTTCGCGGTGGTCCGCGATCCGCTCGGACCGGAGCCCTGGACCTCCACGCCGTTCACGCCGCCAGCACCCTCGCCCGGCCCCGGCGGCCTTGCTGCTCGCTGGGTCTCGACCGACGGCAAGCGACTCGTGATCGTGCGGAGCGAGCCCGAGGCCTACGACGGATACCCGTCCTTCCAGGTCGACACGTCCACGGGTGCGGTGAGCTCCTTCGGCGGACGCTTCCGCAGCTCAGTCGCCGGCACGCCCGGCAAGTACGTCCCGGGCTACGGCCAGGGCACGATGCTCTCGCCCAGCGGCCGCATGGCGCTGCTTCCGGTGAGTGGGCAGCTCGTGATCGCAGACCTCTCGGGCGCGCACCTGATCGGCGCCAACGAGCCGCTCTCGGCCGACGTGTTCTTCAACTTCTGGGTCTCGCAGCGCTGCAGCACCTCGCTGTTCCAGCCGCCGAAGTTCTTCGGCACGCAGACGCTCAAGGTCCGCCGGCCCGCGGACTGGGTCGCCATGCCGCTGCGCTACGACGTGAAGATGTACGCCGACAACACGCTGCTCAAGAGCGGCTCGCCAGTGAACGGCGAGACCTACACCGTGAACTGGGCCGGCAAGCCGCGCTTCCACCGCGCGCAGGTCAGCGTGACCCTGTCGTCCGGGCAGATCGTCTCCACCACCTGGAGCCTGAACGGCGGCTTCTACGGCGCCTGCTACCAGTAGGGCGGCTTGGGCTGATGGTCGTCGCTTAGTCGCGAGCGACGGCCACGGCCGGGTCGTCCCCGGCGACTGCCCGGCGCTCGCGTGCCCGGCGGATCAGCCAGATGGCGGCCATCGTGAGCACGAATGCTCCGACGGCGATGGCCACGGCCCACAGGCCCAAGGCATAGCCGGCGACTGCGGCGAGCGTGGTCCAGGCGGCGCAGGCCGCGGCGTTCACCAGCACGAACGGGATCCATGGCATCTCAGCGGTCCCAGCGACCAGTGGTCCCACGGCGCGCACGCCAGGGATGAACTTCGTGAAGAACACGGCCAGCAGGCCGTACTGCGCATAGAAGCGATCGGCGCGCGCGAGGGCTGCGTGCCGGTGAGAGGCCCAGCGTCCTTCGCGCTGCAGGACGCGCCGCCCGCCGCGACGGCCCACCCAGTACACGATCGAATCGCCGACGATGGCCGCCGCGGTGGCGACGGCGATCACGGGGACGAGTGGTAGTCGCCCCTCGGCTGCCAGCGCACCTGCAGCCAGGAGGGCGGTGTCGCCCGGGGCCGGCACGCCGAGGGAGTCGGCGAGCACCAGCAGGAAGAGGGTAAACAGCCCGGCGTCAGCCGACATCGACGCTCCCGGGTGGGGGAGACCGCCGGAAACTGATGGAGCTATCAGAAGACCAGGAGATGGCTGGAAGGGTAGCGCGTGCTGCACGCCCGCTCCGCCGGTTGAATTCGACACACGCTGCCGCGGCACGAGGGTTGCCTGACGCCCGCTTCGGCGGTTACCGTCGCGGCATGTCGCCCGACGCAGAGCCCCAGTCCTCCACCGCTGCGATGTCGGAGGAGCCGCTGCGCGTCGTGCGGCTCGGGGAGCACCGGATCACGAACCCGGCCCCAGGTGAGCCGCCGTTCCTGTCGGCTGCATCCGGCACGGCTTGGTCGGCCGGCCGGCTCTATTCCGTCGGCGACGATCAGGCGAGCGTGGCGGAGTATGCGCTGCAGGAGTCGGTGGTGCTGGAGGCGCTGCGCGCCGACGAGGACGTCGACGTGCTGGAGCCTGGGCTCGCCGAGCGGATCATTCCGGATGTGCTTCCGCTGGACCCCAAGGAACGCGCCTCCAAGAAGGCCGACTTCGAAGCGCTGACCCTCGTGCAGCGCGTGCACATCCAAGCGCTCACGCACCCGGCGCGCAACGAGATCCTGCGGCGCTTCCCCTACGGCCTCTTGATGATGTGTGGTTCCGGCGGGATGAGTTGGGAGGGCTTTCGGCGGTCCACCTGCGTCGTCTACTCGCTCGATGAGTGGGGCCACATCGCCGGCCTCCCGGCAAAGATCTCGTTCGAGCCGCTGCACGCTGCGCTGGAATGCAGCGACGCCGTCAACGGCGATCTCAACATCGAGGGCATGGCCGTGTACGGCGAGGCGCTCGTGCTCGCGCAGCGCGGCAACTCGATCGACCAGAACGGCGATCCCGCGGCGAACCTCCTGATCTATCTGGACCTGGGGGAGGTGCTCGAGTCGATCTACACCGACCTGTCAGTCGGGGCGCTCGAGCTGCAAGGCACGCGCCGCTACGAGCTCGGGCATCTGCCGGTCGAGCACGAAGGCAGCACGTACGACGTGAAGATCGACTTCACCGACCTGGATGCGGTCGCCAACGATCCGCTGGGGCGGTTGGTGTTCACGGCAGCCGGAGAAGGTCCCGACGGCACACCCGTCAAGAACGTCATCGCGGGCTCGGCGGTCGGCGTGGTCGCCGCCGATGGGGCGCTGCAGTCGATCACGCCACTGGCGGATCGCAGCATCAAGCTCGAGGGCATCGACGCTCGCTACAACCCCACGCTGGG
>JAEMRF010000331.1 GCA_016463515.1 Solirubrobacteraceae bacterium | reverse complement strand
CAGTTCGGCGTCATCTCGATCCCGACGATGATCCTCTTCAAGAACGGTGGCGAGGCGCACCGCGTCGTCGGTGCGTACCCCAAGACCAAGCTGCTCGGCGAGCTCGAGCCCAAGCTCGCGTAGGCACGCCGACCGCTTTCCGTTGAACGCCGGGTCCCTGGGGCCCGGCGTTTGTCGTTCTACGGCCGCAGCAGCGGGACGATCTCGCGCTCGACCAACGTACGCACGGCCTCCGGCGACCAGGCTCCCACCGCCGCTTGGGCGTGGGCCGCGGTCGGGTCGGGCCGCGACGGGTCGGCTCTGGCATCAAGGCCTACGCGCAGCGCCGCGGCCAGCGCCGAGGGGTCGTCGGCATCGTCGACGACCTGCTCGGGCCAGAGCTCGCGAATCAGCGGCAACGCCGCATACGGACCGGGCGCCGTCGTCGTCACGACCCGTGCGCCGGCGGCGAGCGCCTCGAGCTGAACGAGCCCGTAATCCTCTCTGCGCGGGGCGATCGCGAAGAGGCCAACCGCTCCGACCAGCGCGCGGAACACCGCTGGGTCCAGCCGCCCGACGCACAGGATGCCCTGCCCCTCGAGCCCCGAGGGGAGCGCATCGCGGCCGGTCACGATGAGCGTCTCGTCGGTTCGCCGGGCGATGCCCCACGCAGCCACCAATCGGTCAAGGCCCTTCTTTGCAGCATCGGCCGCATAGGTGACCGCGGCCACGCGATGCCCATCCGCCTTCCACTGCGCCAGCAGCGCTTCGGCGGCGCCCAGCGCCGCGGCATCGGGCGCCGTGTCGATCGCGACCGGGACGACGTGCGTGCGGTCCTTCAGGCCGTCGGGTGCGCCGTCGAGCGAGCCAGCGTCCCACGGCAGCAGCACCTTTGCGCGCCGCAGGCGACGCCGCTCCAGGGGGCGCTGCCACACCCCGTGGCGCCCGGGCCGACTGCGCTGCGCGAGTGCGTCGAAACGGATCACGTCGGCACGGGGGGCCAGCAGTGCGGCAGTGGTCGTAGAGCACAGGACCACTGCTGGATCCACGTACTGCATGGCCCGCCCAGCGGCCACGCGCGACACCCATGCCTGAACCAAATCCGTGAGCATCAGGGTGCGCACGTTGCGCCCCTTCGGCGGGACCTGCGCCACGTGGACCGACAACCCGGCGCTGCGTAGGCTTTGCACGAGCTGTTCGTCGGCAGCCTGCAGCCCCAGCGTGGACCCGAGCGAGACGAAGAGCACGTCCACCTTGCCGCGCTCGAGCGGCCGATCGATGAAGCCCAGCGGCGAGCCGCCGGCGCTCACGTGCGGACGGTCCGCTCGGACTTCGGGTTGGATGGCAGGTCGCGGCGCAGCCCAGGCCCCCGGACGAGCCGGATCGGCTTCAGCGGCCCAGACACGACCACGTGAAACACCACGCCGTCACGCTCCTCGACGGCCTTGACCGCCGACTCCTGCCCGCGCCACAACAGCGCCCAGACGAGCGGGAACCCCGCGCCGATACCAGCGACCTGCGGCCCAAATGCAGCGGTACCCAGGAGACCGAGCAGCGTGGCGAGGCCAAGCGGCCAGAGGCGGCTGGCGACGGTCGAGGCGACGCGTGGTTGCTCTGGGGTGCGCTGCGGTTTGGCGTCCGCCAGGAGGCGTCCGATGGCTGCGGTCGGGCGTCCGCCGCGGCTGTTGGCCAGGAGCTGCGCGCTGACCGAGGCCATCAGCCACCAGATCGTGCACAGCAGGACCACGTCCTGCTGGCCGTCGACGAACCCGAAGGCCACGGCCGAGGTCGCAAGGACCGTGCTGGAGGCGGCGCTCAGGAGCACCCCGGCCCGCAGGAGGTCAGTGAAGCGCATGGTGGCTCACGCTCCTTTCGGCGGCCTGGTTGCGGCGCTCGCGTGGCTGACGACGTCGGTGAGGAAGGCACCGAGGTCCGCGGGGGTCGAGAGGACGAGGTCAGCGGCATCGGCCACCTGCGGCGGAGCATCGGCCCCGGCTACGGCAATCAGGGTGGCGCCCTCGAGGGTGCCGTCTGCCACGAGTGCGCGCAGCCGAGCGAACGCATCCAGATCGGTGACGTCGTCGCCCGCGAACACCGCGTGGCGCACCTCGGGAGCAGTGCTGAGGAGTGCCTGCACCCCGTCGCCCTTGGTGAGCTCGAGCGCCGGCCGCAGTTCGAGGACGGCTCGACCGGTACCGCTGCGCAGGCCGGCTGCCACCGCTCGGTCAGCCAGCTCCTCGGCGCGCGCCTGCGCGGCGAGCGGGTCAACGGCGCGCCGCCAGTGCAGTGCCACGATGGGGCCCTTCTCTTCAAGATCCAGCCCGGCGAGCCCCTGCGGTTCGGCGCGGGCCTGCGCGATGATCGCAGCGACGGCAGCCCCGTCGGCGGCGAACGCCTCCGGGACCTCGGGGGCAGCTGCACCCGGCTGGAGGACTTCGGCGCCGTGCAGACCGGTGTAGGCGATGGTGTCGACGCCGAGGAGTCCCCTGGCCTGGAGCGCTGGTCGGCCGGTCACGCAGGCCAGGAGCGCGACGCGCGTGGCGAGGGTTCGAGCGGCCGACGCGGCGGCCGGGTCAGGCGCGGCAGCGGCCGGGTCGTCGACGATCGGCGCCAGGGTGCCATCGAAGTCCAGCAGGATCGCGAGCTGGCTGGCATGGGCCCCGAGCCGAGCCGCGGCGGCAGCGATGACCTCGGGGCGTGACGAACCAACCCGCTCGGTGGCGGTGGCTGCGGTCGCGACCGGGTCGTTGGATGCCATGCCCCTTAGTATGCCGAGCCGTGACGGTCACCCCGCCGAGTCAGCCCGGACGGGCGCGGACGGGCACCCTGTTGCTCATCGGTTCGGCCGCTGGGATCTACAGCGGCCTGTTTGGCGTGGGCGGCGGCAGCGTGATGGTTCCGCTGCTGATCCTGCTGCTGGCCTACGACCCCCGGGAGGCGACCGCGACGTCCCTCGCAGCGATCGTGGTGATCGCGACCGCTGGCGCCCTCACGCACGCGATCTACGCCAACGTCGACTGGGCGGTTGCGGCGGTGGTCGCGGTTCCGGCCGTGGTCGGCGCCGTCGTGGGCACGGCGCTCCAGCAGCGCGTCCCCCGCGAGTGGATCACGACCGGCCTCGCGTTGCTGCTGATCGTCGGCGCCATCGATCTGTTGCGGGGTCTCTGATGGCCGTTCGACTCACCGAACGGCTCCCGTCCGGATCGGTCGCCGCATGATCGGCGCCGTCTCGGACCCCGCGCTTCTGGCGCTGATCGGCTTCCTCGCGGGTGTCCTCGGCGGGATGGTCGGCATCGGCGGCGGCATCCTCGTCGTGCCCGTCCTCCTCTATACCCAGGACTTCGGCGAACGCGAGGCCATCGCCACGTCGCTGGCGGCGATGGTGCCGATGTCGATGGCCGCCGCAGCCCGGCACCACCACTACGGCAATCTGCGCCTGCGAGAGGGTCTGTCGCTCGGCGTGCTCGGCATCGTGGGCGCCATCCTCGGAGCTTCGATCGCGGAGCTCGTGCCTGAGTC
>JAEMRF010000330.1 GCA_016463515.1 Solirubrobacteraceae bacterium | reverse complement strand
TCTCGCGCGCGCGGAGACTGGGCGCTGCTCGCCGGCCTCGCCGTCGCCGTCGTCGCCATGCTGCCGGCCGTCGGCGCGCTGCTGGCGGCGACGCTGCTCGTCGTGCCCGCCGCGACCGCTCGGCTGGTCGCCCGCTCGGTCCCCCAGCTGCTCGCCGGATCGGTGCTCCTCGGAGCCGTCGAAGGCGTGGCCGCGCTCTGGATCGCCTACGAGTTCGACCTGCCACCCGGTCCGGTGCTCGCGCTGCTCAGCGGCGTGGTCTTCGGCCTCGTCGCGCTCGGCCAGACCGCGGCCGCGCGCCGCCCCGCGGTGACCATCCCATGACCGACGTCCTCGTTGAAGCCGTCGGGCTCAGCACCGGCTACGCCCCGGGCGAGCCCGCGCTGCGCGGCGTGACGTTCGCCGCCAACGCCGGGCAGATCGTCGCCGTCCTCGGCCCCAACGGCGGCGGCAAGACGACGCTCATGCGCGCGCTGCTCGGCGAGCTGCCGCCGTTCGAGGGGCGCGTCGACGTCCGTGGCGAGGTCGCCTACGTCCCCCAGACCGCGCAGTCCCGGCTGGACTTCCCCGTCAGCGCGCTCGACGTCGCCCTCATGGGCGCCTACCGCCGGACGCCATGGTGGAAGCGCCTGGGACGCGCCGAACGCGACCGTGCGCTGCAGGCCCTCGAGCGCGTCGGCCTGCGCGAACGGGCGAAGGACCGGTTCGGGACGCTGTCAGGCGGCCAGCGCCAGCGGGTGCTCATCGCCCGCGCGCTCGTGCAGGACGCGCCGATCCTGCTGCTCGACGAGCCCTTCAGCGGCGTCGACCGCGCCAGCGAGGCGACCATCCTCGGCTTGCTCGGGCAGCTGCGCGCGCAGGGCCACGCGCTGCTCATCTGCACCCACGACATCGAGCAGGCACGAACGTTCGACCGGATCCTCGGCGTCCACGGCGAGCAGACCTTCTTCGGTCCGGGCGAGCAGCTCGACGCCGCCGCGCTCGAACGGACCTACGGCGCGGAGATCGTGACGATCGGCGACGGCTCGGCGATCGCGGTGCAGTGCCATCACCACGACCACGAGCACGACCAGCACGGATGACCGAGCTCGTCACCGACCCGCTGCTGCGCCGGGCGCTGCTCGAGGTGGTGATCCTCGGCCTGGCGTGCGGGCCGCTCGGCGTGTGGGTCCTGCACGAGCGCCGGGCGTTCGCGGCAGAGTCGTTGTCCCACGCGATGCTCCCGGGCCTCGTCCTCGCCGCGCTGGCCGGAGTGCCGCTGCTGCTCGGCGCCGTGGGCGGAATCGTCCTGGCCGCCGTCCTTGTCGCCGTAGCCGCCCGCGACGCCCGGGTCGGTGGCGACACCGCCGTCGCGGTCGTCGTGACCGCGCTCTTCGGGCTCGGCGTCGTCCTCGCGTTGCGGCCCGACGTTCCGGCCCGACTCGGCGAGATCCTCTTCGGCGACCCGCTGGGCGCCACCGCCGGCGACGTCGCGCTGGCCGCCCTGCTGTGCGGTGGCGTGCTCGTCGCGCTGGCGCTCGGCGCGCGGTCGCTGCGCCTCGCCGCGTTCGACCCGCAGGCCGCCCCGTCGCTCGGCACCCGCCCCGGCCGCGTGGGCGTGGCGCTGCTCGTCGTGCTGGCGATCACCATCGCGGCGGCCGCCCAGGGTCTCGGCAGTCTGCTGCTCGTCGCGCTGCTGCTCGCCCCGGCCGCGGCAGCCATCCGCGCCAGCGACCGGCTCGGCACGCAGCTGCGCCTTGCCGCCGCACTCGGCGCAGGCTGCGGGGTCGCCGGCCTCGAGCTGTCGCGCAGCCTGGACGTCGCCGCCGGACCGGCCATCGCGCTGGCGGCGTGTGCCGCCTACGTCGTCGTCGCGGTCGTGCGCCCGGGCGGTTCCGGTCGCGGCGCGGGCCTGCGCCGCGCGCCGATCGACGGCCTCACCGGCTCACGCTGACGACGCGCGCAGCCCGCCCGGCTTGCCCGCCAGGATCGCGAGCCAGATCGCACCGCCGACCAGCATCGCCCCGGCAGTGAGCTGCGCTTCGGTCAGTCCGAGGAGCACCGCGTCGTTGCGCCGCACGAACTCCACGAGGAAGCGCTCGATCCCGGCGATCACGAGGTAGAGCCCGAACAGCGCGCCGGGCCGCAGGGAGTCGCGCAATCGCCACAGCAACAGTGCGGCGAGCCCCATCGCCAGCGTTTCGTAGATCGGCGTCGGGTGGACCTCCTCGTCGGTCGGGACGACGCCGTCCGGATAGGCCATCGCCCACGGGAGGTCGGTCGGCCCGCCGTAGTCGCCGTCGCCCGAGAGCTGGCAGCCGACCCGCCCAATCGCGTACCCGATCGCCAGCGCCGGCGCCGCGGTGTCCAGGAGCTGCAGGCCGAGCCAGCCGCGCCAGCGCGCCCACAGCAGGACCGCGATCGCGCCGCCGGCCGCGCCGCCGAACCACGTCAGCCCCGATCCGCTGAAGATCGTGCCGAGCAGGTCCTCCGACGCCTCGCTCCAGTTCGCGACGATCCAATAGAGCCGCGCGCCCACCAGTCCGCCGATCAGAGCGGCGAAGATCATCTCGTAGGCCCAGTCGACCGGCTTGCCCAGCTCGCGCAGGCGCCGGGCGACGAGGGCGCCGCACACGACGAACGCCAGGCCGAACATCAGGCCGAACGTCTTGATGGGACCGATCTCGGGAAGCATGCGGCCCGGGACGCTACGCGATCAGCCGCGCGGCTCGGCTACAGGTAGCCGAGGGGGTCGACGGGGTTGCCGTTGATCCGCACCTCGAAGTGCAGATGCGGGCCCGTCGAGTTCCCGGTGTTGCCGCTATAGCCGATGACCTGGCCCTGCCTGACGCTCGCGCCGACCTTCGTGGCGAGGCGCGACTGGTGCGCGTAGCACGTCGACATCGAGCTGGTGTGCTGGATGCAGGTGTAGTTGCCGTAGCCGCCCGTCCACCCGGCGAGGACGACCTTGCCGCCGTCTGCCGCGCGCAACGGCGTCCCCTCCGGCACGCCCATGTCGATGCCCACGTGGTTGCTCGAGCACACGCCGCACCCGCTGCGCGGTCCGAAGCCCGAGGTCACCGGAGCGTTCACCGGCCAGATCAACGCACCGGAGCCGCGCTTGACCGATCCGGCGGGCAGCGTGCCGGCGTTCGCAGTCTGGGCGCCGAGGATCGTCGCCTTGATCTTCGACTGCTCCTTCTCCATCGCCTCGAGGTCCTCCTCGATGGCCTGGCGGTCGGAGCGCACCTTGACGAGCGCGGCCTGCTTGCCCGACTTCGTGCGGTCGTAGCCGACGCGCGTGCCGACGAGCTCGTCCTTGACGACACGAACCTGCTCGCGGCGGCGGAAGACGGCCTGCGTGATCTCCTTCTGGCGCTTCTCGAGCCGCTCGAGCTTCGCCTCGGTCTTCACCGCGTCGACCTTGGCGTCCTGGACCGTCGTGATGACGCGGCGATCCTGGGTGGAGATGCGGCGGATGAACTCGGTGCGCTCGAGCAGGTCGGCGAAGCCGTCGGAGTTCAGGAC
>JAEMRF010000329.1 GCA_016463515.1 Solirubrobacteraceae bacterium | reverse complement strand
TTCTGATACTCGCCTCAGTCAGTAGTACGTTCTCGTACATGCTCCCCTCGGCACCTTCGCTCGACGGTCGGCGCGTGCTCATCACCGGGGCCGCGCGCGGCATCGGCGCGGCACTTGCGCAGCGACTCCACGACCGGGGCGCGCGCGTTGCGCTCGTCGGTCTTGAACCGGAGCTGCTTGCCACCGTCGCCGCTGGGTGCGGCGGGGCACCGTGGCGCGAGGCCGACGTGGCCGACGAGACGCAGATCACCACCGCCATCGAAGAGCTCGTCGCTGAGCTCGGCGGTCTTGATGTGGTGGTCGCGAACGCCGGCATCGCCAAGCAGCTCCCGCTGATCGGTGGTGACCCTTCGGTGCTCGAGCAGACCCTGCGCGTGAACGTGATGGGCACCTACCTCACCCTTCGCGCCGCTGGCCCACACATCAGCCATCCGGGTGGCTACGCCCTGGCTGTTGCGTCGCTTGCCGCGGCGGTCCATGCGCCGCTGCTGGGCGCCTACAGCGCCTCCAAAGCTGCCACCGAGGCACTCGGCAACACGCTGCGATCGGAGCTCCGCGGAACCGGAGCCAAAGTCGGCGTGGCGTACTTCGCCGAGCTCGACACCGACATGACGCGGGTCGGCTTCGGCACCGAGGCAGCCAAGACGGTCATGCCCGGCGGCGCGGTCACCGGCGTGACGCCGCTCAAGGTCGGCATCGACGCCGTCGAGCGTGGCATCGCGCGACGTTCTCGCCGGGTCTATGCCCCACGGTGGGTCGGCCCGATGTTGCCCGCGCGCATGCTGGTCCAGCCGCTGCTGGACCGCATTGCTCAGCGTGGTCTGCGTGCGGCCCTGGAAATCGCCCGGGTCGAGGACGCGCCATTCACGACGCCTCAGCCGGACCGCACCGAAGCGGCCGCGCGCGAGCGCGCCGGCGTCTGACCCACGGCCCTACGGCCGGCGTGATCAGGCGTCGAGTTCGCGCGGAGCGCGCGCCGGATCCAGCGCGTCGAGCAACAGGTTGATCGTGCGCTGGCGGCGCGCTTCGCCGTCCTCGTGCAGTCGCATGTTGGCGGTGGCCACGCCCATCATCAGCATTACGGTGCCGATCTCGGCGGTCGTGATGTCGGGGCGCACGTGACCGGCGTCCTGGGCGGCTGCGAGGGCAGGGTCGACGACTTCGTTGAACCGCTGACCGATGTTGAGCAGCACGTCCTCAGCGGGCGGACGCCGCGTGAAGAGCTCGGTGAAGCCGAGGTTGTGGCGCTGCATCTCAAAGGCCGTGTCGAGGATCGCAAACAGCGCTCGGCTGGGATCTTCGGCGCCGCTGGCAGCTGCCTCCAGCGCATCGAAGTCGTCTTCGAAGATCGCCGCGATCAGTGTGTCTCGCGTTGGGAAGCGACGGTAGAGCGTGGCCCGGCCGACTCCAGCTTCCTTGGCGATCGCGTCGAGCGGCGCGTCGAGTCCCTCGCTGGCGAACACGTCACGGGCGGCGGCGAGCAGCGCGTCGCGATTGCGGCGCGCATCGGCGCGCAGGGGAGAGGAAGCCTTGGTCTCGGGCATGGTGCGCGGCTCATACTAAAGGCTCGTCCGTTTAGAAACGAGTGTTGCCGAACCATCGCTCGATGGTGTAACCAGCGTGGTTATGTGGCGAGCGCACGCGGAATGTCGAGTCCGCTCGGTGGTACCTCGGCTGCGCGCTAGGCGTCCGGACTGGCGGTCGTGGCGAGCGTGCCGGTCTGGACCGCCCACAGTGCGGCGTACCGCCCGCCGGCCGCCACGAGCTCGTCGTGGGTGCCGGCCTCCACGATCGCCCCGCCGTCCATCACGTGGATGCGGTCGGCGTGCCGGATCGTCGACAGGCGATGCGCGATCACCAGCGTGGTGCGCTCGCGGCTGACCCGCGCCAGTGAACGCTGAATCGCAGCCTCCGTCTCGTTGTCGACGGCGCTCGTGGCTTCGTCGAGCACGAGGATCGACGGGTCTCTCACGAGCGCGCGGGCGATCGTGAGGCGTTGGCGTTGCCCGCCCGAGAGCCGGATGCCACGCTCGCCCACGGGCGTGTCGTAGCCCTGGGGCAGGCCGACGACGAACTCGTGTGCCTCGGCGCGCTCGGCCGCGCGCTGCAGCTCGGCATCGGTCGCGTTGGGTGCGCCGTAGCGCAGGTTCTCGGCGACCGTCCCGTCGAAGAGGAACGTGTCCTGCCCGACGTAGCCGATCGCGCCCCGTAGCTCGTCGAAGCGCAGCTCGGGGAGTGGGGTGTCATCGATGGTGATCTGGCCGTGATCCACGTCGTAGAGCCGCAACAGAAGCTTGACGAGCGTCGACTTTCCTGCGCCCGTGGCGCCGACGATCGCGTGGGTCTCACCGGCGGGCAGGTCGAGATCGATGCCCCGCAGGACCGGCGGACGCGCCGCACCGTCGGGGTCGCGGTACCCGAAGGTGACCTGCTCGAAGTGCACCGCGCCAGGTCGCTGTCCGGCGGCCGGCTCTGGCAGGGCGCGACTGCCGGGCTGCACCCCGATCGGGGCATCGAGCAGGTCCAGGATGCGGCGGGTCGAGGCCATGCCGCGTTGGTAGAGGTCCAGCGTTTCCCCGAGGTCCGTGAGGGGCCACAGCAGTCGCTGGGTCATGAACACGAGCACCGAGTAGAGCCCCACGGCGAGCGTGCCATCCAGCGCTGCGAGGCCGCCCATCACCAGGGTCACGATGAACCCCGCCAGGATGGCCATCCGGATCAGCGGGATGAACCCGGCGCTGAGCGCGATCGCGTCGCGGTTGGCCGTCGCGTAGGCCGCCGAGGCATCGGCGACGCGCTGCGCCTCAGCCTGCTCTGCCCCGAAGGCTTTGATGGTGGCGATGCCGCCCAGGTTGCCGTTGATCAGGCCGCCGAGGTGCCCCGCTTCCTCTCGCACCCGCTGATAGCGCGGTGCCAGTCGCTTCTGGAACAGCAGCGACCCGCCCACGATGATCGGAATCGGCAGGAACGCCAAGACCGCCAGCAGCGGCGAGATCACGACGAACACCAAGCCCACGAGCACCACGTTGGTGGCGGTCAGCAGGATCTTCGACGCCCCCACGTCGAGAAATCGCTCCAGCTGGTTGACGTCGTCGCTCAGGATCGTCAGCAGCTTGCCCGAGGCGCGATTTTCGAACCACGCAAGCTCAAGCTCTTGGACGTGCCCATAGGTATCGACCCGCAGATCGTGCTGGATGGACTGGGACAGATTGCGCCACAGGCGCGTGGCGAGGTACTCCGTCAGGGACTCCAGGATCCACACGACTGCCGTCACTGCGGCCAGGGCAAAGAGTTGCTGCTCGCGGTCCACGATGCCAAAGGCCGTGGCGATGAAGCTCTCGGAGTCACGCACCACCACATCGATCGCCACGCCGATGAGGAGCTCCGGCGCGATGTCGAAGACTTTGTTGAGGACCGTGAGCGCCGTCGCCCTGCGGATTGGGCGGCGGTACTGCGGCACGCGGCGCCAGAGGCGGACGAGCGGGTGGGTGGGATCGTTGGCCGAGGTGGCGGTGG
>JAEMRF010000328.1 GCA_016463515.1 Solirubrobacteraceae bacterium | reverse complement strand
TGATCTCCGAGAGCGACTTGGTCTGGCAGTTGTTGCCACCAGCCAGCGGAATCGCGCCGAAGAGCTTGACCTCCTTCACCTTGATCCGGACGAACGACTTCGTGTTGAGCACGCCATCATTGATGGTGCCTGTGGTCCTGCCCGAGGGCACGAAACCGATCTTTGCGGTGACTGGCAGGAAGCCCAACGCCGTCAACCGACCCTGCGTGTCAGCGAGCGTCAGGTCACCCGAGAGCTGGCCCGTCGCCAGCAACAGGTTCACGTTGTCGAGCGAGCCGGCCAGCGGCAGATTGCCCTTGGTCAGGGTCTTGATGCTCGTCGAACCCTTCAGGCTGAAGGTCACACGTGGCGGGGAGACGCGAGGCGGGAGCGTCTTGAAGGTCAGCGCCTCGCTTCGCGGCCCAGCAAGGCCGGACCGGTCGATCGCCTCGACCGAGAACGTGTAGGCCGTGTCGGCCGTGAGCCCGGAGACCGTCGCGGAGGTGCCTGTGACCGTCGCCACCTTGGTCGAGCCGCGATAGACGTTGTAGCTGGCGACGGTGCCATCGGGGTCAGACGACGCGCTCCAGCGCAGCTCGATTGAGGTTTCGCCAGGCGTACCGGTCAGACCGGACACCTTGCCGGGCAACACCGGTGGTGCCGGGAAGGTAACCAGGAGCAAAATGAGCGGATCCGACTCGGCCCCGGCAGCGTCGCGGGCCGTGATCTCGAACAGGTACTCGGAGTCCGGGGAGAGGCCCTCGATGAGGGTGCTGAACTCGGCGGCACTGCTGGCCGGCACGCGAACTTCCTTGCCGTCGCCGTACCGCACGGTGTATTCCGTGACGCCGACGTTGTCAGTCGACGCGCCCCATCGAAGTCTGATGGAGGTCGGGCCGAAGTCCTCGAACCGGAGGTTGACTTCGGTCGGGGACGTGGGCGCCTCGCACTCGTAGCAATCGGGGGGCCCGACTTCGAACTCCGCGAGCGTCGTGTCCTGGCCTGGGTTGAGATTGCAGTACACGTCGAACGTGTTCGGGTCGCTGTCGCTCGGGGTCACTGCGACGCCGTTGATGTCTCGCGTGACCGGCGGGAGCACGATCGGATCGCCAAGCGAATCACGAGCCGTCAGGTTCAGCGCGATGCGGTCGAGCTTGATGATCGGCCGCCCCGGCTCGTCGAAGGTGAGCGACGGAGTGCTCCCTGATGCGTTCAGCACCAACGGATCCGGCGTGGGCGTCGGGATGACGTAGTTCGGGATCTGGATCGGCACGTTGACCTTCAGCGACCCGCCCTGCGGCAGCAGGACCGTGGCCGACGCCAACGCACTGCCCTCGATCGACGTGAGGTCGTCGATCAACGCGAGCCCTGCCGAGGTGTCGCCGCCCGCCGTGGCCACCGCGGAGACGGCAAACGGCGGCGTATCGACCCCGGAAGGCCACGTCTCCGGGATGTCGAGATCGATCTTGATCGACAAGGGCTCGGTCCCAAGGATCGGATACTTGCACTGGTAGTCCAGCGTCTTGGAGACGGCCTGCGCGGGCGTGGCAAACGCGGCGCAGGCAGCAATGGCGGCTCCGGCAATCACTAGCCGGCGGGGACCTGACGATCGGGACATGGATCGAACCTCGAGAAATCGGAGACAGATGGTGTCGCGGTCCGTGGTTGGCCCCGGGAGAGCGCCAACCACGGAATTGCGGCTCAGGACGTGGGCGTGAGCACCGCGTTGATCGTGTTGCCGCCACCCGCGGTCAGCGGCGAGACCAGGCCATTCAGAACGCCGCAGCCGTTGAGATCACTGATCGCGTAGGTCCCGGCGATCGGGCCACCTTGGAGCGGCTTGAACTCCGCCGCCGTCGACTGCAGATTGATCTCCGACAGCGACTTGGCTTGACAGTTGTTGCCACCAACCAGCGGAATCGCACCAAAGAGCTTGACCTCCTTGACCTTGATCCGCACAAACGACTTCGTCTGCAGCACGCCATCAAGCAACGTGCCCGTCGTCTTCCCCGACGGGACGAACCCGATCTTCGCCGTGACCGGCAAGAACCCAAGCGCCGTCAACCGGCCCTGCGTGTCGGCCAGCGTCAGATCCGCCGAGAAGGCGCCGGTCGCGACGGTGAGATCGGCGTTGATCCCTCCGGTCAGCGGCAGCGTGCCCTTCGACAACGTCTTGACCGACGTCGAACCTCTCAGCGCATAGCTGTACTTCACCGTCTTCGGTTCGTCGAACCACTTCACCAGCAGGGGACTGCTGCGCTGTCCGATCTGGCCGGCGCTATCGACTGCCTCGACGCTGAACGAGTACTGGGTGCCCGCGGTGAGCCCGGAGATCGTGGCGGTCGTCGTGGTCGTCGACGCGACTCGCGTGGCGCCGTTGTACACGTTGTAGGCAGCCGCGCCGTCCGCCGGGTTCCACTTCAGGACCACGGAGTCCCGGTTGGCGGTCGCGATCAGGCCCGTCACCTGCGGGAGCGGGACAGTCACGAACGGCGCCGTGAAAAGGAGCTGCGTGAGCGGCTCGGACTCGTTGCCGTTGCGATCGACCGCTGAGATCGCAAAGTCATACTCCGAGTCGGCTCCGAGACCGTCGATGCGCTTGCTGAACTGGTTCGCTGGAACGCGGACCTCTCGGTCCTCGTAGCGGATGACGTACTCGACCACTTCGGTTGCGTTGTCGAGCGAGGCGCCCCAGCGCAGGTTGATCCACGTCGGTCCAAAGTCTCCGATCGTGTAATCGACCTCGACTGGCGTCCCTGGCGCAACGCAATCGCAGGGCGGCTCCACAGGGATCTCGAACTCCGCGATGATCGGCGACTGACCGGGCGGCGCTTGCCCCGGATTGAGTTTGCAGTACACGTCGAAGGTATTGGGGTCAGTGTCGCTCGGAGTAACGGCAACGCCGTCGACGTCACGGGTCACCGGTGGGAGCACGATCGGATCACCCAACGAGTCGCGAACCAACAGGTTGAGCCCGATCTTGTCGAGCGCGATCTCCGGCTTGCCGTACTCATCGAACAGGAGCGACGGAGTCTGGCCGGAGGCCGTGAGCACCAACGGGTCGGGAACGGGCGTGGGTAGGACGTACCGGTCGACGGTGATCGGCACGTTGACCTTCAGCGAACCACCTTCTGGAAGCAAGACTGTGGTCGAAGCCAGGGCCGTTCCCTCGATCGACGTCAGGTCGTCGATGAGGGCGAGACCTGGCACCGTGTCGCCGCCAGCGGTCGCAATGGCCGAGATCGCAGTCGGGGACATATCGACACCTCGTGGCCACTGCTCTGGCAGGTCGATGTCGATCTTGATCGATAGCGGCTCGGTCCCAAGGATCGGGTACTTGCACTGGTAGCCCAGCGTCCGAGAGACCGCTTGCGCTGGAGTCGCGGTTCCGGCGATGGCGACGAGCGCCGTGGCGCCGGCGGCGGCCAACAACCGCGAGCGCAAAGATGAGGAACGGAACATGGGACCCCTGCGGAGTAACTGCCCGGTCGACGCGACGGACGCCTGTACCGGTGGGATTGGGACACGATCACCCGGACACAGG
>JAEMRF010000050.1:10322-13953 GCA_016463515.1 Solirubrobacteraceae bacterium | reverse complement strand
CAGGGCGCCAAACGCTTCGACGGCGGTGAGGGCAGCTGGTGGGACGGCGGCGTGGCGTACTTCACCACCAAAGGCGACAACCGGGTGTGGGCCTACGACTGCGAAGCCCAACGGCTCGAGGTGCTCTACGACGCGGCCTCCACCGGCCCAGACGCCCCGCTTACCGGCGTTGACAACATCTGCGTCTCGCGCAGCGGCGACCTCTACGTGTGCGAAGACGGCGGCGACCTCGACGTCTGCCTCATCACGCCCGAGCGCGAGGTCTCCAGGTTTCTCACCTTCGACGACCGGATCCACCAGAACACCGAACTGGTCGGCGTCACGTTCGACCCTTCGGGCACCCGGATGTACGTGGGGTCGCAGCGGTCATTCGGGCTCGGAGCGCTCTACGAGATCAGCGGCCCGTTCCGCCAGCCGCCGGCGCCAACCAAGCCGCCCGCATTCGGTCGGACCCTCGGGACCGGCGAAACCGAACGCGCAGCCGGCGACCTCGTGCGCCTGCGATCGCGCACCGACCTCTCGCGGCTCGAGCTCGCCGGCCCCGGCCTCGGCGTGCGTCTCTCGCTGCGCGAGCCGTCAATCGTGCACGCCAAACTGACGGCGCCCGACGGGAAGACCGTCGCCGAGCACCGCTTCCCCACCGCCGTCACAGCACTCACGGCGCTTCGCCTACGGGCCAAGGGCCTGACCCCCGGCGCGAACTACAGCCTCGAAGTGCGCGTCGCCCCGACTGCTGGCGGCAGCCCCGTCGAGCTGCGCCGCGACCTCACGATCACCTAACCGAGCCCAGCCCGAGACCTACGAGGCCGAGGCGACCTTCGGCGTGAGCTTGAGCGCCAGCGAGTTGCCACCACCAGCGGTCAAGGGCGACACCAAACCGTTCAGGACGCCACAGCCGTTGAGATCACTGATCGCAAACGTGCCCGCGAGAATGCCGCCCTGCAGCGGCTTGAACTCAGCGGTGGACTTCAGCTTGATCTCCGACAGCGACTTGGTCTGGCAGTTGTTGCCACCAGCCAGCGGGATGGCGCCAAAGAGCTTGACCTCTTGGACCTTGATTCGCACCCTCGACGTCGCCTCGAGCACGCCATCCAGCAACGTGCCCGTCGTCTTGCCCGACGGCACGAACCCGATCTTCGCGGTCACCGGCAAGAACCCAGCCGCGATCAGGCGACCCTGCGTCTGATTCAGCACCAAATCAGCCGAGAACGCACCGGTCGCCACCGTCAAATCAGCGTCGATACCACCGGTAATCGGAAGCAGGCCCTTCGAGAGCGTCTTGAGTCCGGCCGAACCCGTCAGGCCATAGCTGTACTTCACGACCTGGCCACCGAGTGGCGGCTTGGTCGTCGCCTTCACCACGAGCGCCTCCGAGAACACCCCGTAGACCGACACGGCATAGATCCGGAAGGTGTAGTCCGTCGCCGGCGTCAGGCCGAAAATGGTCGTGGCGGTCGTGTCGAACGGGAGCTCGACCGTCTTGCCGTCGTAGATGACCCGGTAGCCATCAACGTCGCTGGAGTTCGGGCAGGGGCCAGGCTGGCGAGTCGACGCAATCCAGTTCAGCGTGACAGTCGTCCTGCCGATGTCGGCGGGGTCCATCACCACGGCGCCTGGAGTCGTGGGCGGCTTGAGGTTGTCGGTGCAGATCGGCTCCTGCGGCCGGACGACCGCCAGCGTGGTCGCCTGCGTCGCCGGGACGATCTTGCAGAAGATGTCCACGGTCTCTGGGTCCGCGTCGCTCTGCGGAACCGGGTTCCCGTCGAGGTCACGGGTCACCGGCGGCAAGATGACGGCCTGCCCAGCGTCGTCGACGAACCGAAGCGTGGCGCCGAAGCTCTTCACCGAGTACTGCACCGGGCTGTAGTCCTTGACGGCGACGGGCGGCAGCGTCGACGACCCCGTCAGCGGCAGCAAGAAGTTGGGATTCTTGGGCATGGCCGCTGCACCGAACGGCACCTTGGTCACCACCTGCGACGTCGCGCCCGCATGGTTGATCTCGTAAGTCACCGATGCGGTTCCCTCCACGGTCTCGCTCGGATCCTCCACCAGCGCGAGCGAGTTGGTGAAGAAGTCCGTTTCGAGCTCGACGTCGACCGCGACTTCGGGCACGGACAGCCCGACCGACACCCGCTCTGGGAACGTGCCCGAGACGGTGAGCTTGACCGGCTGCCCACCGTAGATCGGGTACTTGCAGACGCCGTCGAGCTGCACGCTCGCCGCACTGGCCGTGCCAGGCCCAAACGCCAGGCCCGCCGCCAGCAGCGCAAGCGGCACGACGCCGCGCCCGAGGAATCGAGAACGTTTGGACACTGGGAACTCCATGTCGGTCGGACCGAGCTACTAAGCGCCGGGCGCCGGGGCGACCTTCGGCGTGAGCTTGAGCGCCAGCGTGTTGCCAGCGCCGGCAGTCAGCGGAGAGACCAGGCCGTTCAGCGGGCCGCAGCCGTTGAGGTCGCTGATCTTGAACGTGCCAGCGATGTTGCCACCCTGCAGCGGCTTGAACTCATCGGTGGACTTCAGCTTGATCTCAGACAGCGACTTGGTCTGGCAGTTGTTGCCGCCAGCCAGCGGAATCGCACCGAACAGCTTGACCTCTTGGACCTTGATTCGCACCTTGGAGGTCGACTCGAGCACACCATCCAGCAGCGTGCCGGTCGTCTTGCCCGTCGGGACGAACCCGATCTTTGCCGTAACCGGCAAGAACCCAGCAGCAACCAGGCGACCCTGTGTCGGATTCAGGGCCAGGTCCGCCGTGAATGCGCCCGTCGCGAGCGTGAGATCAGCATCGATGCCACCGGTGATCGGCAGCGTGCCCTTGGTGAGCGTCTTCAGTCCAGCCGTTCCGGCGAGGCCGTAGCTGTATTTCACCGTCTGACCCGTCGGAGCCGGATCGGTCGTCACGTTCACCTTGAGCGGCAGCGAGTCCACACCGTTGTTCCCGGTCAAGGATGCCACGGAGAACTCGTAGGCCGTGGCGGGAGCGAGGTCGGTGATGAGCAAGCTGCGGGCATCGGCGGGCACCGTGATGCTCCGGCCGTTGTAGGAGACCTTGAATGCCCCGAGCTCGCCATCGCACTCGTCGGCAACGGCCGGCATCGACCACCGCAGGTTCACGGAGGTCGACCCGATGTCGGCATCGCTGATCGGCGCTGAGATCGGCGCCGGTGGCGGGAACAGCAGGGGCGGGCAGGCAATCGGCTCGGCGTTGACCACCGCGAGCGTCGTGGGCTGGGTCGGCGGATCGATCTTGCAGTAGATGTCGACCGTCGTCGGGTCGGTATCGCTCGGGGTCACGAGGTTGCCGTCGATGTCGCGCGTGACCGGCGGCAGGATGACCGGCTGGCCGGCGTCCTTGAACCGCAGGTTCGCGCGAAAGCCCGTCGCCGAGATCCGCAGCGGGTTCGCACCGACGAAGGCAAATGATGGAAGCAACCCGGAACCCGAGAGATCCAACGTGGTCGGCCCGCTGCCGTTGGGCACCTGGCCGTCACCGAGGCTCACCGCCACCTGGAAGGAAGTGTTCGCGCCCCCCTGCGCGTAGTCGAAGCCGACCGAAGCCTCTACGGCTTCGGCGGTCTCCGCGATGGGCGCGATGAGCGCAAGCCCGCCGTCGAGTTCGGTCCGGAAG
>JAEMRF010000050.1:0-10222 GCA_016463515.1 Solirubrobacteraceae bacterium | reverse complement strand
CGGTCGCCGCACCCTGGGAGCCACCATGCCTGCCGCCACCGCCACCACGTCGACCGTTCCCGGCACGCGCGCCCCGCGCGCCGTCCAAGCGTTTGGCTTCTTCGCCCGCCCCACGCCGTACTTCGCCAAGCAGCGCGCTCGCCACGGCGGCATGTTCCGCATGCACGTGGCCGACGAGAAGCCGTGGGTGGTCGTCTCTACCCCCGAGCTCGTCAAGCAGGTGTTCACCGGTGACCCTGCGGTGTTCCACGCGGGCAGCGCCAACAGCGTGCTACTGCCACTCCTGGGCGACCACTCCGTCCTCCTGCTCGACGGCAAGGAGCACCTGCGCCAGCGCAAGCTCCTGCTCCCCGCCTTTCATGGCGAGCGGATGGCCCGCTACGGCGACATCATGCGCGAGGCGGCCGAGCGAGAGGTCGCCACATGGCCCATCGGGGAGGACCTTCAGCTCGCCCCGCGCATGCAGGAGATCACGCTCGAAGTGATCATGCGGGCCGTCTTCGGCATGAAGGAAGGCGCCGAGCTCGATCACGTCCGCAACCTGCTGCTCGCGCTCATCGAGAACGTGATGCGGCCGCAGACGTTCCTGGCTTTGGCGATCGCCGGGCCGCAGCGCTTTCGCGAGAGCGGCTGGGCCAAGCGGATGCTGGGCCCAGCCGACGAGGCACTGTTCGCCGAGTTCGCCAAACGGCGTGAGGCCGGCAACCTCGAAGACCGCGACGACATCCTCTCGCTGCTGATGCTCGCGCGCGACGAAGACGGGCGCCCGCTGGGCGATCGCGAACTGCGCGACGAACTCATGACGCTCTTGGTCGCCGGTCATGAGACCACCGCCACCTCGCTGAGCTGGGCGATCGAGCGCCTGATCCGCCACCCAGACAAGCTCGCGCGCCTGCAGGCGGAACTCGACGAGGGCCGCGAGGAGTACCTCACGGCGGTCATCCACGAGACGCTCCGGCTGCGGCCGGTCCTTCCGGTGGTCGTGCGCGACCTGCAGGCCGACGTCGAGCTCGGCGGTCACCTCCTCCCCGCGGGCACGCGTGTGGCGTGCAGCATCTCGCTGATGCACACCAGCCCCGAGGTCTACCCGGATCCGCACGCCTTCAAGCCCGAGCGGTTCCTTGATCAGAAGCCGGGCACCTACACCTGGATCCCCTTCGGGGGAGGCATCCGGCGCTGCCTGGGCGCAAGCTTTGCGCTCTACGAGATGAAGCAGGTTCTCCCGGCGATCGTGCAGCAGCTCGACCTCCAGCCGGTCGACCCTGCCTCCGAGCGCGTCGCGCGGCGCCTCATCACGCTGACACCAGGCAACCGCGCCCTGGTGCGCGTCGCAGGCCGGCGCACGCCTGCCGCCCGACCGCTTGCCACCATGGTGGGATGAGCGCGACCCCTCGCCTGACGCGCAAGGAGCAGCAGGCACGTACGCGTGCCACGTTGCTTGAGTCGGCGTCGCACGTGTTCGCCGAGAAGGGGCTGCACCGCGCCTCGATCGACGACATCGCCAGCCACGCAGGGTTCACGAAGGGTGCGTTCTACGCAAACTTCTCCAGCAAGGAAGAGCTCTTCCTCGAGATGCTCGACCTGCACTTCGCCGAACGCCTGGCCGCGATCGAGCAGTTCACCTCGACCGACGAAGCCATCACCGCACAGGCAGAGCAGGTCGGCCGCGAGTTCCTCGCCGCCCTGCGCGGCGACGAGGAATGGGCACGCCTGTTTCTTGAGTTCTCCTCGCACGCCACGCGCCACGAGGCATTCCGCCGCGAACTGGTCGCCCGCACCGACGCCCTGCGCGCGGGCGTCACCAAGATCCTGGCTGCGCGGGCCCACGAGGCAGGTATCACGCCGACCGTGCCACCGGCCCTCGTGGCGCGCATGACCTTCGCCATGGCGCACGGTGCAGCCACCGAACAGCTCCTGGACGACACCACCCCATCGGAGCTCTTCGGGACGATGCTGCGCCTGTTCTTCCTCGGATTGACCGCCGACGCAGCCACACCTGCAGATCCCAAAGACGCCCACGGGCATTGACGAAACGGGCCGTCGGCCACGAAATCTCGTGCTCGGCAACATGACCGCAACGAGTCCCGCCGCCTCACACCAGTAAGCTCCCTTGCGGGGTCGGACGAATACCTTGGCTGCATCCGGGAGCCCGTTGCCCTTATCCCGCGCAGCCAGATCCCAATGAAGGAAGACCAGAAGCATGGCTACAGGAACCGTTAAGTGGTTCAGCGACGACAAGGGCTACGGCTTTATCGCGCCCGACGATCAGGGGAAAGACCTGTTCGTCCACCACTCCGCACTCGAAGGTGACGGGTTCAAGACCCTCGCTGAGGGCGCCAAGGTGTCCTACGAGACCGAGGCCGGCCCCAAGGGCCCCTCGGCCACGCAGGTCCGGGTTCTCAACTAACCCACTACCCACTTCGTAGCGACCAGGCCGAGAGGCGGTCGAGCCCTTGCTCGATCACCTCTCGGTCTGCCGCGAACGACAGCCGGACCCACTCAGCGCCGCCGACGGCGTCGAAGTCGGTGCCCGGCGTAAGCGCCACCCCCGTCTCCTCGAGCAGGCGCTTGCACCACTCCACGCAGTTGGCCACACCAGCTGACGTGATCTGCTCCGCGATCTCCGCGTAGACGTAGAAGGCGCCGTCCGCCGGCGCGAACTTGCCCCAGCCGAGCTCCGGAAGCCGGCCGAGTACCAGCGACCGATGGTCGCGGTAACGCTCCACCGCCGCCTGCGCGGCCGCGTAGGAGTCCGGCGTGAACGCCGCTACCGCCGCATGCTGCGACAGCACCGGCGGGCACAGCGCGAGGTTCCCGGCCAGCGCATCGACGGGCGCGACGAGGTCCTCCGGCAGCAGCGCCCACCCCAGGCGCCAGCCCGTCATCCCCCAATACTTCGAGAACGACGACACGATGATCGGGTCTGGGCCGAACTCCCATGCGCACGCGCCGGTGTCGTCGCCATAGGTGATGCCGTGGTAGATCTCGTCGCTCACGAGCCGCACGCCTGCATCACTGCACCACGCAACCAGAGCCGCGAGTTCGTCGCGGTCGACCATCGTGCCGGTCGGGTTCGCCGGCGAGGCCAGGATGAGGCCTGCCAGCGGCCCGCCGTCGGCGACGGCCGCGTCGAGGAGCTGGGGCGTCGGCTGGTAGCGGGTGTCGGCACCGCACGGAATGTCGACCACCTCGCACCCGAGCGATGACAGGATGTTCCGATAGGCCGGATAGCCCGGGCGGGCGAGGGCCACGCGGTCGCCCGGCTCAAACGCCGCCAAGAACGCCAGCACAAATGCTCCGGAGGACCCGGTCGTGATGGCGACCTGCGCCGGATCGACCGACAGGCCGTACCACCGGTCGTAGTGCCGGGCGACCGATTGCCGCAACGCCGGGACACCCAGCGCGGCTGTGTAGCCGAGGTCGGCGCCCGAGCGCAACAGCTCCGCGGCCAGCTCGTTCACATCGGCCGGGGCACCTCCACCTGGTTCGCCCGCGCACAGCGAGAACACGGGCAGCCCCGCGTCGCGGCGCTCGCCGACAGCGGCGAGCACCTCCATCACGGCAAATGGGGGAACGGCGGAGCGCCGTGAAACCTTCACCGGAGCATCGTACGCAGGTGCCGGACGGCCGTCAGAGTCCGCGCTGCACCTGGATGCGGCCGTCGGACTCGGCCTGCAAGAGCGCTTGGTAGTCGAGCTCGTTCTGATCGGCGTAACGCACGGCGAACTCCGTGATCGCGTCGGCGATGTCTGGGCCGTGGCCGAGGTACCCCGCGATCGTCGCTGCGTCGCCGGAGCGCGCATGGGCACGAGCCAGGACTGCCCCACATTCCTCCGCGTAGAGTCGCAGCCCGGTTTCGCTCAGGCGCTCGATCTTGATCGAGCCCTTCTTGTCTCGCAGCTGGCGCATGTAGTAGTCGGGGCTCGGGTCACCGTCGTGGCTCAGCCACCCCAGGAACAGGTCGCCGGTGGTCTGCATGACCTTCTGGCCGCGCACCACGCGCTCACCCTGATGCTCGTACATGCTCGGCCCGGCGTACGGCGCAAAGACCGACTCCTTGACCTCTTTGAGCTGCAGGAACAGCGGGTCATCGTCGCGGTCGCCCACGAGCAGAATGATGTAGGCCTCGATCCCGACCGAGCCCACGCCGACGACCTTGCGGGCCACATCCTGGAAGCGGTACCGCTCGATCACAGCGGCCTTCTCGGGATCCAGCGTGCGCGTGTAACGGGCGAAGTCCTCTTTCACCACGTCGAGCACGTGGTGGCCCGTGAGCCGCTCGACGAGCGGGAGCTCCTCGTGGAGGCGGAACGACCCATCGGGCAGCCGCTCGGCAAAGCGCTCCAGCGACCCGACGCTCGTGCGCGTCTCGGCCTTGGCGAAGTCCTTGCTCATCTGCGACAGGCTTGCCTTGTCGGCACGCTTGTTGAGGAGCGGAAGGTCACCGCCGACCTCGATGCGGTGGTAGAAGACCTCCAGGTGCCGCATCGCCGCAAAGCGCCACATGGCCCACCGGTAGGCATCGGTCGCGGCCGTCGCCACCGTGCGCGCAACCGTCTCCCCCGCACCGACGTCGCGCGCAGCGATCACGCAGCTGGCGGCCAGTCGCTTGAGGTCCCACTCGATCGGGGCCGGGAGCGTCTGGTCGAAATCGTTGAGGTCGAACACCAGACGGCGGTCCGGAGCGGCGAAGACGCCGAAGTTCAGGAGGTGCGCGTCGCCTGAGCTCTGGGCGCGCAGGTTGCTCGTGGGGAGCGGCGCGAGGTCGGCGGCCATGATCGCCGCCGCGCCCCGGAAGAACGTGAACGGCGAAGCGAGCATTCGGCCGTACCGGATCGGGATCAGGTGCTGGATGCGCTGCGCCGACTCCGCCTCCAAGATCGCGACCGGGTCCTTGCGGCCTGCCGGCGCAACCCAGTCGGCGTTCCAGCTGCGCTCGACCTGCGTCGCCAGCTTCGCGCCACGGTCGGCACGTTCCTGCGCCAGCGGCGAGAGACCGAGGTCCGGCGGCAGTGCCGGGATCGTCGCCCGAGCAGCGGCGTTCTTGCCAGCTTTGGGAGCTTTCGGTGTCTTCGAAGCCTTGGGCGCCTTGGCCTTCAGGGCCTTTGCGGCCTTCTTGTCCTTCTTCGACTTCGGCGCGGTGCCACTCATGGCGTCGATACTGACCGGCGAATGCACCCAGGGCAAGCAGTGGTGGTCAGCTGCCGACGAATCGTGCAGGATGTCGAGCATGCCGCTTCCCTCCGCCCCCGGTTCCGCTCTCCTTCGCACGTTCACGTTGCTCGCCGTCACCGGGTCGGTGGCCGTGTTCGCAGGCTGCGGAGGCGATGACGCCTCAGACTCGGGCGACTCCGGCGGATCAGGCGATGCCGGCATCACCGCGACCTCCGGCGACCAGATCTTCAAGGACGCCAACTGCTCGAGCTGCCACACGCTCGCGGCGGCAGACGCCAAGGGTGCCATCGGCCCCAACCTCGACGAGGTCAAGCCGAGCGCCGACACCGTCAAGGAATACGTCACCAACGGCGAGGGCTCCATGCCCGCCTTCAGCGGCCGGCTCTCGGCCGCCCAGATTCAGGCCGTCAGTGACTACGTGGCCGAGGTCGCCGGCCAGTAGCCGGCGCACACGTCACGCTCAGCGGCCGCTTTCCGGCGCGCCGCTCTCAGGTTCGGCGAGTTCCAAGCCCAGAATCGCGACATCGCGGCGCACCCCGGAGAGTTCGGTCACCTTCGGCAACAGGCCCCAGCGCGAAAACCCAAACGAAGCTGCGAGCCGCAGACTCGCCTCGTTGATGTCGAACGTGATCCACAGGAGCGTGCGGACTCCGAGCGCCGGGGCAGCGGCAATTGCCGCACGCGTCAGGGCGCGCCCGACCCCTTGTGCCTGGGCGTCGGTCGCCACGTAGAGCCCAACCTCGACGGTCGAGTGGTACGCCGGACGCCCGTAGTAGTCGCTGAAGCTCAGCCAGCCGACCACGCGCCCAGCCGCCTCGGCCACCCAGATCGGACGGTGATCCGGAGCGTGCATCACGAACCACGCCATCCGCGACTCCACGGTGACCGGCGCAACGTCGGCAGTGGAGCGCTCGCCCGGGATCGACGCGTTGTAGATCTCGACGATCTCCGGGAGGTCGCCGAGCCGCGCCAGACGGATCACGGGCGACCCCATGGATGCTGCGCCGGAACCCACGGGCGTTACTGAGAGGCCCTGCCTCAGGCGCCGAGGCGATTGGCCGCGGGATCGCGCAGGATCGCCGCAACGTGCCCGTACATGCGTTCCTTGATCCGCCCCATCGTGGCGCCGTCCTTGTGGGCCAGCGCCTCACCGCGCGAGATGGCCCAATCGAGCACGAACTTCTCCTTGGCGGCGTGATCGACGATCCCGAACTCGACCGCATCCTTGCCCCCGTACCGGCGGCCCATCGTCATCGCCTCGTGGGCGGTGGTGTGGCTGAGCCGTGCCTGCAGCAGCGCGGCCATGCCGGGCGTGAACGGAATGTGGATGTCGACCTCTGGGGTGCACCAGAAGCCGCGGTCCTCACGCATGACCTTGAGATCGTGCGCGGTGGAGAGCATGGCTCCGGCAGCAAAGCAGTGGCCCTGGATCGCGGCGATCGTCGGACCAGGGAAGAGCAGTACGCGAGCGAACAGCGCGTGGACGGTGTCGATGAACGCCTGCGCCTCGTCCTGGTGCTCGCCGATCCAGGCCAGGTCGAGTCCGTTGGACCAGAACTTGCCGTCGGCTTTCGTCACGAGCGCCTTGGGACCGGTCGCCGCCTCGACCTCGTCGAGGGCGTCGTTGATCGCGCCGATCCACGGCGGGTTGAAGCGGTTCTCGTCATCGCCGAGGTTGAGGATGAAGACGTCGCCGAGGCGTTCGAGCGTGGGCACGGAGCAACTCCTTGAGGTCGGACGCCGGCATTCGCCGGCGGCCGGGGCACCGGCACGCAAGTCTGCCTGATCGGGCGCCGCGCCGCGTGACAGCCTGCCCGCGGTGCGATACTACGGCGTGATGTCCGAGCCCCGGTACGCCCTCGAAACCGCCCGTGAACAGCGGGGTGGCCTCGTAGAGCGCCGCTTCGGTCCCGCGAGTCCCACCAGCGTGCGCACCCGCCGCGTCATGCGCGCGACGATCTACCCGACGGTCGCAGCGTTCCGTCCGACGGCCCGGGGCATCAATTTCGGGCGTCGGGCGCTCGGCGCGCCGAGCCCACCCCTGCGCGGCACCCAGCTGGAACGCACCACCCTCGGCGGCGTGCCGGTGGAATGGACGCGCTCGCCCCGCGCGATCGACGTGGATCCTCGCCAGCGGGTGGTGCTCTACATCCACGGTGGCGGGTTCGTCATCTGCTCGCCGGCCACGCACCGCAACCTCTCCTCGCGGATCTCCCAAGTCCTGTCGACGCCACTGGTGTCGGTCGACTACCGCATGGTGCCCGAGGGGTCCATCCAGACCAGCCAAGCGGATGCACTCAGCGCCTACCGCGGCCTCCTGGACGACGGCATTCCGCCGGAGGCGATCATCGTCGCTGGCGACTCCGCTGGCGGCAACCTCGCGGCGCATGCGGTGCTGACAGCCCAAGAGCAGGGACTCCCTGCGCCGGCGGCGATGATCCTGCTCTCACCATGGGTCGACCTGACCACCGCAGCTGGCTCGCGGCAGACCAACGCCAAGACCGAATCGTTCATCGGTGGAGGCGTTCTGGACCGGATTGCCAAGGCGATCGTGCCCGATGCGCACGAGCGTGCGCACTGGCGCAACTCGCCGATCAACGCCTCGCCAGCACAGCTCGCTGCACTTCCCCCCACGCTCATCCAGGTCGGCGATGCCGAGGTGCTCCTCGACGACGGTGTGGAGATGGGCCGACGGATCGGTGCCGCTGGCGGCACCGTCGAAGTCCAGACCTATGAAGGCCAAGGCCACGTCGTGGCGATGTGGCGCGCCAACCCGGAAGCCAAACGCGCGTTGCGAGAGATGGCCGCATGGGTGCGCGAGGTGTTCCCGGATGAGCGCGACCCCGAGGCTCCCAGCGACGCCGTGATCGCCGACGCCGTCGGACAGCCCAGCGGCCCCTCCGGCGCCACGGGCTCGCTCCCCGCCTGACGCCACTGGCGGGTCGTTCCGCGCCTCGGCCGCCTACCATCGGTCGCGATGCCTCCTGCTCGTCGTCCCCGCTCTCGAATCGTCGAAACGCCCGCAGAACAACGTCCCGGCGAGACGCTGATCTGGACCGATGGCGCCTGCAGTGGCAACCCGGGGCCCGGTGGCTGGGCGGCGATCGTGGTCCCGCCAGATGGCGGGGAACCCGTGGAGCTTTCCGGCGGAGAGCCACAGACGACCAACAACCGCATGGAGCTCTCGGCCGCGCTCAATGGTCTGCGCTCGCTTCCGGCTGAATCCACGGTGTGCGTCGTGACGGACTCCCAGCTCCTCGTGAACTCGATGACCACCTGGCTCGACGGCTGGAAGCGCAAAGGCTGGAAGACCGCCGCTGGCAAGCCGGTCAAGAATCAGGACCTCGTCGAAGCACTCGACGCGGAAGTCCAGCGGCTCGCGGCCGTGCGTTGGCATTGGGTGCGCGGCCACCAGACCGGGCAGGGCCACGAACACAAGGCCTTCAACGATCGCGCCGACCGTCTGGCTGTTGCGGCCGCGGCCTCCGTCGGCGCTTAACCGGCCAGTCCGCACCGAGGCGAGGGCTACTCAGGAGGGGGCGGCAAGCAATCCATGCCCGCCGCCCCCACCTCAGCAGCCCTCAGCCAGTACCAATACCCGACGGCTCAGCCGGTACCAATACCCGACGGCCGCACCAAGATGGGCTGACTTTCGGTGACCGTCCTTGACCGTCCCGGGCTTCGAACGGCGACTTCGCTGCGCACCAGCAGCACTACACCCGCGGTTTGCGGTGTCGCGCTCGGCGGTAGCGCTGCCGTCGCGCGATAGTTGCCGCTGCGCGGCTCGTACCGCAACGACGCTGCGCGAAGCCGGCGGTCAGCAGAGCAGGGCGCGGCCCCCGATACGAGCAGGGTCACGCGTGGATTGGGCGCAGCACGGTGATGCCGTCGCAGCCGCCCGTGCACCTGCAACAGACCATTGCTGATCCGCGCGGCTCGCACCACGTGGTCGCGTTCCACACGGACCGCTGGCGACTGCTCACCGTCAGCCAACCGCGCCATCACGGCCGCCGCTCCTGCGCTGCCACGCGGTTCGCGGACCGACGCGGCGAACGTTCCATCAGCGGCGACAGCGGTGCGCCCCAGCGGCCAGCCGTCGGTACTGAAGAGCTCAACGCCGGCACCTGCGGGACGTGACGATGCCCCCGAAACCGTCAGCCGCCGCCCCAGGCCTCCTACGCCCAGGATCAGCGCTTCCTCTCCCCGGCAGGTGGCCAGGGCAGCACCCGCGGTGAGCGGCCCACTGCGCTCGCTCGCCTGCTCCGGGCGCATCGCTGGCGGCCGAGCCGGACCAGGGATCGACGGCGCGAGCGCACCGCTCGCCGCTGGGGCAGACGCGGCGGTGCGAAGCGCCAATGTCGGCAGATCGAGCAGGACGGACCGGTCACCGGTGTCGTCCGCACCAAAGCGGAATTGCAATTCCACCTCGAGTCGGTGCAATGCGTCGAGCGGGAACGCGCCGACTCCGGCGCTCTGGACGGGACCAGGTGTCCAGTCACCCCCGCCCGGAATTGGCGCCGCCTCAACGAGAGTACGAGGATTACCACCCGCCAGCGGGACCAGTCGCACGCGATAGTTCGCACCAAACTCAGCGTCAGACACCGCGCGAAGAGCAACCGAAACGGTGCCGTCCAACACGTTCGACGGGACGAGGAAGACCGGCGATCGCCACACCACAGTGGCGACACCCGACTGCCCAGAAAGGCCGCGGAGCGTAGCGGCCAACGCGCCGTCGGACGCGCCCCCTGGACCCACGCCTGGCACCCACTGCGCCGACGACACCGGACACGTTTGCTGCACGCATCCAACCGCGGTGACCTGCGTTGTCGCGGTCCACCCGGCGGGTCCATGGTCGAGCGTTCGCCCTTCACCCGCGGGCAAAAACACCGTTTCTTGGTCTACCGCGGCGGCGCTCGCACTGGCCCCCGCGCCTCCCGCGGACAACACCCCTGCAAGGAGCAGCGACGTCGCCACGTGACGCGTGACGGCCGAGCCCGGCGTTGAGGTCTTCAGCACGCGGGTGCGTGCCGCCATCGGTGGCATGTTG
>JAEMRF010000327.1 GCA_016463515.1 Solirubrobacteraceae bacterium | reverse complement strand
AGGCGGTCCCAGATGATGAACACGCCGCCGTAGTTGCGATCCAGGTATTCGTCGTCGGAGCCGTGGTGGACGCGGTGATGGGAGGGCGTATTGAAGACGGCCTCGAACCAGCGCGGCATCCGATCGATCCGCTCGGTGTGGATCCAGAACTGGTAGAGCAGATCGACGGCGCTGATCAGCGCGATGGCGGCCGGTGGGAAGCCGAGCAGCGGCAACGGCATGAAGAACAGTGTGGAGCTGAACGGCACCCACGGCTGGCGCACTGCGGTCGAGAGGTTGAAGTGCTGGCTTGAGTGGTGGACCACATGGCTGGCCCAGCCCACGCGGATCACGTGGTGCAGGCGGTGGTCCCAGTAGAAGAGCAGGTCAAAGAGCACCAGCAGCAGCGCCCACGACCAGACGCTGTCCATCTCCACGCGCAGCGGCGAAAGCAGGTAGAGGGCCGCGAAGATCGCCAGGGCCGCGATGTTCCATACGCCCGAGATCGCGAGGTTGCCCAGCCCCATCGCCACGCTGGTGCGGGTATCGCGCAGCTCGTAGCCGGTGTGCTCGGCGCGGGCTTCCTGCGCGAGCTGGCGATACGACAGCATCTCGGCCGCCATCAGCACGAGGAAGGCGGGGATCGCGGCGACGAGGAGGTCTACCACGGCGATCCGTACGGCACTACGAAATCAACAACACACATTGCGACAACGAAGGTTGTCATATTAAGGAGGCGACGGCAAGCGCTCCCCCGCGCGCAGGCCGTCGCCCTGACCCCGGGCCCCCTGTGGCACGGTCGTCTGCCCCCCGAACCGACCGTGCTCCCGGCGCGTGTGCGGTGGGTCGGGCTCACCCGCATCTGGCACCATGGAGCCAGTGAGCCCGACCCACCCGAGCGAACCCGCCGCCTCCTCGCTCAGCGATGCCCCGGCCAATGGTGCGCCGCGCGGGCGCACGTATGGCGGACTCACCGCCGAGGAGCGCTTGGCCGACCGCCGCCGGCGCCTGCTCGACGTGGGCCTTGAGCTGTTCGCCGAGCGCGGCTTCGCCAAGACCGGTGTGCGCGAGCTGTGCCGCGCGTCGAAGATCGGTGAGCGCGCGTTCTACGACACCGTCGGCAGCCGCGAAGCGCTCCTGCGCGACGTGTACCTGGAGGCCACCGATGCGGTCATCGCCGACATCGCCACCGCGCTGGACGGCGCGCCGACCGACCTCGTCGGCCGCTTGCACGTGGGGCTCATGGCGTTCTTTCGGTCGATCACCGACGACCCCCGCCGAGGCCGCCTGATCTACGTGGAGTCGATCGGCCGCGGGCCCGAGTTCGAGGAGACGCGCCGCGAGGGCATGCTGCGGTTCGTGGACTTCGTGATCGAGCGCCTGGGCGACTATCTCGCCGATCCAAAGCCGTCTGCGGCAGCGATCGAGGCGTCGGTCTCCGCGATCATTCTGGGCATCGGCGAGATCGCGTTCCGCCTGGCCGAAGGCGAGGACCGCTTCACCGCCGAGCAGGCCGCCGACCAGATCACCCGAGGCCTGGGCGGGACCGCCGTTGCGCTGGGGATCCTCCCGATGCCCTAGGCGAGGCCTGCGCCGGCTCCCCGCGGCCTGCCCCGGACTTCGGGTCTGGGTGGCACGAAATCCGGGGCAGTTCGCTCGAACACGCCACGGCGGTCTGCGAGAGTTGGCCGCGTGCAGAGCCTCAGTCCCGGCCAGAACACCTCGTTGCCGACTGGGTCGCCGGTGGCGATCACGGTCAAGGCAGGCAGTGGGCACGTCGACCCGATCGCGCTGCTGCTCGACGGGGCCCGCAAAGCCGACGGCGACAACGGCGTCGTGCTCTTCTCCAACCCGCAGGCCGCTGGCGGCGCCGTCAGTCTCGACGTGCCCGCCGACGTGGTGACCGTCGACCTTGCGGCGCTTCCGGCAGCGGTCGAGACGGTCCTGATCGTGGCCCAGGCCGACGGCACGCCAACGGTGCAGGGCAACGCGGTCGTCGAGGCGACGATCACGGTCGCCGGCGCGCCGGCGGCGTCGGTTCGGCTGGACTCGCTTCCGGCCGTCGCCACCTTGCAGGTGGCCGAGCTCTACCGCCGCGGCGGCGAATGGAAGGTCCGCGCGCTGGGCGACGGCTACGCCGAAGGCCTCGCCAAGCTGCTCACCGTCCACGGGGTCGACGTGACCGACGACGGCGGCGCGGCCAGCGACCCGGCCGGCCAGCCAGCGGCGTCTTCCGGGGCCGCCGCGCCCACGCCGGCCGCGCCGCCTACGTCAGCCGCGCCGCCGGTCAACCTCGAAAAGCAGCGCCTGATCGACCTGCGCAAGAAGGTGCAGGACAGCGCGCCACCGTCACTCGTGAAGTCGTTCGACAGCGCGGTGGTGAGCCTCGAGAAGCAGGGCCTGGTGGGGGAGCGGGCCGAGGTGGTGCTGATGCTCGACGTGTCTGGGTCCTCGCGGCCGCTGTTCAAGAACGGCACCTACCAGGCGCTCGTGGAGCGCTGCCTGGCCGCCGGCCTGCTCTTCGACGACAACGGCGAGATCGAGACCTACCTGTTCGACTCGGCCGTCCATGAGGCCGAGACGGTCACGCTCGCCAACCGCGAGGGGTGGACCGACCGCGCGATCACGACCAAGGGCATCTTCCGCGGTACGCGCTACGCCAAGCCGCTGGAAGTCCTCGCCGACAAGCTCGTCCGCGGCGCCAAGACCCCGACCTTCGTGTACTTCGTGACCGATGGCGGCAACCAGGACCGCCGCGAGACCGCCGAGATCGTCAAGCGCATGGCGGGCCTCCCGGCGTTCCTGAAGTTCATCGCCGTTGGGCGCGAGGACGACTTCCCATTCCTGGTGCGCCTGGATGACCTGACCGGCCGAGAGGTCGACAACGCCGACTTCTTTGCCGTCGCCGACCCGCGCACGGTCGACGAAAACGCCTTCTTCGAACTGGTGATGCAGGAGTTCCGCGGCTGGCTCGTAGAGGCGCGCCGCCTGGGGATTCTGGGGAGCTGAGCACCCGGATCCGAGGGCGTGGGTCGCGCCAGGTCAGCGCCGCGACGTGACGGTTTGTCACCGATTTGGCGCAGGGTGTGCTCCGGCTGTCGCTTGACGCTGAGGCAGCTCTGCGCAAGGTTCGACGCTAGCGCTCATGCCGTCCCGCACGGTCCGGCGCTCGTAGCCTCGCTTCCCCACCGATCGCGGCTGCGCTCCACCCCACCTGAGAGAGACCTCATGCCATTTGCTTCACGCACGCGCCGCGCGGCGGCACTGCTCGGCTCCGCTGCGCTCCTCGCCATTGCCGGCTGCGGCGACGACGAGGAAGAAACCGCCGACTCCAGCACGCCCGCTGCGGCCGCCATCACCGCCCCGGCCTCCATCAAGAGCGCCGGCACGATCAGCTTCTGCAGCGACATCGCCTACCCGCCGATGGAGTTCTACGAGGGCAGCGACCCGCAAGGCGCCGACATCGACATCGCCGAAGAGCTCGCCAGCCGGATGGGCGTGGAGGCCGAGTTCACCAACACCGGCTTCGACGGCATCATCGCCGCCCTGCAGGCCAAGAAGTGCGACGCGATCATC
>JAEMRF010000049.1 GCA_016463515.1 Solirubrobacteraceae bacterium | reverse complement strand
GCGTCCTACAAGTTCGCCGTCCACCTGATTCCAGCGCTGGCCGACAGCCTGGTCGGTCGCAGCGCGCCCCTCGGACTCTGGGTGCCGGTCGAGTCGCTGATCTCCACGTTCATCACGCCGCTCGTGGCGATGACGATTGCGCTCTGGTACCTGCAACTGAGCGATCGCCCAGAGGCCGCCCCGGCGCTGGCACCAAACGCCCCGATGCCACTCTCCGGTCTCGGCCGGCCGACGTTCGTTCGCCCGGGAACCGCGCGCTAACGCCGTCTCGCGGAGTCAGAGCTCCACGAGCTCACGCCGTCTCGCGCACCCAGGACTCCACGAGGATCCGCGCGATCGCCAGCCGTGGCGGCAGCAGCAGACCAGTCCCGTCGCCCGGCGCATCCCAGCCGTCTTCTTGCACGGCCTCCAGGACCTCGGCGCGGCTGAACCAGGCTGCGTGCTCGAGCTCCTCGTCGCCGGCACCGATCTCGCCGCCGGTCCACGGGACGTGGAACCCGAGCATCAGTGAGTGGGGGAACGGCCACGGCTGCGAGGCGGCGTAGACGGCCTGGCCGACCTGCACGCCGACCTCCTCCATGACCTCGCGCGCGACGGCCTCTTCGAGGCTTTCGCCGTGCGAGACGAAACCGGCGAGGGTCGAATAGCGGCGCGCGGGCCACACGGCTTGCCGGCCCAGGAGCACACGCTCGGCGCCGTCGGTCACGAGCATGATCACAACGGGGTCGGTGCGTGGATGCAGGCTCGAACCGCACACGGCGCACCGGCGGACCATGCCGCCCTCACGCGGCGTGGTCGGACCGCCGCAGGTGCCGCAGAACCGGTGGGTGCGGTGCCAGTTCAGGAGGCCAGCGGCGTAGGCGACGAGTCCGCCATCGGCCTGCGAGAGCGTCTGCGCTGCGACGCGGAGTCCGATGCGGCCGTCGGCCTCGGGTGGTGCCTCGCCGCGCATCCCGCCCGCACCGACCAGCCGCGCGCGCTCCCCGGGCGCTGGCGGCGCCTCGTCGACCGCGAACAGCGGGCCCTCGGCGTCGAGGCCAAGGAAGACGAGCGGCGCTGCCGATATGCCGGCCGCGTCGGAAGCGCCAAAGGCAGCGGCGGACCCGGAACCGAGCGGCGGAGCGGCGTCGCCAATGAGCTCGTCAAGGTCACCCAGCGGGATGCGCGCCACACGGCCGCCGTCGGCCCGCACGCCCGCGTCGCCAAGGACGATCGCGCGCGCCGATGGGCTTGCGAGCTGCACCGCGAGCCACGCCTCGTCGCGCCGACGGCGATCGGCGACGCGGTCCACGTCGGCCCCGGTCAGCGCCGTCGGCGAAGGAGGCAGATCAGGTCCAGGCACGGCGCTGACCCTAGAACCTCCAACGCACCAAAGGCGATTGGCGCATCGTTTCGTCGTATGCGGCCGTCGGTGCGCCGCCCCGGGCTTCAGAGCCCGGCGGTATGCGAAAAGCCACCGAGCGGCTTGCAGTGGCCACGCGCCATGCCTAGCCTCGGCGCATGTCGGCTTCTCTGATCCTGCGCGCAGCCTTGGCCAGCGCCGCTGCCACCCTCGCGCTGGCGGCCCCGGCCGGCGCTGCGTCGACGTGGACCGTCAGCGCGGTCACGAAGACCGCGACGTGGTCGGAGAACACCAACAGCGCCCTCATCAAGGCCACGCTCTCGATCTCGCCGGGCGCGACCGCGAGCCCTGCCGACGACCGCCTGGTGTCGACCTTGCCGATCACGGGCGGGGGCTGCGTCAGCCAGATGTCCGTGAGCCTCTGCCCGCTCGGCAACGGGACCGTCGCGTACGACACCATCGTGGCCTCGCTCTCCGGCGACCTGTCGCCCTACGAGATCAACGTCGACCTCGACCGGCCAGGCCTGCGCACGCAGGGCATCTTCTCGCTCGCCGTCGGACCGAACGCTCCGAACGGCAAGCTCAACGGTTCGGCCACGACGGTCGGGCCGATCGTCACGAACGGGTTCTTCAACGTGACCGGAGGTGCCGACGACGACGCGCTGGCAGGCAGCGACGGCGGAAACGACACCCTCAGCGGCGGCCCCGGCGACGACGCGATCTCCGGCCTCAAGGGCAACGACACCCTCAGCGGCGGCCCGGGCGACGACGCGATCAGCCCGGGCCTGGGCGTGACCGAGGTCGCCGACGGCGGCGAGGGCTCCCAGGACACGCTTTCCGGCGCCGGCGAAGCCGGCCCCGCCGCGCTCTCGCTCGACGGCGCCGTGAACGACCGCGTCGTGGCCGGGCAGACGCTCACGATGACCGGCTTTGAGAACCTCACCGGAGGCGACGGCAACGACGCGCTCATCGGCGACGTGGGCTTCAACCACCTCTACGGCGGCGAGGGCAACGACACCATCGATGGCGGTGGCGGTGGTCACGACGTGCTGCGTGGGCAGTCCGGCGACGACGTGATCCAGGCTCGCGACGCGCTGACGCTTTTCGGCGACATCGCGTGCGGCGGCGGGACCGACAGCGCAATCGTCGACGCAGCCGACCTCGTGGCCTCCGACTGCGAGGCGGTCGACCGCTCGCCCGCACCGGCCGGCTTCGTGCCGCCAACCTTCCCTGGCGGACCGACCTCGGAGACCGGTGCCCCCGCCGGCAACACCGTGCCCGTGCCCGGAACGCCAGCGGCTGCAGCAGCCGCCGCCGCGGCAGCCCAGGCGGCAGCGCCCGTCCTTGCGATCACCACACCCAAATCGGTCAAGCGCTCGGCGCTCACCAAGGGCGTCAAGGTCCAGGTCGGCAGCGATCAAGTGGCGACGATCACCGTCGAACTGCTCACCACAGCCAGGGCAGTCCGCGCGGCCGCCGTCCCCAAGGACAACCTCGCGATTGCCCGCTCGACCAAGTCCGCGGTCCAGGCGCAGCGCACCTTCACGCTCAGGCCAGATCGCAGTCTCACGCGGGGACTCAAGGGACTGTCGGTGCGGGTGACGGCCGTGAGCGCGACGGGCGTGACCACGGTCGTCAAGCGGTCACTGAAGCTGCGCTGAACGCGGGCGGGCCGCAGCACCCGAGCAGCGGGGATGGCGCACCAGCCTGCGCGAAACGGGGCGGCTCGGGCATAATGCGTGGGATGCCACTTCCCAAGCAGATCACCTTCGTAACGTTCGATGTCTACGGAACGCTGATCGATTGGGAGGCCGGAATCGTCGCTGCCTTCAAGAAGGCTGCCGCCGCCGACGGGATCGAGATCGATCCCGACGTCCTGCTCCCGATGTTCCACGAGGTGCAGCGCGAGATCCAGAGCGGCTCCTACGAGCTCTACGCCGAGGTCCTGCGCCGCACGGCCATGGAGATCGCCGAGCGGCTCGAGTGGAAGCTCGACTCCTCCAAGTCCTCGTTCCTCCCGGACTCCATCCCGTACTGGAAGCCGTTCAAGGAGGCTCCGGTGCAGCTGCGCAAGTTCGGCAAGAAGTACAAGACCGGCCTGGTCTCCAACATCGACGACAAGCTGCTCGGGCAGACCCGCCGCCACATCCCGCACGACTTCGACCTCGTCGTCACGGCGCAGCAGGTCCGCTCCTACAAGCCCGATCCCGCGCACTTCAAGGAGATCGAGCGCCGGATCGGCACCAAGAAGGGCATGGTCCACATCGGGTCGTCGTACTACCACGACGTCGAGCCGTGCCTGAAGGCCAAGATCCCCGTGATCTGGCTCAACCGCCACGAGGAGGAGCTCGAGGGCCGCAAGAAGCCCACCGAGCAGGTCAAGACGCTCCTCGACGCGGCCAAACTGCTCGACCTCTAACCCGAGGGGGCCCGGCTCAGGCTGGGTCCAGCACGGCTCGGTAGCACGCCGCCCAGGCCGCACCGACGGCCTGCGCGCTGTACGTCTGAATCACGGACTCGCGCGCGGCAGCGCCGAGCTGATCGCGGCGCTCCGGCGCTGCGGCCAGGTCGACGAGCGTGGCCGCCATCGCTGCCACGTCGCCCGGACGAATGAGCACGCCGGTCTGGCCGTCGGCGATCAGCTCGGCCGGGCCACCGCTCGCCGACGCGATCACCGCGCGAGCAAGGGCCATCCCTTCGAGCACGACCATGCCGAACGGCTCCGGGGTGAGACTCGCGTGCAGCACGAGGTCGGCGGCAGCGATGACCTCCAAGGCGTCGTCGCGGTGCCCGGCAAACGTG
This sequence comes from Solirubrobacteraceae bacterium, assembly GCA_016463515.1. Lineage (GTDB taxonomy): Bacteria > Actinomycetota > Thermoleophilia > Solirubrobacterales > Solirubrobacteraceae > JAGIBJ01. The sequence goes on along the minus strand of JAEMRF010000049.1, from coordinate 9,942 downwards.
ACGGCGTGCGCCACCCCGAGCTCCTGCGCGAGACGGCGCAGCTCCCCTGGGAATTCTGGCTCCAGGCCGAAGAGGGCGTCGCCGAGCAGGACCAGATGGAGCGATGGGGCGCGCTCTCGCGCCTTGGCCAGCGCCCGGATCGCCTCGGCCTGGCCCTTCCACCGCTGCAGGCGACCGGGAAGCACGACCAGAACGGCGCCGTCCGGGACGCCGAGCGCTTGCCGCGTGGCAGTAGCGCTCACGCGATCGGGCAGGGTGGCGGGGTCGATCCCGTTGGGAATGACCGTGGCCTGCCCGCCAAGCCGGCGCACCTGCTCCAGCATCGACTGACTCGGCACCACCGTCGCCCCGCGGCACGGCACGAGCCGCCCGGCTCCATGCAGGGCCAGCGCCGCCACCGAGCGCCCAGGCCGGTCGTGCAGATGCCGAACGACGGGGATTCCTGCGCGGCGCCCCGCGAGCGCAACCGCCGGAACGAGCTTTTCTCCTTGGGCGTGCAGCACGTCGGCACCGGCAGCCGCGCCGACGACTCGCCCGACGACCCCGCGCCAGCGCCGAGGCTGCCGCGCGCGCGGAAGCTCGCCCAGGCAGGCGACCTCGGCACCAGCCTGGCGTAGCTGCGGTGCCAGGGGTCCGTCGCCAAACAGCAGCACCCGGGGGTGGACGCTGCCGTCGACCAGACCGGCGACCGCTGCCAAGAGCTGGCGCTCGGCGCCAGCGATCTCGGCGGTGCCCTGCACGATCGCGACGGTGAGTGAATCGGTCGCGCGAATTGACACAGCTCCGCCGACCCTACCGACCCAACCAAGCAAGCCCACAGGGCCCTAGCGATGCACTACCCTACGTAGCTACTCGCGTCCGGCAGACCCACCCGGCACCTCGCTCAGCCGCCTGGGAGGATCGGCGTGCCCCTCGATGTCGTGTACTTCAACCACGTCTCCGTGCCCTCCGGCGCTGAGACGGCCTTGGTCCGGTTGCTGTCGGCGCTGGATGGCGTCAATCCGCATGTGATCCTCGCCGAGGACGGCTGGCTCCTGGACGAACTGACCCGCTCAGGCGTTCGCGCCGAAGTCATCGAGTTTCCCGCGCGCACGCGGTCGCTTCCGCGAGACCAGCTCGGACCAACGCTGCCGGCACGAGCGGTCGTCGATACCGCCCGCTACACCCGCACCCTGGCCGCCCGCCTGCGGGAGCTTCGCCCCGACCTCGTGCACACCAACTCCCTCAAGGCGAACGTGTACGGCACGCTGGCGGCGCAGCTTGCGGGCGTGCCGAGCGTGTGGCATGCACGGGATCGCCTCGCCGCGGACTACCTTCCGGCGGCCGCAGTCCCCGCGATCCGCCGCTTTGCCCGCACCGTCCCAGATGCGGTCATCAGCGTGAGCGAGTCGGCTCGCCAGAGCGTGCTCGACGGACGCGCAGCGACGGCCAGCTTCCCCGTCATCCATGACGCACTCCCCAGCGACGCCGAGGCCCATCCGCGCTCCACCGACCCCGACCGGTTCGTCGTGGCGATGACGGGTCGCATTTCGGAGTGGAAGGGCCAAGACGTGTTCTTGCGCGCGTTCGCCCAGGCCTTCGCGGACCGTCCATGCGCCGAGGCGCACCTGCTCGGGCGACCACAGTTCGGTGAGACGGCCTACGAATCCGAGCTCCATGCGCTCGCGCGCGACCTCGGCATCGCCGACCGGGTCACGTTCGCCGGCCACGTGGAAGACGTGTGGACCTCCCTCTCGGGGTTTGACGTCGTCGTGCACGCCTCGCGCATCCCCGAGCCGTTCGGTCAGGTGCTGCCCGAGGCGATGGCCGCGGGCTGCGCGGTGATCTGCGCCGGCGCCGGCGGCCCGCTCGAGATCGTGGAGGACGGCGTCACCGGCCTGCATGCACGCCCCGGCGACGTGGACGACTACGCGCGTGCCCTCACGGCGCTCTACGAAGACCGCGCACTGTTGCGCCGCCTGGCTCGCGCCGGTCAAGGCGCGGCGCTGTCGGACTTCGCCCCGGCACGCGTGGCCCGGCAGGTGCTCGACTGCTACGAGGCCACGCTCGCCGCACCGCAACACCCCGAAGACCGGTGGTATTGACGCTGTTACCCAAAGAGCGCCTTCGCGTTGCCGACGACCGGCGGATGCGCGACAGTGCGAGCAGTTCGGACTTACACACTCGCGCCAGCTGCTCCAGCGCGCGCCCCGAACGACCTCGCCCGGAAGGCTTTACCGTGACTACCGCACCGCCCCTCGACCCGACCGCCACGATTGGCGAGGCGTTCGGCATCTACAAGCAGTACGCCGGCATCCTGCTGCCGCTGTCGTTTGGCCTCTTCGCCATTCAGGCCGTGCTGGCGGTGATCTTTGCGGGCAGCGCAATCGGCACGCTCCTGGCGCTGATCACAAGCCTGATCCTCGGCATCATCTTCCAAGGCGCCGTGGTCGAGCTCGCGCGCGATGTGCAGGACGGCACCCTCGATAGCTCCGTCGGTCAGCTGCTCTCGGCGATCACTCCGATCATCGGCGTGCTGTTCGTCGTCGGTCTGCTGAACGGCATCGCGGTCATCTTTGGCCTCGTGCTGCTCGTGATCCCGGGCCTCTTCGTGCTGACGATCTTCGCCGTGGTCGGCCCGGTCACCGTCGTGGAGCGCCCAGGCATCTTTGCGGCCTTCAGCCGCAGCCGCGAACTCGTCTCCGGCTCGGGCTGGCAGGTCTTTGCGCTGATCCTCTTCAACTTCGTCCTGGGGTTCGGCCTCGGACTCGTCGGCGGCATCATCGGCGCCATCGGCGGTGACGCCGGCGGCGTGATCGCCACCTGGGTCGTCAACAGCCTGCTCGTGCCCGCGACCGCGCTCATCATCGCCGTCGCCTACCTACGACTACGCGACCTCAAGGGCGACAAGCCCGTCCCGACCGGCGTCGCCACGCCCCAGGGCCCGCAGGCGATCTAGCGAGGCGGGCGGCTGGTCGAATTGCGGGCGGCCGAAACGCCCCGCAATTCGACCAGCTCCACGTTCGTTCAGCTCACCGTGCTCCCTGCGCGCACCCGCGCGATCTCTGAGCGAGCATGCTCGACCGCGGGCGTGTCGGCCGCGCGGGCGATGGCCAGCTGCTCGGTGAGGTCGAGCGCGGCGTGCAGCACATGGCGAGCCGCCTTCCGGTCGGCTCCCCGCTGGGCCGCCTTGACGTGGTGACGACGCTGCTTGCGGGTACCAGATACCGCGTCGAGCTCTTCGGGGGTCAAGGTGCCGCGTTCCACCTCAGGGGCGAGAATGTCGCGGACGGATTGCTGTTCGGTTCGCGACGTGGTGCGGTAGACCCACGCGAACACGCCAAGCAGGACAATCGGCAGCCCGAACTGCGAGAGCGCCGCCAGCCCAGCGTTCCCAGCAGACATCGCAGCGGCGCCGTCCCAGAGACCGTGCAGCAACATTGCCAGCGCCATGAGCGTGAGGCCGCGGCCGCGTTGAGCCGCAAATCCTGGGCGTCCGAGGAAGTAGACCAATCCCGCGCAGAAGATCGCGCTGTAAACCCAGTGGGAGGCGATCCCGGTGACCATCCGAACGCCGAGCGTCGGAACGACCGAACCGATCTGGTCGAATCCGAATGCGGCTGAAGCGCTCCCGACGACGTAGCCGAGGTTCTCGATGATCTGGAAGCCGAGCCCGAGAAAGGCGCCCACGATGAGACCGTCAAACGGGTTGCGGATGATGGTCGGTGCGAGCAGGATCAGGAGAATCAGACCCGAGGCCTTGGCCGTCTCTTCGACGAACGGGGCGGTGAGCGCGGCACTCCAGTCAAACGCGAACGTCTGGCTGACGGCCTTGGCATAGAGCGTGCGGATCGAGTCGTTGGCGTAGATCGCAAGGGCGCCGGTGGCTGCAAAGCCGCCGTAGACGAACGCGGCGAGGGCCAACCCGCCCGGGATGGTGCTGTAGCGATCACTCGACCGAAGGAACCACCAGAACGGCACGGTGTAGAGCGCAAACGCCACGACGCCAACGGCAAACGCCTGCCCGTAGGCGTACACGCCGGTCAGCACGTAGTGGTTGTAGATCGCCAGGCCACCGCTGCCAACGAGCAAGGCGTAGACCCAGAACGCGAGGTTGTGCGGTTGGACGAGGCGGAAGGTCCGTCCCCACCCCGACCGCTCGATCGCCGCGAGCTGCGCGGCGCTCGGAGCCTGCTGTGATGTTGCGGCGCTCATGCCGAGGCCTCCTTGAGCGCGAGGCTCTTGATCATGGCCGTGATCTCGTCCATGCGATGTCGGATGGCCTCAGTCGAGCCCTTCACGAGAAACTCCACGCCGATCGACGTTTTCGCGAGCAGCGCTGGGTCCGCGTCGACCACGAACGCGACGACGATGCCGGACCGCTCGCCCTCGAACGAGGTCCGCGTCACGCCTGTGATGCCGCTGGTCGTCGTGATCGACGAGCGGTGTGCCGGTGAGGCCAAGCCGTCGACGTCCTCGAGCTTGCCGTTGACGTCCTCCAGCTGGGCCATGAACTGCTGCGGCGTGCCCGTAAAGGGTCCGGTGGCGACCTTGACGCTCACGCCCTCGTCCTCGACTTCGAAGGTCCCTGGGATCCCGACCGACGAGCGAGTCTCGCCGACTCGCACACCGCGCGCGATGTTCCAACCTTCGCCCGGGACGACCGTGAGGCGCCCGTCACCAAGGTCCAGGACATCGCCCGCCTGGGTCTCGTCGCCGTACGGCACCGCATGGTTCACCGCAGGGATGACCCAGGAGTACACGACAGCCATCAAGAGCACGGCCAGCGCCGGGAGGATCGTGCGCCGGTCCACGCCGGCGATCCTCTGGTCGACTGGCACCCAGCGCTCAGGCGGCTGGCCGCTCTGCGTGTGTGTATTCGTCATCGGTACTTCGTTCTTTGGTTGCGGGGTGGGCTGGATGAGCGATCGGCTCCTCGCGGCAGCCGTGCGAGCACCGTTAGCTCGTCGCGACGGGCGCCATTGGGGAAGTCGGTTCTGGCCGATCGGACTCGTCCGTCGATCCGCCGGCGCGGAGACCAAGGCCCACCATCGGGAAGATCGCCGTCGACAGGATCGCCGCGGTCACGAGGCTCGCGGCGGTCGTCTCGGTCATGTGGTTCTGGTCGATGGCGATCGTCGTAATCGCGACCACGAGCGGAAGCTGCGTACTGGTGAAGAACGCCAAGGCCATCCGATCGCGGCTGCCAAGCACGCCGCGGTACAGCGTGAGGGCTGGGATCCCGCGCACGAGGAAGAACAGCACCAGGAACAGCGGCACCTTCAGGAGCTCGGTCGGCTCCTCGACGAGCGCAGCGACGTTGAGATTGATGCCACTCACCACGAAGAAGAACGGGATAAGGAACCCATACCCGACAGCGGTGAGCTTGGACTCGAGCACGCGCACCTCACGGCCCTCAAGTGCCAGGCGCAAGATGATGCCGGCGACAAATCCGCCAAGCAGCAGGTCCAGACCGAGCGATCCGGCGAGCGCAGCGAGCGCGAACACCATCACGACCGCAGACCGAATCGCGAGCTGGCTGCTCGTCTCCAGGGTGCGCTCGAAGAGGTTCCAGCCGCGACCGACGGAGCGCACCGCCACGATGCCTGCCGCAACGGCGAGCGCCACGAACAACACCAGGATGCCGGCGTTCGCGAGCGCGCTCTTGGTCGAGAAGACCAGCGTGATCAGGAGGATCGGTCCGAACTCCCCCATGGCTCCGGCGCCGAGCAGATAGGTCCCAAAGCGGGTCTTGAGCTCACCGGCGTCGCTCAGAATCGGGATGAGCGTGCCGATGGCCGTCGTAGCGAGCGCCGAGCCCACGAACAGGAACGACAGGATGATGCCCGCGAGCGCGAGCGCCCCACTGAGGGTGTAGGCGATCGCGAGCGAGGCGATCCAGCCGATCGCCGCCAGCTTCAGCGGCTGGCCCTTGATCCGCGCAAAGTCGATCTCGTACCCAGCGAAGAAGAACAACATGCCCAGGCCGAGGCTGGCGAAGAACTCCATGAACTCGTCGGGCTCAACGAGACCGAGCACCGACGGCCCGATGACGACGCCCAGAACGAGCTCGAGCACCACGACCGGGACGAGCAGGCGCCGGGCGAGCACCGCGGCGAACCCAGCCGCCAAGGCCGCGGCGGCCACGACGATCAAGAAGGCTTGGCTATCGACGTTCACCATGCGGGGCGGTCTCCTGAGTTGGTCCGGCCGCCCAATCCGGTGTGGTCGGCGAGGGCCGCGATCTCGCGCTCCCCAGGCTCGGGGTAGGCGCTGATCACGGCGGCCTCGAGCAGGTCGAGCTCTCGGCGCAGTGCGGGCTGCCGACCGGGCGCCGTCGCCTCCGCGAGGCTGAGCAGCAGTGCACGAAGACGCCGTGCCACCTGGTGGGAGCCGACCCCGAAGTGGCGGACTTCCGTCAGCGTGAGCTGCAGCAGCTCCGGCCAGTCTGCGGCGGGGTAGATCACCCGCAGGGTGCCGTCGGCGTCGCGCAGGTGCCCGGTGCCGAGGTCTCGGCCCGCGAGCTGATGCAGGATCGCCTCCAGCGTGTCGAGCCCCTGAACCGCCGTTGTCGGATCGTTCACCGCGGGTGACAGCGCCTTGACGGCGATGTCGACCACCGTGCGAATGGCGTAGGACGGATCCTGCGTGAGCGTGCGCTCTTCGGCGAAGATCACCGAACGTGCGAGATCGTGGGTGGCTCCGCCGGTTCGCGCTCCGCGCACGTGCATGATCGGCGCGCCGTGGCGTACGTACTCGCCGACCCGAACGACGAGCTCCACACACACGCCCGCGCGGGTGGCGTGCGCCACGAGCGTGGCGAAGTCCACGGCCGACAGCACGCCATTTTCGCCGTGGTGCGTGACCCGCTCCGTAACGGGCGGAACATCGACGACGGAAGATGGAGCGTCGCCGTCGTAGGGGTCGGGGTAGACCTGGTCGATGGCACGCTCGCACCCTTGCCGCAGGCGGTCGTAGAGCCGGCGCGGGCGGAGCAGGTCCAGCAGACTGCCGATCAGCAGAAAGAAGGCAAACACGGCGACCACGAGGAGGCTGATCGCAACGATCACGGTGAGGGTGACGCGGCTCGCGTCCGCGCTGTCGCCAACGTGCCCGAGCGACACGAGCGCAAAGATCGCCGGAGCGATGAAGAACCCGAGCGAGTGCTTCACGGCCGGGTCACGACGGAAGCGCAGCACCAGCCTTGGGGTGTATTGCGCTGCGCCGAACTGCACGACCAGCACGGCGACCGAGACCACGAGGCCGGTGAACGTGATCATCCCCCCAGCGACGGTCTGCAGGATGTCCAGCGCGCTGTCTTGCGAGTAGGTCACGCCGAACGGGACGACTCCGTTGCCCTCCAGCGATGGCACGACGCGACCCAGCACGAGCGCCGCGACCACGTAGAGGCCCGGAATGACGATCCAGCTGCGTTCCAGGCGCTCGCGCAGCCGGAACCGCAGCTGCCAGGTGCGTGCTGCCAGGGTCACCGGTCGATCACCGATTGGTCGGCGTCGGGCGTTTTCGCGCGGGCGATCTCGGAGTCAGCGAGCGGGTCGCCAACGTCCGGCCGACCACCGATGGCGTCGAAGAACCACCGCCGGAACCGGTTGGTCCGGGAATCGGCCGGGTAGCGGGCCGTGGCCCGCGCAAGCTTCTCCGGGGCGTACCGCCGCACGGCCCAGGGCGACCGCGGATTCGCCAAGCGGAACGCGCCCCACACCCCGAGGAACGGCATGATCAGCGCGAGCGCTCCGAGGACCAGCCTGCCCTTGAGCATCGTGAGGACCGACAGGACCAAGGCCTGCACGATCGCGAAGGCAACGATCCCAGTGGACTCACCCCCGTTCAGTCCGAACGGCTTGAAACCCAAGACGACGAGACCCATGAACGCGACGACGAGCACGACCGCCTCGAGCGAGTCGCGCCCTTGTTCACTCCAATACACATCTCTCAGGTGCAGCCACAGTGCGAACTCGTCGAAGGTGAGCCCGACGCCCACCCCAAACGCGACCGCGGCCACCTGAAACCAGGGTGCAGCTGGTGTACTCATGGCAAAGGCTGCGAAGCCACCCAGGAGCATGAGGGTGATGCCCCAGACCAGATGGTGAAGGTGAAGCCCACCGCTGGTCTCGATGTTGCCAGGCCACCACGAGACCTCGGCGCGGATCATCCGCGTACTCGTGCGAATCAGCAAGAACGAGAGGACGAACGCCAGCAGAACCAGCGCTGCAGCGTCGTGCCCCGACTCCGCTGCACCTGAAAGAAATGCGACAACCACCAGTTTGAAGGTAGTGCCTAGCAGCAACATCTGGCGGAATGAAAATTCCGCTTACCACACCACAAGTCAGAGCAATAATTTACCTGTGTTTGCCCCTCATTTTCTCGGTTGCACATACGGAATCTTGCGCCCTAGGCTGACCACGTCCACGTCGTCTTCCGCCCACCCGGCTGTCACCTCAAGGCCTGCAATGACCTCTCCTCACGCGTCGGACCGATCGACGCCAGGCGCCAACTCCGGCGTCGTCACGTTCAACCGCGGACTGATCGCTCTCGCGCTCTACGGCGTGATTTTCGTCGTCATCCAGCTCGCCTCAGGAGTCGACTACGACGAGATCACCGAGACCACGGGCAACCTGATCTCGTTCGTGCTGCTCCCGGTCGGCGTCGGCGTGCTCGCGCTCGCCGCGCTCACCGTGAAGTGGGGGGCCGCAACGGAGCTTCTCAGCGAGCCCGAACGCACCCGCAAGCCGGTCATCCTCGCGTTCCTCCCGGTCTTGATCGTGCTCTACGGCGTCCTCGCGCTCGCCACGACGCCGTGGGACGACTGGAACGGCTCGCTGATCGCGCTCATCGTGATCGGCACGATTCTCGTCGGCATCGGCGAGGAGCTGGTCTACCGCGGCTACGTGCTCGTCGGTGCCCGCAAGCGGTTCAACGAGGTCGGGGCCTGGTTCATCAGTTCGGCCACCTTCGGCCTGTTCCACGGCCTCAACCTGATCACCGGCCAGGCCGTCGGCACGACCGTGCAACAGATCGGCACGGCCTTCCTCTTCGGGTCGACGTTCTACCTCGTGCGGCGCTGGTCCGGCACGCTGCTCTTGCCGATGGCGCTGCACGCCCTCTGGGACTGCAGCACCTTCTTGCATGCCGGTCGCGGAGAGGCCGACGCTGGCGTCGCGACGAAAGATGCCGCCATGTCGCTTCCGATTTCGCTGCTGGTGATCTTCACGATCGTCGGGCTCGTCATGGTGTTGCGCCGCCGACCCGAGGCGCAGCCGGCCGCCTGACGGGAGGTCGAGCTCATGGCAACGCTGACTCGCGCGGCGCGGTCGATGCCGCCGCGCCCGCTGCCGCGTAGGCGCGCGTGACCCCGCGCGTTGGTCACGGAGACGCATCCGGCGAAGCCGGTGCCGCCGACACTCCAAAGCAGCAGGCTGAGCGCCGCTCGGTCCTCAGGCGCCTGCGGCGCCTGAGCCTGGCCGGCGCCCTGCTCGGAACGGCCGCCATCTGGGCGTCTGGGCTCCCATCGCTCGTGCCGCGGCCGTGGTTCATCCAGGCCGTCGGGGCAGGCCTCTCGCTGGTGATCGCCTACGGCGTGGGGGCGTTCTTCGGCTGGGTCTACCGGTCGCTGGGATTGCCCGTCCTGCCGGCACGTGCACGCAAGCAGGTATGGCAGGGACTGGCCATCGTCGCGCCCATCGGCGTGCTCATCACAGGCTGGCTCGGCCGTGGCTGGCAGTCAGATCAGCGTGAGCTGATCGGCATGGATCCGTCGGTGCCGCTGCTGTGGGTCGCCGGCTCCGTCCTCGGGGTCTTGGTCGCGCTCCTGCTGCTGGCCAGCTCGCGCGGGATCGTGTGGGTCGGGCGGCGCGTCAGCGCCTTGCTCGGCAAGGTTCTGCCGGCGCGGCTCGGCGTGGTGATCGGCGTCGCCGCGACCGTCGTCGTGACGTGGAGCATCAC
>JAEMRF010000326.1 GCA_016463515.1 Solirubrobacteraceae bacterium | reverse complement strand
TCGGTCACGAGTCCCGAGCTGCGGGTGGGCAGCGGCGGCGTGATGCTGCCGCACTACAGCCCGCTCAAGGTGGCCGAGCAGTTCAGTCTCCTGGCGGGACTCTTCCCCGGCCGCATCGACCTGGGCCTCGGGCGCGCCTCCGGCACCGACCCGATCACGTCCTACGCGCTGCAGCGCGATCGCTCCAAGCAGTTCCTGTTCGACGACTTCCCCGATCAGCTCGAGGAGCTGCTCTGGTACCTGGAAGACAAGGCCCCGGCCGACCACACCTTTGGGCGCCTGGCGAAGAGCCTGCCGGGGCTCCCCGAGGCGCCTGAGCCGTGGCTGCTGGGGAGCTCGCCGCAGTCGGCCTACTGGGCCGCCGACCTTGGTCTGCCCTACGCGTTTGCCGACTTCATCAACCCCGGCGGCGCTGCCAACGCCCGCACCTACGCCGAGCGCTTCCAGCCCGGCAAGCGGCTCGACGCCGCCCAGATCGCCGTGGCCGGCTGGATCCTGGCGGCCGACACGGAAGAGGAAGCCCTCGAGCTGTCGCTCAGCCACCGCGTGGCGTTCAAGTCGCTGCGGCGCGGTCGTCCGATTCCGTTTCCGTCCCCGGAGAAGGCGCGCCGCGTGCTCCAGGCCGACGGCGACGACCCCGACAAGCGCCCGTCGGACCGGCGCATGATCGTCGGCGACCCGCAGCAGGTGCGTGAGGGCATCGAGCAGCTCGCCCGCGACTACGGCGCCGGCGAGGTGATCGTCGTGACGATCACCCACGACCACGACGCCCGCAAGCGCTCCTACGAGCTGGTCGCCGATGCCTTCGGGCTGCAGGCGCGCGGCGCTGCGCAGGCCGTCACCGCCGGAGCTTGACCTCGCGCCTGACGGTGCGGCTGTTGCCCGTGGCGTCCTTGAGCGTGAGCTGAAGCCGCGCGACGGGCGTCTTGCGCTTCGCCCACGCCGCGTTGAGCGCCTTCATGGCGCTCGAACCTAGGCGCACCTTCACGGTCGCCGGGGTGCCGGCCACCAGCGGCTGCGTGACCGGCCCGAGCTTGGGGTCCTTGCCCGTCACCTTGATCGCTCCCGTCACCGTGAGGGTCGCTCCCTCCGACGCCGTCAGCTTCAGCGTGAGCTTGCGCGTCTTGCCGACCTTCTGCGTCTTCGTGGTCTTCGACAAGTCCGCAGACGGCGCGACGACGTCCGGGGCCGCGCCGCTGGTTGGGGTCGTCCCGCCGCCGGGCGTGGTCGCGCCGCCTGGAGTCGTTGGCGCCACGAGCGGGTCGCTGGTCCACGTGGGCGCGCTGTTGTTGGCGCCCGACGTGAGCTGTGTGGCTGCCCCGGGGAACGCGCACCGATCACAGCCGGCCGCCACCGACCACAGCTCGCCCTGGCTCTCGAACACGATGCGGCTGGCTCCGACGAATGCGGGCGACCAGAAACTCTGGCCGGCCGGCGCGATCACCGCGTGCCGCAGGGCGCCAGCGAAGCAGGCGGTGTTGCCAGCGCCGTAGACCCACAGGCCCGGATCGGTTCCCCCTTCGGCCGCCACGATCTGGCTGCCATCGGGCGACCACGCCGGGTCGTTCTGCTCGCCGTCGTCGCAGGCCACGACCCGTTCACCGGCACGGTCCGGCCCGGTGACCACCAGGGCATTGGTGCCGGCGCTGGTGCATCCGGTGTGCAGCACCTGGCTGGGCGTCGCGGGGTTCGGACTTGCCGATGCCACATCCACACACGATGGGTAGGCCTCGCCCGAGCTCGCGTTGATCGCTGCGTCGCAGTCGTAGGTGCCGTCGCCCAGGAAGCCCTGGCAGTGGGTGAACGTGCTGACCACGCTGCCATCGGCGCGCGGCTCAGGGTCGCTGGGGCCGCTGGAGCAGTTCCAGCAGTACGCCGCGGGCGGACTGAGTCGCTCAACCTTGCCGGCTGCCCAGCGGTACGTGCCGGTGCCGTAGAAGCCGTAGTGGGTGGTCACGCACGGGTACATCGTGGGGAACGTGCCGCAGAGGCCGTTGTTGGTGACCTTGTTTACCCAGGTCGACCCCTCGAACGTGACGGCCGAGCCGGAGGGATGCGCGCCCGGGGCGCGCAGCTCGTTCATGCCGGGGGCGGCGCTCAGCGCCACGAGAACGCGCTGGCCGGTGCCGTCGTCGTTCATGGTCCAGATCTCGCCGCCTTTGCTCCACACGATCTGTGCTGAGACGGGTTGGGCAGCCACGAGCGATGCCGCTGCAAGCGCAAGCACCACGAGCGCACAAACGCTGTTGGCACGGGCCGAGGATCGGCGAAGCAGGCGGCGGAACCAGAGAGCGGGCAGCACGCCACCGACCGTAGGTCAGCGCATGCGGCGCGTCGTCCGAAGGGGCGTGCAGATCCGCGGGTAGTTCGCCGCAGGCGGCCGCTAGATCAGGCCGAGCGCCTCGGCCGCCGGGGCGCCCAGGAGCGTGAGGGCCGTCGCCAGGAAGACGGTTCCGGCAGCGAGCGACGCGCGGCTGCCTGGGCGCTCCTCTGCCGGGAGAGCGGGCCCGCTGCGCTCGCGGGCCTCGCGCACGAGTGTCCTGGAGTTCGGCACGATCCACAGTCCACCACGCTGACCGGCGGCAAAACCCCTGCGATTCGTCACATCCGGATGATCTCCTTGTGTTCGCGCTTGCGTTTACCCCACCCGGACCGGTTTGCTAGGCGGCATGCGGATCGGCATTCTCACGGGCGGCGGCGACTGCCCCGGACTCAACGCGGTCATTCGTGCGGTGGTGCGCAGCGCCCATCAGTACGGCGATGAAGTGATTGGGTTTCGCGACGGGTGGGGCGGCGTCGTCGACGGCAACGTGATGGAGCTGCCGATCGATCGGATCGCGGGCATCCTGCACCGCGGCGGCACGATCCTGGGCACCTCGCGCCGCAGCGCCTTGGAGCACCGTGGCGTGGTGCAGCAGCGGTTCATCGAGCTCGGCCTCGATGGCCTCATCGCGATCGGCGGCAATGGCACCCTCTACGCCGCCAACGAGTTCTCGCGGGACCTGCCCATCGTCGGCGTGCCAAAGACGATCGACAACGACCTCTCCGGCACCGACCGCACCTTCGGCTTCGACACCGCCGTGCAGATCGCGACCGATGCGATCGACCGCCTCCACACCACCGCAGAGAGCCACTACCGCACGCTGATCGTGGAGGTGATGGGCCGCAACGCAGGCTGGATCGCACTCCACGCGGGGCTGGCTGGCGGCGCCGACGTGATCCTCGTGCCCGAGCGCCCCTTTGACCTGGATGAGGTCGCTGCGCGGGTGGCAGCTCGCCGCAGCCGGGGGCGTGGATTCTCGATCGTCGTGATCGCCGAGGGCGCGCTGCCCAAGGGCGGCGAAGAGGTCACCACGGGGCGTCTTGATCCCCTCGGGCGACCGCTCCTGGGCGGTATCGGTCACTGGCTCGAGCGCGAGCTGGAAGACCGCACCGGGGCAGAGACGCGCTCGGTGGTCCTCGGGCATGTGCAGCGCGGCGGCACGCCCACCGCCTACGACCGCGTGCTCGCCAGCCGCTACGGCCAGCGCGCACACCTCGCCGTGCGCGACCACGAGTTCGGCACCATGGCGTCGCTTCGTGGGTCGTCGATTCAGTTGGTGCC
>JAEMRF010000048.1 GCA_016463515.1 Solirubrobacteraceae bacterium | reverse complement strand
CGGATCCAGCTCATCGCGCGTGACTTCGACGACACCCTCCTCGCGCGGCACGTCGCGCTGGCTCGCGAGACCGCTGAACGCGTCGCCGCCAAGTGGCCGGGCGCGACGGTCACCATCAGCGACCGCGCCCAATACCCAAACATGAAGGCGTACCTGGAGCCGTTCCCGGAGGTCGTCGAGCTGGCCAAGCAGGCGATCGCCGCCGAGGGCCTCACGCCGGTCCTGACCGAGATCCGCGGCGGCACCGACGGGTCAGTCCTCTCGGCCCGCGGCCTTCCGACCCCGAACATCTTCACCGGCGGTCACGAGTACCACTCCGTGCGCGAGTGGGCGTCGGTACAAGACATGGCGTCGGCGTCTGCGGTGATCGTGCACCTCGCGGGCCTCTGGGCCATGCAGGAGTACCGCCGGCTGCCATGACCGGCGAACCCATGAGCGAGCTGCGGCGGCGGGTCGCCACCGCAAGGCCTGCTCCGTTGCGGGGGCCAGCGCAAGCATTCGCCGGCGACGAATTCGCACGCGACTGGAACCAGGAGCTCCCGAGCACAGCGGTCGAAGTGGTCCTCGAACTCGACGGCGTGTGGGACCTCGAACTCGACCACCGCCACACCGAGTGCCGGGCGTTCGCTGCCGGCATGTTGGCGGCCCCGGCCCGGTCACGGGCCCAGGGCAGCGTCCGCCTCATCCAGCTCGCGGTCGACCCGCTCGCCGTACCAGCGCTGCTCGGCGTTCCAGCCGGCAAGCTCGCGGGGATAGCCGCACCGATCGACGCGCTGCTCGGGGCTGATGCCGAGCGTCTGCTCGACCAGCTCAACGCCGCGACTTCGCCCGCCTTCACCGCGGAGGCGTGGGCGTCAGGGTGCATCGCTGCGGGGCACCTCAACGGACCGTCCGTCCCCGCCGACGTGCGCCGCGCTGCCGAGCTCATCCGCGTGAGCGGCGGCACCATCAGGGTCGACGCCATCGCGTCCGAGCTCGGGTGCAGCCGCCGACACCTGAGCCGGCGATTCCGCGAGTGGATCGGCGTGTCGCCCAGTGCCTACCGGCGCCTGGCCCGCTTCGAATCCGCCACGACGGCACTACGCCGAGTTCCGGGGCAGCAGCTGGGGCGTCTTGCGCTGGACTGCGGCTACGCCGACCACGCACACATGGACCGCGATTTCGCTGCACTGGCGGCCGCAACCCCCTCAGAGGTGGCTGCCCGATTCAGCTCGGCCCGCCACGACTGAACTCGTTCGGCGCAGCGGTCCCATCCGTCCAAGTCAGCTCGTGGACCGCGCTCTACTGTCCCCAACATGAGCAAGACCGCCGTGACGATCCTCAGGCTTCGCGAGCGCGCCACCCTCGACTGGCTGGTGAGCACATTCGGATTCACCGTGTCGGAGGTGACGCCCCCGGAAGGCGACGAACTGCACCACGCGCAGCTCACCTATGGCACGAGCGTGCTCATGGCGTCGGCAACCGGAGGCCGGCTCGATCAAGCACCTGGGTATGCGTCGGTGTATCTCACGTTGGAGACCGACGCCGAGGTCGACGCCGTCTTTGCCAAGGCGATTGCTGCCGGCGCTGCCAGCGTTCTGCCTCCGGAGGACATGCCGTACGGCGGGCGCAACGCGACCGTGCGCGACCCCGACGGCAATACGTGGAGCGTGGGCAGCTACCAGCCGTCCGTCTGACCGGACCCCGCGGCAGCTGGAGCCACCGACGGCCGCGCGCTCAGCCTTCGACGCGCTTCTTCAGCTCGCCGGCGCGCGGGTTCACCAGCATGGCGCGCAGCGCCATCTCGACCGGTCCGCGAATCACGAGGCCAAGCTTGCGACCCAGGTCGACCTCGAGCGCAAACGTGGCCTTGGTGCGAGCGGCGTCGATCGACTCCAGCTGCCAGGAGCCGGTGACCGACTTCATCTCGCCCTTGGTCTGCTCCCAGCTGAGCGTCGCTGGACCGGCGTAGGTGAAGCGCTGCGTCGACACCAGGTCCTTGACCTTGCCGTCGGCGGTGACCTCGACGAGCGTGGCGCGGCCCTCAGCGTCGGACTCCAGCGACGTCATGCGCTTCATGCCGCCCTGCCACTCCGGCGCGGCCAGCACATCCTCGACAGCGGCCCAGACGGCGTCGATGGGGGCATCGATCTCGGTGGACGACTCGCCAATCAGCTTTCCCATCCGCCGACCATATCCACCACGTTCTCGCCATGCTTTGCGTACTCGCGGGTACCGCAGCGCCGTTCAGAATCGGCCGGTAGCGTGGGCGGCATGTGGGTCCAGCGGCAACTCCAGCTCTCGGCCAGGCCGCGCGGCATCCACCTGATCACGCGGGATGTGCTCGCGGGCATCCCCGAGCTCAGTGACGTGGCCGTTGGCCTCCTGCATCTGCACCTGCTGCACACCAGCGCGTCGCTCACGATCAACGAGTCCGCCTCGCCCGACGTGCGGGTCGACCTCGAGAGCGCGCTCAACCGGCTCGCGCCGGAAGGCCTTCCCACCGACACCCACACGCTGGAGGGCCCCGACGACATGCCCGCGCACGTCAAGGCCTCGCTCTTTGGCCCCTCGCTCACGGTGCCCGTCCACGCCGGGCAGCTCGTCCTCGGCACCTGGCAGGGCATCCAGCTGGCCGAGCATCGCGACCATGGTGGTCCGCGGTCGCTCGTGGTCACGCTGCAGGGCGAGCGCGCGGCCTGAGTCGGCTGCGGCCCCGCGATCGGGCATTGGTCCCCGACCGCCACCAGGGCCGCAGACCCGTCGCCTAGTGTGGAGCGCAGGATGGCCACTGTCAGCGTTACGCACTTCACCGATCCGAACTGCCCGTTCGCCTACAGCGCCGAGCCGCAGCTCTGGCGACTGAAGTGGCGGTACGGCGCGCAGCTGGAATGGACCACGCGGATGGTCGGCCTGGCCTCCAGCCGCGAGGAGTATGCGGCCAAGGGCCTCACGCCGGAGATCGCGGCAGCCGGCGCCGCCCACCTGGAGGCAGAGGTCGGCATGCCGTTCGACCTGTCGGTCCGCGACGCCGTCCCGGCCACGCTGCCCGCCTGCCGCGAGGTCGTTGCCGCGCGCGTGCACGGCGGCACGGCAATCGCCGACGCACTCCTGCGCCAGCTGCGACTGGAAGGCATGGCCCGCGGCCACGTCCTGGACGAGCTCCACACCCTGCGCAACGCTTCGCACGCCGCCGGGATCGCGAGCGAGGAACTCGACGCGTGGGCCAAGGCCCCCGAGACCGAGGCCGCGCTGGCCGACGACATGCGCGCCGCCCGCCACCCAACGGCCCAGGCGCTGCACCTCGAGCACAAGCTGGCCCGGTGGGACGGCGGCTGGCGCTACACCTGCCCGTCACTGGAACTGACCGCGGGCGACGCCACCGCAGCGATCGCCGGCTTCGTGCCCGCGACGGCCTACGACGTCGTGTTCGCGAACCTTGCGCCCACGCTTGAGCGCGCCGCGCCGGCCGAAGACCCTCTGGCGGTCCTGGACTGGGCGGGCACACCACTGGCGACTGCGGAAGTAGCGGCCATCATGGAAACCGACAAGGCTGGCGCCCGCGAGGCGCTCACCCGCGCCGGGGCCAGCGAGGACCCCCTCGGCACCGACGCGCTCTGGTCGCTCCCCGCCTGACCTCAGATCCAGGTCCGGGAGATCGGCCAGGGCTGAGCCCGGCCGCGCCAACTGGAGGCGGTCACGATTGAGCGCGCCGCAACTTACGGGCATGTAACGTGTCGAAGGTCACAGGCGGGTGTTCCGGTGTTCGACCGCACCCAGGCCTTCGCATTCACGCTATGAACGGAGCTCACTCCATGCGCAATCTGTCCCGTATCGCCGTGCTCGGCGCGGTCACGGCCGCTGCCGCAGCTGCAGCGCCGAGCGCCATGGCCGCCAACTCGGCGGTCGCCACGCTCACGCCGAACAAGGGCGGATCGCTGACCGTGGCCGCGCCGACCACGTTCAAGCTCACGACCACCACGCCGGACGTCATCTACGACAACTCTGGCAACACCCGGATCAAGGCCATCAAGGCCAATCTCCCCGAGCAGCTGCTGTTCAACACCACCGGCTTCACGCCGTGCAACACCGCGGCGTTCCTGGTTTCCAAGACCTGCTCCAGCAAATCGAAGCTTGGTAGCGCGGTCGTCGAAGCCGACGGTGGCCCGGACATCGGCAAGGTCATGGCCACCACCGACCTGTACTTCGGCACGGGCTTCACGGTCCTGGCTCGGGTGAAGTCCGACTCGCCGGCCGTCATCGACCAGCCGGTCGTGGGCGAGCTGCGCAGCTCCGGCGTGCGTGGTTACGGCCTCCAGATGTACATCCCGGTCCCGGCCGACATCGCGATGCCGATCGAGCGCGTGTACCCCGTGATCCGCTCCGTCACCGCCACGGTGAAGCCGCCGACCCGCTCCGTCCGCGTGCCCGGTGAGAAGAAGAAGGTCAAGCTGCCGCTGGCTGGCCTCGGCGAGTGCAAGGGCGCGCTGAACTTCCAGGTCAGCATCGTCTACACCGACGCCCTCGGCGTGATCGACAAGTCGACCGACAGCGCCGCCACGAAGGCAACGTGCAAGAAGTAGCCCAGCTGCGCCAGGTGGGCATCCCCACCTGAGCTCTGATGTGCTGAAGGGGCCGGCTCTGCGACTGCAGGCCGGCCCTTTTTGCTGGTTTGCAGGCGGCATGAACCTCACCGCCCGCTAGACGCGGCACGTCGCCTGTCGGTACGGTCGATCCTCAATGCTGCTCACTGTCCTCCTCCTGCTCGTGGTCGTGGTGATCGTCGGCCTGACGGTCTGGGGCTACCAAGTGTGGAAGCCGTTGCCCACGCTGCCGCCTCCCGGTGGCACGATCACGGTCGGCGAGCACCAGCACCTGCATGTGACCGAACTCCCCGGCGAGGCGCCGCCGGTCGTGTTCATCCACGGCTTGCCCGGGTCGATTCGTGACTGGGACGCCGTGCAGCCGCTGCTGGCCGACCGCCATCGCATCGCCATCGACCGGCCTGGCTTCGCCGATACCGGCGGCTCCGCGATGACCATGCGTGAGCAGGCCGACGTGATCGCCGAGGGGTTGCGCGCGCTGTCGGTTCGCCGGGCGCTGCTCGTGGGCCACTCCTATGGCGGCACCGTCGCGCTGACGATCGCCCGGCGCCACCCGGAGCTCGTTGGCGGCATCGTGCTCGGCGCCCCGATGGGCGGTGGCCGCTCGATGCCGCTGGCCATGCGCAACGAAGCCCGGGCCCTGCTGCTCGTCACGCTGCCGGGCATCGGCGACGTGCTGCGCCGCACGGTCGGCTGGGGCATCACCAAGCTCGTGGTCCGCAACGCCTTCACCCGCGCGTTTGATCCGAGCCCTGTGTCGGCGTCCTACACGGCCTACGCCTACGCCCAGACCCTCCGCGTCGACACGCTGCGCTCGCTCTACGCCAACCGCATCGACTTCAACCGCGACTTCGGATGGCTCGACCGCCACCTCGACGAGGTTCAGGTTCCGGTCGGGATCGTCCGGGCCATGGATGACGCGATGGTCGGCAGCTGGTCGGCGGTCGGCCTGCGCGACTACCTGCCGAATGTCGTGTCGTTCCAGGAGTGCGACGGCGGCCACATGATTCCGATCACACGCCCGGAGACGATCGCCGAATCGATCACGGCCGTGACCGCGGCGATGATCGAACGCGACGGCGGCCGACCGCCTCGCGCCGACGACGACGGCCCCAGCGGCGCCTGAGCGCCGTCAGGCCTGACTCAGCTGCGCGAGCGCCTCGGCGACCTCGGCGGCGGTGTCGGCGACCACGTCGGCAGCGGTGAGCGCCTCGCGGGGAAAGGCTCCGGTCGTCACGCCGATCACGGCGGCCCCGGCGATGCGTGCGCATTCGATGTCGCGCGGGGTGTCGCCCACGACGACCGTGCGCTCAGATGGCCAGCGTCCGCGGTGACCATGAAGCGCGGCGGCCCGCTCCTGCGCGACCGGCACCAGGTGGTTGCGGTCCTCCGCGTCTGAGCCGTAGGCACCGACCCACGGCAGCAGCGGCTGCGCCAGCCCAGCAGCGTGGAGCTTGCGGTGCGCGATCGGCTCCAGGTTGCCGGTGACGAGGCCCGTCTGGATCGCAGGATCGCGCGCGAGCTGGTCCAGGAGCTCTGGAATCCCAGGCAGGACCTTCGCGGTCAGGTCGGCGGGGCAGCGCTCCTCATAGCCGCGCACGGCCACCGCCAGCAGCCACTCCATGTCGGCGTCGATCGCGGCGTCGGTAAAGCCGGCGCCGCGCAGCAGCGACCGCACGATGTGGCGATCGGTCAGGCCTGCGGCGTCGACGCGGCCGAGCTCGATCTCTCCGTGGACTTCGTAGATCGCAGCGATGACCGACTCAGCGTGCTCCTGTGAAGCGCGCCAGACGAGCGTGCCGTCGATGTCCAGCAACACCAGCGTGCCGGCGGGACCGTCGGTCATCGCGTGGTCACTCGGCCGGGCTGGTG
This sequence comes from Solirubrobacteraceae bacterium, assembly GCA_016463515.1. Lineage (GTDB taxonomy): Bacteria > Actinomycetota > Thermoleophilia > Solirubrobacterales > Solirubrobacteraceae > JAGIBJ01. The sequence continues at coordinate 7,815 of JAEMRF010000048.1, read as the reverse complement.
GCGTGCACGGCCCGTCCTAGGCAATGCCGCGCCGGAGGTCCAGGTCAGCTGGGACACGCTGTGAGAACGCGGCGATCAGCGCGACGGTGGCCTCCAGGTCGCGCAGGTCGACCATCTCCACGGGGGAGTGCATGTAGCGCAGCGGGATCGACACGACGCCGGTTGCGACGCCGGCACGAGCGATGTGGATGGCGTCCGCGTCGGTCGAGGTGCCCCGACCACTGACTTCGATGGTGTAGTCGATGCCCTCGGCCTCGGCCGTCTCGATCAGCAGGTCGGCGATCGCCGGATGGACGGTCGATCCACGCTGAATCACGGCGCCGGAGCCGAGGTGATGCGAGCCCAGCTCGCGCTCTTCCACGCCTGGGGCGTCGGTGGCGTGGGTGACGTCGATGACGATCGCGATCTGCGGATCGATCGCGAACGCCGACGTGCGCGCTCCGGCGAAGGTGATCTCCTCCTGCGTGGAACCCACGGCGACCACCTCGGACGCCGCGCCGCCTGCCTGCGCCACGCGCCGCGCGGCGTCGACCGCGACGTAGGCGCCGAGCCGGTTGTCCATCGCTCGCGCGACCACGCGCTCACCCAGGAGCTGGGTCGGCGCTGCGTCGATCACGGCCACATCGCCCACGCGCACGTGGGCCTTGGCGTCGTCACCATCGGCTGCGCCGATGTCGATATGCAGCTGCGTGAGCTTGGGGGCCTTCCCGCGCTCGTCGGCCTCCATCAGATGGATGGCCTTCTTGCCGACGACGCCGGTCACGACGCCGTCCTTGGTCTGCAGCGCCACGCGCTGGCCGACCAAGATGGTGGGGTCCCAGCCACCGACGGCGGCGAACCAGAGAAAGCCCTTGTCGTCGATGTGGGTGACGACCACGCCGATCTCATCGATGTGGCCGACCAGCGCGATGCGGGGCGCGCCCGACGTCGTGCCGGCCACGCGCGCATGCACCGAGCCGGTGACGTCGATCTCAACCTGATCGGTGTAGGTCTTGGCCAACGATGCGAACACGCCGGCTGGCCCGCCCTCGTAGCCGGAAGGTCCGACGGCGTCGAGGAGGCTGAGGAGACTGGGTGGCACGGTCATTACCGTGCATTGTGGCAGCGCACCCGCTTGCTACACGGCACGCATCGACCAGTATCGCATCCAGGGGCCCGTAGCCCCACGAGAATTGCCCCGCTCAGGCGTCGCCTGAGGGCGGCTCGCCGTGACGGACCTGCTTCGACAGCGAGGCGGTCTGCAGGCCCCACAGGATCCACCCGACCGATGCCCCGCGGGCACCACGGATCGCGCCCGGGGCGGCCGCACGGGCAGCGCGCAGGTCGGCGGCGGTGAGCAACTCCAGCACCGTCGCCGGGCCACCTGGTGTGAGTGCGTCGGGATGCAGATGGGTGTGGGGCTCGGGACGGTCGTCGTCGATGAGATCGTCGTCGTGCGGGTTGGCCGTCTCGTAGAGCTGGCTGGAGATTGCGCCGCGCGCCTCGGCTTCAGCGGCATGGTCCTCCGCGATCTGAGCGCGGCGAGCGGCACGCGCGGCGATCAGGTCGCCGATCGCGCGGGACGAGATCATCCAGGCCGCAGCGTCATCGCGCGAGCGCGTCTTGACGGGACCGAGAATCAGCGACTCCACCTGAATGCCGTGCCCGGCTTCTTCGACGGCCATCACCTGCGCGGCCATCAGCTCGCCGGCGGCGGCCACCGAGACGGCGCCAGCCCCGGGCACGGGATAGCGCGCGGCGGCGCCGTTGATCTGCACGTACATCGCGCCTTTGCGGCCGCGCATGAGCGGCACGAACGCAGCTGCCGCCAGCTGGTGAGCGCGGAGGCCTCCATCGATCACGCTGTCCCACGTGTCGATCTCAAGGTCAGCGAGCGCGTCGGTCTGCACCCAGCCGCCGAGCGCAACGACGACGAGGTCCGGGCGGCCGATCAGTCGACTGAGTTCCACGGCGACCTCGTGGGCGCCGTCGGGCATCTCGGACACATCACCCACGAGCGGCACCAGACGCTCGGTTGGAGCGCCTGCTGCCTCGAGTCGATCGGCCAGCACCGCGAGGCGCTCACCGGAACGTGACGGCACCGCCACGCGCGCACCGGCGATGAGCAATCCGGCGACGATGCCCTCGCCGACCTCGCCCGTACCGCCGCAGACCACCGCAACTCTGCCGTCGAGCCGCGGCGGATCTTCGATCGCGCGGGGTCGGGCCCGGGATCTCGCAGCCTGCGCAGCGCGTCGGAGCATGCCGGGGGCGCGTTCGAGCACCCCCGGAGCCTAGAGGCTGGGCGTGCCAACGCGACGGCTGCCTCACCCGGCGCAGGCTTGCCGGGCAGCACGTTTGCCCATGCGGGAGGTGACGCGGCCGGATGGGCCGTGGCCCTTCCACGGCATCCGGCGCGGCGCGCCAAGGGTGGGGAGCGCGCCACGCCGAACGCCGCTCCGCGCGCGCGTCCCGGCGCTCGCGGAGAAAGAACGCGAGGCGGGTAAGTGATGGCCTGCTCACCATCACTCACCCGCCCCACACATCACGCACCAGTGATGCACCGTTCGGAGGTGGAGCGACCCCGAACCGCGCCTGTTCGGCAGACGATTCGGGGCTCTCAGTCGCTCGCTACGCATGATGCCCTGACGCTGGACGGGCACCGTTGTCCCGTTGGCCAGAATGGGCGACGCAGAGTTGTCCATCGGGACACGACCACTGCGCGGGCCCCGAAATCCCGCTGCAAAAGCAGGGTTCTTCAGGACCGAGCGGGCGACACCAGCGCACCGCTTTGGCCCTACGGTCGCAGGACCGGGGGCCAAAGCGGGCGAGGGTGTGCCGCTTAGCTGGCGGCGAGCGTGACCGTTGCCTCAGCGGCGCCGAACACCGTGCCGCGCTTGACCGCGGACGTCCCCAGGAAGAGGTTGATGTAGAGCGCGCCGATGTCGGTCAGCTTGAGCGTGCCGCTCACGAGGGTGGCCCCGCCGGCGCCGGGTGCCACGGCAACGTTCTCGATCGTGGCGACGGGCACGCGAATGCCGAGGCTGTAGCCGCCCAGGGTCGGAATGGCGGTCAGCTGAGCGCCCTTGCGGGTGTCGATGGTGAACGAGCGGATGCCGAACTTGATGCCCGACTTCGCGCGGAACTCGAGGCCACCGGTGTGGTTGACCGTGCCGGCGAGCTCGGGCGTGAGGGCGCCACCGGTCACGGGGAACACGAAGCGGCCGGCGGAGTCGGACGAGGCTGCACCGGTGAGCTTGACCGACGCACCGAGCGACGTGAGCGCGCTCACGAGGCCAGCGTCAGGTGCAACGGCGGTCGAGGTGCCGGTGACCGGGATCGGTGCGGCGGATGCGGCGGCCGGTGCGATGGCGATCGCGGCGATCATGGTGGCGAGGGCGCGCAGCGGACGAGGGCCGCGGAGTGCGATGGACATGAGAAATGCTCCCGAGTTCGGGTCGATGTGGTGGACACTGACCGGAGCGGAGGAACCGGTCAGAGGCGATACGCGTCCCCCGTGCCAGCGGATGCCGCGCACCCGCTTTGGCGCGTTGGCGCTCAGTCTCAGACGGGTGCGCGCAGCACGGATCCGCCCGAGTGCGCGGGGTTGCCGTCCGCTGGCTCGAGCGAGATGTCGAGCACAGGGAAGCGCGAGAGCGACACCGGAAGCGGCAACGTCGTCTCGCCCTGGCCGTTCTCGTCGACCGCGATCGAGCCGAGCGAGACCATCCGGCCTTCGGTGCCGAGCGCCCAGAGCTCGTAGAAGCTCCCAGGAGCGAGCGGGGGCAGTCCGGACACGCGCACGTCGATCGAGTCGCCGCGCTCTTGCTTGAACACGCTGGCAACAGCCAACGCCGTCTTGGGGGCGTCAGCAAATGGCTGCAGCGCGACTTTGCGAGTCGGGGTGGGTTCGGGTGGCTCAGGCGAGCTCGCCACGACCGTCGACCGAGGTCCGTCGGTCCCTGGGCCACCGAACACGGCGGCACCCAAGCCCAGGCCCAGCGCAACGCAGGCCAACGCGCCGACGGCGAGGCCGAACGGAGGCAATGAGATCGCCCCAGGCCGCAGCCAGCGGGGGCGCCGGCGCGGCGCGGAGGTCGTCCGCGGCGCCTTGGCTGCGGCGGTCGCTGGATCGTCGGAGACGGTTGCCTGCGAGGCCGGGCGCTCGGGGGCCGGTACGCCGGTGATGGCGGCAAGGTCCAGCGGCGGCGGGGTCGCCGGGTTCCACAGCTGATCGCCACCCTCTTCGAGATGACGGATGAGGTCGCGCTCTTCGATCACGGCGTCGCCTCCAAGTCTTGCATGCTGTCGCGCAGCCGCCGCAGTCCGGCGGTCATTCGGGATTTCACGGTGCCGAGTGGCACGCCGGTGCGATCGGCGATCTCGGTCTGGCTCAGTCCGGCCCAAAAGCGAAGACGCAGCACGTCACGCTCCTGATCCGGAAGCGCGGCCAACGCTTCGCCCACGAGGGCGCGCTGGAGCAGGTCGTCGTAGGCGCGGTCTTCCTGGCCACCGCCCAGCGCTGCGAGGGTGTCGTCGTCGAGCGGCTGCTCGGTGCGGCGACGGCGGTGATCAAGCGCGCGGCTGCGCGCGATCGTGAGGACCCACGACAGCAACGTGCCCCGTGCAGGATCGAACTCTCCGGCGCGGCGCCAGACCTCGGCGTAGACCTGCTGCTGCACGTCTTCGGCGTGACCGCGGTCGCCCACGACGCTCAGAATGATCGAGAAGGCTGGCCGCGAGGTGATGCCGTAGAGCTGCTCGAGGGCCTGCGGCTCGCGGCGCGCCAAGCCCCGAGCGATCGCAGCGTGGATCTGCGCCTGATCGGGATCGCGCTCAGCGGCTGGGCTCGTGGTGGGTGAGGCCATGGCGGTCGGTCTAGGGTAGGCCCTGGATCGAGTTGGCGCGACAGATCGTGCCGGGATGACCAACGTCTCGTACATTGCTGAGGGCACTACGCACCCCGATGCGGCCTTGGATGTGCGTCGGCACCAACGTACGAGGCCGACGCGCAAATTGGCACGTTTGCGTCAACCGGGCGGTGGGTGCGCCCCAGCTTGAAGCTGCCGCTCAGGCCTGTGCCCCGGCCGCCTCCGCGACCTTGGCCAGGATCTCGCGCTGCAGCGCCTCCTCGGTCGCCAGGCGCACGGCGTCGCCCTCTTCCCAGACGCGGTCGTAGAGGGCTTTGGCTCGTTTGATCGCCAGTGGCGACTTCTCCGCGATCTCGGTCGCCAGGGCCAGCGCCTCGGCCGCTGGATCATCGGCCGTCCGCGTGACGAGTCCGATCAGCGCCGCCTCGGCACCGGTGACGTTGCGGCCCGTGAAGGTGAGCTCCTTGGCGTGGTCGATGCCGATCAGCTTGGGCAGGGAGGTGGTGAGCGCCATGTCGGGAATCAGCCCCCAGCGGATCTCGGCAATCGACAGTTTGGCGTCGGGCGTGGCGATCCGAAGGTCGGCGCCCAGGGCAATCTGCAGTCCGCCACCGAGCACGTTGCCGTGGAGCGCTGCGATGACCGGCACGGGAACCGCTTTCCACGCGTAGCCGACGCGCTGCACCAGGTTGGCGATCTCTCCGTCGCGCTTTTCGAGCAGCGACGCCGTCGCCGTCGCGAAGTCAGCTCCGCCGCCCAAGATCGCGGCGACGTCGAGGCCCGAACAAAAGCTCTTGCCCTCGCCTCGCAGGACGACGGCGTGGATTTCACCCTGCTCGGCGAGCTCTCGGATCTCCAGCGTGGCTGCGTCGATCGCGTCGAACATCGCGCGGTCCAAGGCGTTGTGCTTCTCGGGCCTCGTGAGAACGACCACGGCCACCCGGCCGTCGGCTTCGCGGTCGATGCGCAGGCGCTGCTCACTCATGCGTCACAGCGTACGGGCCTCTCGCGGCACGGTCGGCATCCTGCGCAGAATTGTTGCGATCTGCGCACTTTTGTGGCAGGTGCGGCCAGCAGACTGGCCCCATGCACTCACTCGGCATCGACCTCTCCACCGACCCGAAAAAGGTCTGGCTCTGCCAAATCGACTGGGACCAATCCCCGCCCAGGGTGGTGTCGCTGGAGCGGCTCACCGACCTCCCAGACCCGCGGCTCGAGGGCTCGGAGCTCGACGAGCGCCCTCTCGTCCGCGACCAACACGGACTCGTGGCGGCCCTCGTGGAGCGACTCGTGGCGTTTGCGCCGGGCGAGGGGCGGGTGGTCGGCATCGACGCACCATTCGGGTGGCCGGTCGCCTTCGTGGAGGCCGTCAGCAACTGGGAGGCGGGCGACCTTCAGGGGTTCCGAAAGCGTCCTGAACTGCGCCTGCGGGCCACCGACCGGTTCGTCCAAGCGACCAGCGGCGTGACGCCGCTCAGCGTGAGTGTGGACCGGATCGGATCGACCGCCATGCTCTGCGTGGAGGTGCTGTCGCGCTACGCCCGCCGGCTGGACGCGCCGAAGATCGACCGTGCCCGTGCCCTGAGCGGCGTGGCCGAGGTCTATCCGGCCGCGGCACTTCGCCTGTGGACGGCCGACGACGGCCGGCAGCTGCAGGCCGCGAGCTACAAGACGAGCGCGCCAGCTCGAGAGGAGCTCCTGCTGCAGGTCGCGGGCATCCTGCAGGACGAGCTCGGCGGTGAGGTCGAGCAGCTCCCGGGCTACGGCGAGGCAGGCGTGTGCATCCCCGTTGAGCTTCGTGCACCGATGCTGCACCACGACGACGCCTTCGACGCGTTCCTCTGCGCGCTCGTGGCACGTGCGGTGGCGCTTGGCACGTGCCTCACCATCGATCGCGACGTTCACGCAGCGCAGCTGTACCTCAGGACGCCTGCGGCGCTTGATCTGCCCGCCACCCATGACCGCGTCCAACGGGCACGCCAGCTCCAGCTGGAGGCCCAAGCTGCCGCCGACGCCGAGGGCTGGGTCCACATTCCAGCGGCCGGGACGATCCGTGCGTCGCTCGGGCTTGAGCCCGGCCAGGTGATGCCGGGCGCAGGCTCAGCGGAACCGGCCGATGCGGTCCTGGCGGCCTAGACCGCCAGGACCGCATGCAGCTGTGGTCAGACGGGCTCGGCCGTGAGGGGCGAGGGTGCCTCTTCGGCGGCTCCGGGCACGTCGATGCGGCCCTTGCCCTTGAGCCAGGCGTACGTGACGGCGCCGACCAGCGCAATCACGGTCGCCGAGATGATGCAGCCCCACTCGATGTACCACTCGAGTCCCAGGTCTCGGGGCCAGGCGATGTTCACGATCTCGAACAACAGCCACATGAGGGCGAGGACGTTGATCGGCGTCCCGAAGCGACCCAGATCGATCCCGACCGGGGCACCATCGGGCGACACTTCGAAGCCGTGCTTGAGGCGGTGGACCAGCAGGGCTGCGAGCGGCAGCAGGAACGAGAAGTAGAAGCCGACCGTCGCCAGACCGATCAGCGTGTCGTAGAACTTCAGCAGGACCGCCACGATCAGCAGCACCGCCGAGATCCCGGCCGTTGCGAGGATGGCGTTGATCGGCAGGTGCTCGGCCCCGGAGAGGCGCTTCAGCGAGCCCGAGAACGGGAGCACGCCGTCACGCGAGAGCGCGAAGATCACGCGCGACACCGCCGCCTGCACCGCGACCAATCCGGCAGCAAAGCCGGTGCAGACCACGAGGAAGGCGGGGGTCACGATCCAAGCGCCGAAGGCCGACTCGAGCGTCGCGCGGATCGGGTCCACCACGTTGCCCGCTGCGACGGCATCGAGGTCCGGAATGGCGAGCACCAGCGCGAGCCCTGCGTACATCACGATCGCCGCCACGAGCACGAGCGAGAAGACGAGCGCCTTGGGCACGTTGACCCGCGGATTCTCGACCTCCTCGGCCACGTCGG
>JAEMRF010000047.1:5683-14302 GCA_016463515.1 Solirubrobacteraceae bacterium | reverse complement strand
TCGACGACGTGGAGCCCGACGAGGTCACGATCGCGATCCCGTCGGCGCCAGGCACCGTGCGCGCGCAGGTCGTGCGCGACTGCCGCTCCCGCGGGATTCCGGTCCGCACCCTGCCGACGGTGTTCGAGCTGCTGCAGGGCGGCGACCGGTACGTGCGCCAGGTGCGTGAGGTGCAAGTCGAGGACATCCTCGGTCGAGCGCCCGTGAAGATGGAACTCGACCGCGTGGGCGCGTACCTGCGCGACCAGGTCGTGATGGTCACGGGCGCCGGTGGGTCGATCGGCTCGGAGCTGTCGCGCCAGATCGGCCGCGTGGGCCCGCGCAAGCTGATCCTGCTCGACCACGCCGAGGACAACCTCTTCGAGATCCACCGCGAGCTCACCAGCGACCGTCACATCGGCGCCGACGTGGCCACCGCCGTCCTCGCGGACTGCCGCGAGGAGGACCGCATGCGCGAGGTCTTCGCCGAGCACATGCCCACGACGATCTTCCACGCCGCGGCTTACAAGCACGTGGGGCTGATGGAGATGAACCCGGTCGAGGCGGTGCGCAACAACTCCCTGGCCACGCGCCTGGTCGCCCGCCTGGCGGGCGAATACGGCACCGAGACCTTCGTGCTCATCTCGACCGACAAGGCCGTCGACCCGGCCACCGTGATGGGCGCCAGCAAGGCGCTCGCCGAGTGGGCCGTGGAAGCCGAGCAGCAGCGCTTCCCGACTACGCGATACGCGGCCGTGCGCTTCGGCAACGTGCTCGGGTCCTCCGGCTCGGTCGTGCCGATCTTCCGGCGCCAGATCGCCCACGGCGGCCCGGTCACGGTCACGGATCCGGAGATGACGCGCTACTTCATGACGATCCCGGAGGCCGTGCAGCTTGTGATCCGCTCTGGCACGCTCGGGCGCGGCGGCGAGCTGTTCGTGCTCGAGATGGGCGAGCCGGTGAAGATCATGGATCTCGCGCGCACGATGATCGAGTTGAGCGGCCTGGAGCCAGACAAAGACGTCGCCATCGAAGTGATCGGCGCGCGCCCCGGCGAGAAGACGCACGAGGCGCTCTTCGGCGGCCACGAGGAGTGCGTCCCAACCGATGCTCCGCGAATTCTTCGCGCTGATCGGCCGGTGATCGGCACGCAGGTGGTCGACGAGGCCTTCGACCGGATCAACCTGCTCGTGCTCGAAGGCGATGCCGCTGGCCTTGCCACCGAGGTCGCGGCGCTGATCACGGCGGCCCGAGGCGACGGCGCCGACGCCGCGGCCACGGATGGTGACGCACCGCACGCTGCTGACGCCGCGCTGCTGGGCACTGGGGCACACGCCCAAGTGCCGCCACATTCCTGACCGCCATCGGCGGGGCCGCCCCGCTGCCCGGCACCGTAGGATGAGCCGCCATGGTCATTGCCGACTTGGTCGACACCCTTTCCCGCATCGGCGCCATTGGCGGCATCCTCTCGATCATCGGGGTCGGACTGCTGATCCTCTTGGTTGCCTCGCAGAACCGCGAGATCCGCTCGATGCGCGAATGGATCGAGGAGGAACCGCAGCGCCAGCAGGAGACTGCCCAGCGCGTGATCGCTGAGGTGCAGCGCAGGATCGCTGCCGCTCGCGACCGCCGCGCCGCCGCCACCGGAGCCCCGGCAGGTGCTGCCGGCGTCCCGCGCCCGCTGCCTGCTGCGCCAGGCACGCTCGGTGCCACGCCCGAGGCGCAGAAGATCGCCGCCAGCAAAGAGATCGTGCCGCCTGGCCCTGGCACGCCCGAGATTCCCGTGCCCGGCGTGCCCGCGCCTGATGGTGCACCGAAGTTCGCGCCCCTCACGCCCGCCGGAGGCGCCGAGGGCGACGCCTCCGTCCCGCCGCCCGCGCCGGCCGAAGAGGAGCCCGCCGTGGTCTCGGGGTTCCTGAACCAGGAGACGCAGGCCGCCGACGCGCTACCCGAACCTGATCCGGTGCCCGCCGCGGCAGGCAACCCCGCCGACGTGCGCTTCAACGAGGAGCTCTACGACCTCGAAGAAGAGGAGTCCGGTGGCGGCAGCCGCGTGCTGTTCGGCGTGGGCGTCGTGGCGCTGCTGGCCGGCATCGTGATCGCCGGCTTCGTGCTCTTCGGCGGTGGCGGCGATGAGCCCGTCACCAGCAACACGCCCGAGCAGACCGATGGCGAGGGTGGCGAGGGCGGTGGCTCGAGCGACACCACGGAGACCACGCCACGCGAGACGACGGTGAACCCCTCGTCGATCAACGTGCGCGTGCTCAACGGCACCACCGTCTCAGGGCTTGCGCAGCGCGTCACCGATCGCCTCAAGGGCGACGGCTTTGGCACCGACCGCCCAGACACGCTCACCTCGAACCAGACGGTGCAGAACACGACGGTCTCCTACCGCGAGGGTCAGCGAGCCTCCGCGATCGCGGTGGCCGAAGCCCTCGGCCTGACCGAGAGCGCGGTCCAGCCGCTGGACGCCGACCTCAGTGTGGCTGCGGGCGAGACGGCCGAGGTGGTCGTCCTCACGGGCACCGACCTCGACAACTCCGCGAGCGGCACCACAGCCGAGTGACGCCCGCTGGCGCGGTCCCGGGGCCGGTGGTGGTGTTCGCGCGCCACGGAGAGACCGACGACAACGCGGCCGGGCGCTTCCAGGGCCACCGCAACCCGCCGCTCAACGACCGCGGGCGCGAGCAGGCCGCGGCGCTCGCCGAGCGACTGGCGTCGGCCGGCGACCTCGTCGGTGAGGGTGCGGTGCGCGTCGGCCACGACGGCGTCACCGGACCGGTCCCCGCGGTGCAGACGATCTGGGCCAGCCCCTACACCCGCGCCCGGGAAACCGCTGAGATCGTGGCTGCCCGCCTTGGCCTGCCGGTCACGTTCGACGAGCGGCTCAAAGAAAGCGACGTGGGCGACTGGGCTGGCCTGACGTACCTGGAGGCGCAGGCGAGCGATCCGGCGGCATTTCAGGCGTGGGTCGACGGCGACCCGGCGCACGTGTTCCCCGGGGGTGAGAGCCTGGCGCAGGTGTCTGACCGCGTTCAGCTCGCGCTCGCCGAGGCGCGCGCCCTTGATCCGACCGTGCTCTTCGTGTGCCACGGCGGCGTGATCCGCAGCGCGCTGCGCGCCGCCGGGCACCCGGTGCGCGAACCCGGCGCCGCCCACAACGGTGAGGCGGTCGCGCTGTGAGCCGGCGCTCCAGGCGCCGCGAGGCGCAATCCGTGGGCGTCGCGCCGGCCGAGGCCGACCGCGGCGGGCCGCTCGCTGGGCTCCCCGGCGCCCGCGTGGCAGGCATCGCCTTTCTCGTCGTGATCCTCGCGACGGCCGGAGCGTTCGCGCTCGCCCAGCGCCTCAAGCGCGCCCCGACGCTGATCTACGACGAGCAGGCCGTTCAGCTGTTCTCGCCGAAGGTCCCAGGCCCGGCGGAGCGGGCGCGGTTCTCCTTCAAGCTGCGAGTCGACGATGACCTGGCCACGCTGCTGGTGACCAACCTCGCCGGCGAGCCGATCCGCACGATCAAGGAAGACATCCCCGTCACCTACGGCAAGCAGATCAAGAGCTCGTGGGACGGCGCCGACGACGCCGGCCGCGCCGTGCCCGATGGTCTCTACCGCGTGCAGGTGGTGCTGCAGGAGGCCGGCCGCTCGGTCCAGCTGCCGTTCACCTTCGAGAAGGACACGACGCCGCCGCAGCCCAAGCTGCTCTCGATCGGCCCGGAGAAGACCGGCGATCGCCCGCGTCCGGAGCTGCTGCCGCGCGCCGACCGCAAGCCGGCCGTCGTGCGCTTCCGCGCGGTCGGCCGCTCGCGCATGATCACGGTGTTCCGCACCGATCTGGTGCGGCCCCGCGTGGTGCTCGAGGTGCCGATCGTCGACGACACCGGCAAGTGGGAGTGGGACGGCACCGTCGACGACAAGCCGGTCGCCCAAGGGACCTACGTGGTGGCCGTCAGCGCCAAGGATCGCGTCGGCAACACGGGCTGGTCGACGGGCTCGGCGGATCCCGTGGCTGCCTTTGGTCAGCGGCTCAAGGGGCGCGGCGGCATCACCGTGCGCTACCTGGCAGCGCAGTCGCCGCAGGCGGCCGTGCCCGCAGCCGAGCGCGCCGAGATCGGCGTGATCTCCGCCGGCAAGCAGTACCGCTGGAACATCCGGCGGGTCGGCGAATCGCGGCCTCGCTCGCGCGGTGAAACGCGTCGGCCGCTGCTGCGCCCCAAACTGCCCGACGGCCCCAGCGGCCTGCACATCCTGGAGCTCCGCACCAAGGACCGCATCAGCAAGGCAACGATCCTGACCCAGGGCGGCAAGGCCCAGAAGATCCTCGTCGTGGTCCCGCAGACCTCGCTCGTGGGCGCGATGGGCGTCGACGACGATGGCGACGGCGCCCCCGACACGCTCGATCGCGGCGTGAGCGTGCAGACGGCCCGCGTGCCCGTCGACCCAGAGCTCCCCGCCGACCTGACCGACAACATCGCCCCGCTCCTGCTCGCGCTCGACCGCAAGGAGCGCCGCTACGACCTCACCACCGATCTCGCGCTGGCGCGCGGCGAAGGCCCCAAGCTCGCCGGGCACGACGGCGTGGTGCTTGCCGGCACGGCGAAATACGTCGACCGGCGCCTGCAGCAGCAGCTCGTTACGTGGGTGCGCCGCGGAGGACGCCTCTGGATCTCCGAGCCCGATTCGCTGCTGCGATCGGTCGTCGTCGGGCCCACGGAGGCGCGCCGCCCCACGCAACCCAGCCGCCTGGATCCGTTCGGCTTTGAGCTCGGGCCTCAGCAGGAGGTCTCCGAGGTCGTGCAGTCCGCCAGCCAGTCCGGCCTGCTCAAGGGCACCGACGGCAGCTTCGACGGCCCGCTGCTCGTCGAGCCGGTGCTGCGCGCGCCGTCTGATGCCCGCACCCTCGCCGAGGCGACCACGCCTGGCGGCGGCCAGGTCGTGCTGAGTGCCGTGGAGTTCGGCCGCGGGGCCGTGATCCGCAGCGGCATCAGTGGCCTTGGTGCCAGCTCGCTGCGCGACCCCGACGCACGCGAGTTCGTGCGGCAGGTCTGGAGCTTCCTGCGAGGAGGATGACCGCGGTGCTCCTGGACCAACTCGCCGGCCTGCCCGGCCTCTCCGGCTTCGCGCCCGACGCGCTCGTGCAGGGCGCGGTCATCGCCGCGCCCGTTCGCGATCTCACGTCGATCCTGATCGCCGCGCTTGTGGCGATCGCCCTCGTGGCCCGCGCGCCCGCTGCGCGGTGGACGGCCGCCATCACGGCGCTGGTGCTCGCACCGGTGTTGCTGGCGGGTGCCGTCCTGGAAGACGACCGCGCCAACCGCCTGCTTGATCACCCGCTCCTGCTGCTGGTGGGGGGCCTGGGCGCGCTGGTGCTGCTCGCTGCTGCGACGGCGGTGTTCGTGCGCTGGCCGGTGCTGCTGCCGGTCCTGATCGCCATTGCGATCCCGCTGCGCCTGCCGATCGTGCTCGGCGGCGAGAGCGTGAACCTGCTGCTGCCGCTCTACGGGCTGATCGGCGCTGGCGCCGTGGCGTTTGCCGTGCGCGCGCGGCAGCGGGGGAAGCGCCTGGCGCAGTCGTGGGATCTGCGTAGTGGTCCGAGCACCGCCGACGTGCTGCGCGACGCGTGGACCGCCAAGTCGCTCAGCGGTGCCGCCGCGGCCGTGCCGGTCCTGCTGGCGGTCTCGGTCGTCCTCTACGCCCTGCGGATTCCCTTCTCCGAGGACGCCGACCGCGGCGTGCAGACCCTGTGCTTCTTCCTCGTGCCGTTCTCGGTCCTGTTCATCGTGCTTCGCGAGGTGCACTTCGACCGTCCGCAGCTCGTGCGCGTCGGCGTGGCGCTCGTCGGGTTGGCCCTCGTGGCGGTGGCCCTGGGCAACTACGAATACGTGACCGGCGAGGTCCTCTGGAAGCAGAACGTGCTCGACGCGACGAGCCTCAACGCGACCGTGCGTGTGAACTCCCTCTTCTTCGACCCCAACATCTACGGCCGTTTCCTCATGGTCGTGCTGCTCGGGCTGCTCAGCGCCCTGGCGTGGGGTGCCCGCGGGTGGCGGGTGGCCGTCTATGCGGTGCTGTTCGCGGTGATCTGGGTCGGGCTGCTCTTCACCTATTCGCAGTCCTCGATGCTCGGGTTGCTCGTCGGCGCGCTGGTGTTGCTCGGGCTGCGCTTCGGCGCTGGCCGGGCCGTCGGCGCTGGCGCGACCCTCGTCGTGATCGGCCTGGTCGGGGTGTTCGTCTTCAGCGACCAGCTGCGCATCGATACCGGTGGCGGCGAGCAGAGCTGCGACGTGGCGACCTCGGGTCGGTGTGAGCTGATCATGGGTGGCGTGCGGCTCTTTGAGTCCAAGCCGATCTTCGGTTGGGGCTCGGGGAGCTACCGCGTGGCCTATCGCCAGCAGGAGGGCGCGACGGGCGTGAAGGCCGTCGCCGCCTCGCACACGATTCCGATCACCGTCGCGGCCGAGCAGGGCATCATCGGGCTCCTGGCCTACCTCGCGCTGATCGTGGCTGCCGTCGCAGCGCTGCTGCGCCGCGCACGCGAGTCGATGGCACGCGCCGCGATCGCTGCCGCCTTCATCGCGGTGATCGTGCACAGCTGGCTCTACGCCGCGTTCCTGGAGGACCCGCTCACCTGGGCGCTGCTGGCAGTCGGGCTCAACCTGGGCGCGGAGTCCGAGGACGGCTCGGACGCTGACGGCGACCGGGGAAGCGATGCCGTCGATCCACCGACGCCCCACGATGTCGTCGGCCCGGTAACGCTCGTCGGCGTCGGTGAGGGCGAGGGTCCGGGTGTCTCGGTGGGTGAGTCGGGAGCGCCCAAGGCGCCGACCGATCATGCATCGACCGGGCCCGATTCGCCGCCCTCGCCGGGCGGCCCGGTGGCGTGAGCGCGTCGCCGGCGGCCAAGGTCTGGCCCGTCGATCGCCGGGGCGCGCTGCTGCTCGCGGTTGCAGCCGTTGTCGTCTGGATCATCCTCCCGACTGCGCCCAACTACGACACCGCCACCCACCTGATGTGGGCCGGCGAGCTGCTCGGCGGCCGGGCCCCAGATGTGTCCGCTGACGCGTCGCCCACGCTGCATCCGCTATGGCTCGTGGTGGCCGTGCCGGCCGCCGCGACCGGCATGGGTGCGGCTTGGCTGCAGCTCGTGGCGCTGCTCTCCTTTGCCGTGGTGATCGCGTGCGCGTACCGCCTCGCCACCGACGTCGCGGGCTGGATTGCCGGGGCCTTCGCCGCCGTGGCGGTTGCGTCGAGCTTTGCGCTGATGCTGCTGGCGTTCAAGGCCTACGTCGACCTGCCGTTCCTGGCGCTCGTGCTCACGGCGCTCGTGGTCGAGTGGTCGTCGGACCGGGCAGAGGGCGCGGTCCGCGCGGACCAGGCTGATCGCGGGGCCGCCGAAGGTGAGCCCCCGGTGGCTGCGTCACGAAGCGAGGCGGTCGCGCACCCGCTGGTCGTGCCAGGGCTGCTGTTCACCGCCGGCCTGCTGCGGCCGGAGGCGTGGGCGTTCGGTGTGCTGTTCGTCGCGCTGCGGGTGGTCCGCGGGTCGACGGTGCGCGAGCAGGTGGTGCCGGCCGCGGTGGTCCTCGCGGCGCCGGTCCTCTGGCTGCTGACCGACCTGCTGCTCACGGGCGAGCCGCTGCACTCGCTCACGGGCACGCAGGCGCTGGCGGAAGAGCTTGGCCGCAAGACCGGCCTCGCCGCTGCCCCGAGGGAGCTCGCGGTGCTGCTCTCCGACCTCGCGCGGCCCCCAGTCGCAGCAGCGGGCGTGCTCGGCGTCGCGCTCGCGGTTCGCCTGCGCGGCTGGCGAGCGCTGCTGCTGCCGCTCACGGTGCTCGCAGCTGCCGGTGCGGGCTTCCTGCTCGTCGGCGCCCTTGGGTTGCCGCTACTCCAGCGCTACCTGCTCGTTCCGGCGGTCTTGGTGTGCGTCTTTGCCGGAGTGGCGGGCGGCGTCGTGCTCGCCTGGGCCCGCGGCCGGCGTGATCCTGGCGGTGCGTTCGAAGGCGACCGCAGCTCGGAGGGCATCGACGCAAGCGGGGAGTCAGTGGAAACGGATAGCCCCGCTGCCGTTGGGCGACGGGACCGCCCAGGCTCGCCCGTCAGCGCGGATGCAGGCGTCCCGACCGCCCTGCGCCTGGGCGCCACGGCGGCGCTTGTGGTCGGCCTGATCGGCGTCGGCGGCTACCTCGTCTTGAAGGCCGAGAGCTTCAAGATCGTCGGCCAGGGCGTCCTGCGCGAGGCGCGCTGGCAGCGCGAGGGCGCAGAGCTCCTCGCTGATCCGGCCGTGATCGCCGCCGCGCGCTGCGGTCCGATCACGCTGCCGACCTACCGCTTCATCCCGGAGCTCACCCTCCGCGCCGACCTCCCCGAGGGCGCCGTGGTGTCGCGTTCCACCGCGCTGGGCGGTGCTGGCCCGCAGGAGAACGGCGTGGCGATCGTGATCGACGGCAACCGCGCCGCAAAGGTTCGTCTCGGCTGGGCCGCCGGCGTGCCGCGCACCACCAACCAGATCCCGCCCGGCTTCGGGGAGATCGCCCGCCGCGGCCCATTCGTCGCCACGGCACGCTGCGCCTAGGCGGGTTCGTAACTGCGTGCGGCGCCCCCGGTCTTTTGACCCCCCGAAGTCGGAGGGAGCAGCGCCGAACGTGATTTT
>JAEMRF010000047.1:2872-5583 GCA_016463515.1 Solirubrobacteraceae bacterium | reverse complement strand
GCGCTACGCGCGCAGGCGCTCCAGCAGCGGCGCGTTCATCTTCGCGGCCGTCTGCTCCAGCGCCCAGGCGCGCAGCTCCAGATCGGGCGTGGCGCGCCGTCCGGCGGAATCGCGCAGCGCCGCGGCGAGCGCAGATGCACCGTCGGCCCAGGTCATCGCGTGCTCCCAGGTCTTGGACCCCTTGAGGGTGGGGGAAATCGTCCGGCGCCCGAGCCGGGCGTACTTGAGGATCCGGTTGGGGAGACCGCAATCGTTGAAGGGGTCGACGGTGAACGGGATGAGGCCCACGTCGGCTTGTGCGATCACCGCGGCGGCGTCGGCGTCGCTCAGTCGACCGAGCCAAGCGACCTGGGGTGCGCGGCGCAGCCACTGGTAGTCGGCGTCGCTCCCGACCTCGTCGTCGTACCAGCTGCCGATCAGCAGGAGCCGTAGCTCGGGGATGCGTTCGGCGGCGCCGCGCAGCCACGCCCAGTCGGTCCGGCGACCGAGGTGGCCGAGGGAGACGGCAACGGGCTCGTGTGCCGCCGGGCGCGGGCCGGCCGCCACGACCGCTGCGACCTGCGCCACGAGTTCGGCGCCGCGCCCGCCGGGCTCCAGCGGGCCATCGGGGAAGCCGTCCGCGCTGTTTGGGACCACGATCGCCTCGCGGCCAGCCACGGTCTCAAGGTCAGCCAGGGCGCCCGACACGGCGAACGTCAGTGAGCTGCGAGCGGCCAGCGCGTGGTGCCAGGCGGCGAGGAGTTCGTGGCGGGCGGCGCCCGCGTCGTGGGCGGCCTCGTAGCGGTCCCACCGCGAGTACCACAGCTCCGAAGCGAACCCGCGCTCCATCAGACGCTCCGCGACCGGCCACTGGATCGCGTGATAGGCCACCAGCACGGTCTGCTCGGGGGTCCAGTCTGCTGGGCGGCGGCGAGCAATCGCTCGAGCAATCGTGGCCGCGAGCACGGGTCTGGCGGCCGCCGGCGCGCGCACGAGTGCGCCGTAGGGCACTCGTCCTGGCAGCGCTCCCTTGCCGGAGCCGGCGCCGATCAGGTACCGCGCCTGCTCGCTGAGCACGAACGCGTCGATGGGCCGCGGCAACATCAGAAGCGGATGGCGCACGCGCCGAACCGTATGGGGTCGACCACCTCTGGCGTCGCGCCCCGGCTAGGCCGCCACGAGGTGTGGTGCGACCCGGGCCACGGAGCTGCGCCGGGCCGCGCAGGCCGACCGCCGCGCATCCTGGACCGTCGTGCGTAGAGTGGGCCGCCGTGCCGGGGGCTGTCGAACGCATCGTGCGCAGTGGCGTCGCCTACCAGGCGGCAGCGTTTCTGTCTGCGGGGCTGGCGTTTTTCACGTTCAACGCCTACACGACGGCCATCGGCGTGCCGACGCTCGGCCAGGCAGACCTGATCCTGGCCTGGCTGATCCTGGCCTCGATCGTCGCCCGGCTCGGATTCGGTGAGGCGCTGCTGCGGCACTGGTTCACGGCCTCCGACGCCGAGCGCCCGCGGCTGCAGCGCACGATCCAGGGGTCGGTGCTGGCGGCCAGCTCCGTCGTGGCGGCGATCGTCTGGCTCCTGGCGCCGACGATCGAGGGCTGGCTGAGCCTGATCAACGACGTCTGGGTCGTCCGCGTCGCGGCGCTCGGCGTGCTGGCCTACACCAACCTGGATATGGCGCAGACGCTCCTGCGAGCCCGTGACGACCGCCGCACCTACCTCGTGGCGTCGATCTCCAACGTCCTCCTGACCGTCCTGATGACGATCCTGCTGGTGCTGGTCTTCGACCAGGGCGTGCTCGGCTACCTGATCGGCAACTACGCGGCGTCGGGGCTGGTCTTGCTGTGGCTCTGGAGCCGCGAGCTGCCCGTCTTCCTGCGCCGAGTGACGAGCCAGCCGGCGCTCGTCGACCCGGACAAGAGCCTGGTCGTCGAACACGCCGCCGCGTCCGGTGCCCCCGCGGGAGAGGTCGGTGAGGACGATCACCCCGTCGCGCAGGCGCCGGACGCGGCCGCTGCGCTGTCGCAGGGCATCCGCGTGGAGACGGTCGAGTCCGAGGCGCAGACCCGCGCCGCGAGCCGCGGCGATCGGCGGGCGCTGCTGCGCTTCGGCCTGCCGACGATCCCGACTGACGCCGCCATCTTCGGCTTCAACATCCTCGACCGCACGATCCTCGCCGCCATCGGCACCGCCGCGGTCGCCGAGATTGCGCTGGGCGTGTTCTCCTCGGCGTCGAAGATCGCGGCCGGCGTGATCCTGATCGCGCGCGCCTTCCAGCTGGCGTTTCCGCCGCTGGCCTACTCGATCGAGAGCAAGGTCCAGGCCAGCAACATCTACGCCTCCGCGCTGCGCGGCTACGCCGTCGTTCTCGGCGGCACCGTCGCCGGCGTGGCGCTCTGCGCCCCATGGACCGTCGACGTGCTGATCGGCGTCAAGCCCGGCGACCCCGACCTGCGCGCCCAGATCGTCGAGGTGCTTCCGCTGCTCGCCGCGGCCTGGTCGCTCTGGGGCGTCGTGCCGGTGATGACCACGATCGCGGGCCGCATCGGAGCGACCGAGCTGACGGTTCCCGCGGCGCTCGTCGGACTGGCCGTGAACGTGGTCGCGCTCGTCGTGCTCGTGCCGCCCTACGGCGCCCACGGCGCGGCGGCGGCACTCGTCATCGCCTACGTGGTCCTGATCTTCACGCTGCACCTCCTCACCAGACGGCACTTCCCGGTCGCCTTCGAC
>JAEMRF010000047.1:0-2772 GCA_016463515.1 Solirubrobacteraceae bacterium | reverse complement strand
CCGCCACCTTGGACTGGATTTGGCTGTAACTCGTTGGTCCTGTGGGGCTGTGGCTCACGATGCGGCCAGCACACCCGATTTCAGGTGCGATGCCTTTCCTCGCGCCGCCCCCGAGCGCACGACTCCGCAAGACGACCCCGTCGATCACCGCCGTGATGTGGCGGGCGGTTGTCGGCGC
The DNA here is from genome assembly GCA_016463515.1 of Solirubrobacteraceae bacterium. Classification (GTDB taxonomy): domain Bacteria; phylum Actinomycetota; class Thermoleophilia; order Solirubrobacterales; family Solirubrobacteraceae; genus JAGIBJ01. The sequence goes on along the minus strand of JAEMRF010000047.1, from coordinate 2,594 downwards.
GCTGCTGCTGACCGCCGCGGTCCTCGCCATGCCTGCGGCGCCGGCGCGGGCGGCGACGTTCCCGGTCATCGAGTCGTTCGAGAACTCCACGGCCCCCGGCTGGACCCTCGGCGGCACCGCGCAGCTGACCGCGCCGACCGATGGCGAGGGCAACGGGTGGTTGCGGCTGACGCCCGCGCAGACCAGCCGCTCGGGCTACGCGTTCTACGACGAGCCGTTTGCGTCGAACGAGGGCGTGCTCGTTGATTTCGACTACGCCACCTACGGCGGCACGGGCGCCGACGGCATCACGTTCTTCCTCTACGACGGCGCCACACCCGCCTCCGAGTTCCGTATCGGTGCGTTTGGCGGGTCGCTCGGCTACGCCAGCTGCAGCGACGGCGCCCGCCCCGGCCTGCGCAACGCCTACGTGGGGATCGGCCTCGACGAGTTCGGCAACTTCAGCAACCTGGGCGGCATCTGCGGGCTCGACGGTACGCCGCTGCGGGCAAATCGCCTCGTCGTGCGCAGTAGCGAGGCCGCGAACTACGCGATGCTCGCCACGCAGCCAGTGACCGGAGGCATCCAGGGCAACCGCGCCAACAAGCGCCACGTGACGGTCTGGATCACGCCCGCCGGCCGACTGACCGTCACGATCACGCTGCCCAGCGGCGCGCGGCAAGAGGTCGTCTCCAACCTGCAGCTCCCCGCGCCGCCCCCGACCCTCAAGCTGGGCTACGCGGCCTCCACCGGCGGCAGCACCAACATCCACGAGATCCGCAGCTCCTCGAGCTACAAGCCCGTCGACCTGCGCACGACGCTCACCGACGGCGAGGCCTTCGCACCACGGGAGGACGCCCGCACGTGGACGGCCGTCGTGAGCAATGAGGGGCTGAACGCGACGGCGGCGCAGTCGGTCGTGGCGACGACCGGTGGCAACGCGCTGACCGACGTGTCGTGGACCTGCACGCCGAGCGCCGGCGCCGACTGCGGCGTCGACGATTCCGGGACTGGGCTGCTGAACGAGGCCGCGGTGCCGGCGCTCCCGCCCGGCGAATCGCTGACCTACGAGATCACGGGCACGCCCGCGACAGGGACCGACCGCGCCGAGCTCCGCGTCACGGCGACGCCGACGGGCGAGACGGGCGACATGACCCCGGCCGACAACGCCGCGACCGACCTCACCGACCTCACGCCGGAATTCGACGACGAACCGACCGTGGCGCTCTCGCCCGGCGGCGTGGCGACCGTCTCGCCGGCCGCGGCCCGGGGCGGCGGAACGGTCAGCACGCTGCAATGGCTGCGCTGCGACGCGGCCGGCGACGACTGCACCGAGCTCGTCGGCGAGACGGGGTCGACGTACACCGTGGCGCCCGAGGACCGCGGGGGCACGCTGCGCGTACGGCAGGTCGCGACGAACGCCGCCGGTTCCGCGGACCAGCTGAGCGCGCCGTATGCGTCGCTTCCGGCGACGGTGCTCGGCTCGGCGCCCAGCGGCGTGGTGGCCAGCAGCGGCGCCACGATGACCTTCTCCACGCTGACGGCTGGCGCGACCTTCGAGTGCTCGCTCGACGGTGCGCCGTTTGCGGCGTGCGTGTCGCCGCTGGCGCTGGCTGGGCTCGCTGACGGAGCGCACCACTTCGAGGTCCGCGCGGTCTACGGCGGTTTGAGCGATCCGACACCGCAGACGGCAGACTGGATCGTCGACACGGCCGCGCCGACGACGACCGTCACCACGACGCTCCCCGCGCAGACCACGAGCCCTGACGCGACCGTCGAGTTCAGTGGCGGCGACGTGGGAGGCACAGGGCTCGCAGGCTTCGAGTGCCGGCTGGACGGCGGCTCCTGGACGCCGTGTGCCTCGCCGCTTGAACTGGTCGGGCTCGGCGACGGCAGCCACGAACTGGAGGTTCGTGGGGTCGACGTCGCGGGGAACGCCGATCCATCGCCGTCCGTGCTGAGCTGGTTCGTCGACGCGAACGCGCCGAGCACCACGATTGAGTCCTCACCGCAGGCCGTCGATGGCGCCAACGACGCGGAGTTCGTCTTCAGCGCGGATGACGGCACCGGCAGCGGCGCCGCGTCCTACGAGTGCCGGCTCGACGGTGCGCCGTGGGCGCTGTGCGCGTCGCCGGTGAGCTACTCCGGCCTTGTCGATGGCGACCACACGTTCGCGGTGCGTGCGACCGACGGTCTTGGTCACGTCGAGTCGCCGGGCGCTGCGCTGGATTGGGAGATCGACACCGTCGCACCGACGACGGTGATGACCAGCCATCCCGGCTCGCCAGAGCCGTCGTCGAACGCAAACTTCGACTTCATCGGCTCCGACAACGACGGCGGCAGCGGTCTCGCTGGCTTTGAGTGCCGCCAAGACGCCGAGGCGTGGGAGCCCTGCGAATCGCCGAAGGTGCTCGTCGACTTGGTCGAGGGCGACTACGACTTCGCCGTGCGCGCCATCGACCGCGCCGGCAACGTCGACCCGAGCCCGCGCACCTGGTCCTGGACCGTCGACTTCACCCCGCAGGTCGAGCCAGAGCCAGAGCCGACCACGCCCACGACGCCGGAACCGACCACGCCCGCGCCCACGACGCCCGCGCCGACCACCCCGGAACCGA
>JAEMRF010000325.1 GCA_016463515.1 Solirubrobacteraceae bacterium | reverse complement strand
TCGCCGGTGATCTGGATCTGCTCGCCGCTGAGGTCGACCTTCAAGAGGCCCTGGCTGTAGGGAACGTCGATCTTGCCGTCGCCGAGGCTACGCGGGGCCTCGTCCTGTGTCTGCGGGGTCCCGCGGAAGATCCACGTGTTGCCCTCGCGGGTGATCCCCGGCTTGGAGACCGGGTCGGTCGCAGCCTCTTGCGAGTACGTCAGCCGGGCGGTTGCGCCGCCGCTGAATGAAAGGTCGGTGGAGAAGAGCTCGCCGGGCCCGGCTGTGCGGTCGGTTGCACCGGTCGCGGTCTGCCCGGTCAGCGCCGGGATGGGACCCTTCGTGAACGTGAGGAGGGGCTGCAGCTCGAGAATCGTGTGCCCGGCGATCGTCGTCGAGGGCAGATAGCGGATCTGGATCGAGTTGACCGACCGGGCCGGGATCGCGCCGACGGCCAAGACCAGGCTGCGCCCGGTACCGCCGTCGATCACCTGCGGCTTGGCTGCGCCCGGCGCGCCCGTCACGGTGATCTCGGCGCCGTACGGGTAGCCCGTCAGGTGCAGCAGGCCGGGGGGCGAGGCGGCGTCGCCGGTGTTGCCCCACAGCAGCGTGCTGGTCGATGGCAGGCCGCCGCGCAGCGATGAGGGCCCTGCAAGCTGCGCCCACGGCTGGGCGCCTCCGGTGCTCGCCTGCAGCGTGATGGGTCGGGTTCGGGTGTTGCCCGGCAGCGTCGTGCGGAGGACCCAGTTGTTGTCGAGCGGCGTGACACCGGTCGTATCGAAGGTGACGACCGCCGACTTGCCATCGCTCGCGGCGCGGAAGCTGCCGGACACCGGCTCGAGGTCGGGCCGACCGGCGTGCTGGAGCCGCACGACCGTGCGACTGGAGAGCCCGGCCCCGACGAGGCGCACGGTCGTTGGGCCGGAGTTGCCGAGCGTGTTCGGCGTGACGGCGTCGAGCTGCGGGTCGTAGTTGAAGATCGTCGCAGTGGCCGTCGGGCGGCTGATCGGGATGTTCGTCGGGTGGCTGAGGTGGAATTGGAACGTCTCGTCGGGCTCGGGGCCGTCTGCCGTGCCGGCCCAGACCGTCGTGATCGTCTTCTGCGTCTCGCCGTCCGCGAACGACAGGTCGCCCTGGAACGGGAAGCCCTGCGAGCCGATCGGGTAGTCGCCCGTGAGGGGGTCGGCCGAGCCGGTCTTGCGCAGCGCCCAGTGGACGGTCGCCGAACCGGTGGCTGGCGCCGACCGTTTCACCGTGAACGTGAAGGTGGTGTTCTCGAACGTGGACTCGTCGGCTACGGAGAACGACGACGTGCCCGCCGGGTAGGGGGCGGTGGTGTCGACGCCGTCGAGCTCGTACGTCGGCGTGAGGGGGCCGACGACGGTCCCAAACGTGCCGCTGCGTGCCGCGGTGTTGTCGCGGATGTTCTTGATCCGCAGCACTTGGTAGGTCTGGCCGGCGGGCGGGGTGAAGCCGGTGCTCGGGGCGAGGTCGAGGGTGCCGGCCAGGCGGATCTTGCCGCCGACAGTGACCCCAGTGCCGGTGGCCGAGAGCCGCACGCGAAGCGTGCCGCCGGGGCCTTGGATGTAGTCGCCGCCGTCGACGTCGGCCGGGCTGAGGCCCCAGTACCCCCACGAGAGCTCGAACGGCGAGGCGCCGCCGGAGACCGGCGCGAACGTACCGCCGGTGTTCTCCAGCGATCGGGTGAAGAGCCGGCCGCTGCCCGTCAGGGTGCCGCCGGCGAGCTCGACGCCAGGATCTTTGGCATTCGACGGCGTGCCGACCGACGCGCGCGTGCCAGCGGCGATCGTCGTGGTGCCCGCGTTCTGCGTGAACGGTGGGAGTGCCACTTCGGCGTGCTGGAGATCCAGGATGCCGTTCTGCACGAAGGCCGTGGGATCAGCGAGCGAGTCGGCGTCGAGCTTGAGGGCCTTGATGGCGACCGTGAAGTTCGTCGTCGGCTCGGCGATGATGGCGCCGGTGTTGGTCAGGCGTCCGTCGGCAGCGACCTCGATCGACGGCACCTCGCCACCGATCGTGAACTCGGGATCGTGGCGGAAGCGGATCGTGCCCGCATTGGTGCGCTGCGCGCCGGCCGGCACCGTGAGGCGCCCGCGATCCTCGACTCGCACGGTCCAGCCGGCGGGGACATCTGTGCCGAGTGCCGCCAGGCCGCTCTGCACCCGCACCGTGCCGGTGCCGCCGGTCAGCTCGATCGTGCCGCTGCGCATCCGTGGCGGCCTGGTCCCTTCGACGGTGCCCCCGCTGACGACGAAGCGGGTGGCGACGGCCGGGCCGATGTCGATGGGGCCGTTGGCCGTCATCGTGCCGCCGGTCTGGCTGAGGGTCCACCGGTAGGTGTTGTCGTAGATCGAGCCGGTATCGGGGACGGTGATCGTTCCCGCGTTGTTCCAGACGACGAGCACCCCGACGCCGGACGCGCTCACGTACATCGCTTTGTTGACGGTCAGCGTGCCGCCCGGGGCGTTGGTGAAGTCGCCGGCGAGCTCGGTGCGATGGGTCAGCGCCGCGTCGCTGACGATCGTGCCGGTGTTGGTGAGTACTCCGCCGGTTCCGACAGTGATCGAGGTGATCACCCGCGAGTCGGTCGCCGTCGGGTCGACGGCGTAGCGGATGGTGCCGGCGTTGGTGCGCGCAGCGCCGGCGGGAATCCGAAGGGTCGTGGGCGTGCTGCCGCGGTCCTCGATCCGAATCGTCCAACCCGCACCGACGTCGGCGGCGAGGCTCGGCGTGCCGAAGTTGGTCCGGACGGTGCCCGTCCCGCCGGTGAGGGCGAGCTGGCCGTTGTGGATCAGGGGCGTCGAGCTGCCATTGAACGCGCCGCCGGTCGCGGCCAGGCGGTCGCTGGCGCCGAGGAGCTCGAAGAGGCCGTTGACCGTCGTCGTGCCGCCGGTCTGGCGGTATTCGATCGGTTGCTGGCTGCTGGTCTTGAAGCTGGTGCCGGCGTCGACCGTGAACTGGCCGGCGTTCGTCCACAGCAAGGGGATGCCTCCGGCCGACTGGGCCACGAGCGGCGTCTTGACTTCGACCGTGCCGCCCACGGCGTTGGCGAGGTCACCGAGGATGTAACTGGTGCCTCCGCCCGTCTGGTTGGCGCGGATGGTGCCCGTGTTGGTGAGGACCTTGCCGTTACCGATCCGCAGCTGGCCGTTGCCGGCGCCGCTGGCGGTGAACTCGATCAGGCCCGCATTGTCGACGTTGGCCCAGCTGGCCTGCGAGTCGCCGAAGCCGGCTTCGCTGAGGATCTCGACGGCGGCACCCGCGTCGATCGTCACATCGGCGGCGTTGGCGATGCCGGGCTCGTTGACGACGACGCGCTTGCCCGCCGGGATGCAGACGTTCTCGGTGGTCGTTGGGATGTGGTGGTCGCTGGGGTTCGTCGCCGCCGTCCAGTTGGCGGCCGTGTTCCAGCGCTCTCCGCTCGGGCCCGTGAAGGTGTTGTCGCAGGTAGCGGCCAGGGCACTGCCCGGCGCGACGAAGGCGATGGCGGCGGTCATGACGGCTGCGGCCAGGGCACCGGTCAGGCGAAGTTGGGTCGGCATTCGAGGCGGTTTCGGGTCGACGATGGGACGAAACCGTCAGCCAGCGTATGCCGCCAGAGCGCCACGATCCAGTGAACTCGCCAGCGA
>JAEMRF010000046.1:12400-14385 GCA_016463515.1 Solirubrobacteraceae bacterium | reverse complement strand
CGTCCTCGAGCTCCCAGCCCTTGGCGATCTTGCTCCACGGCACCTCTTCGCCATCTTCGGCGACGCGCTTCATCTCGATGCGCTCAGGGGTACCGTTCTCCTCCTTCGCCCGGCGGACCTGATGGAACCGCACGTCGAGGTCGCGGGTGGCTCCAACCACCTGCACCGGCACGTTCACGAGCCCGAAGCTCAGTGAACCGGTCCACATCGGGCGTGGCATCAGTCGCCGTCCTCGGCGGCGGCCTTGGCCTTGGCGGCGCTCTTCTTCGGTCCGGTCGGCTTCTTCGTCGGCGGGCGTTTGGGTGTGGCGCGTGCTTTGGCGGGCGAGGGCGAGGTCTTGCTCGCGGCCTCGAGACTGGCCTGCAGGGCAGCCATGAGGTCACCCTCGGTGGCCTCCTTCTCCTGCGCCGGTTCGATCTCCTCGCCGGCCGCCTTGGCTTTGATGAGTTGGCGCACGGCGTCGCGGTAGGTGTCCTCGTAGGCGGCAGGGTCCCACTCGCCGGCGAGCATCTCGACCAGCTTGCCGGCCATCGCGACCTCCTTTTCGCCGGGCTTCTTCGTGAGCTCCGGGAAGTCCAGGTCGCCGGGTGCGACCAGTTCGTCGGCGAAGCGCATCGTCTGGAGGCCGAGCGCACCCTGGATTGGCCGCAGCGCCACGAGCTGCTCGCGGCTCCGCAGGACGAACCGGCCGATGCCTACCCGGCCGCTGCGCTCCAGGGCCTCCAGCAGGACGCGGTAGGCGTGGTCGCCACCCTTGTTGGCTCCTAGGTGGTAGGCCTTGTCGTAGAAGACGGGGTCGATCTCCTCGCCCTTCACGAACGACTCGATCTCGATCAGTTTCGGGCGAGAGCCGTCAGCCGCGGCGATCTCTTCCTTGGTCAGCACGACGACGCCTTTGCCCGTGTCGTAGGCCTTGTCGAGCTCCTTGAACTCGACCTCGTCGCCGCTTTGTGCGCCCAGGCGCTTGTGGGAGATGCGGGCGCCGTCGCTGGCGCGCACCTCCTTGAACGAGATCGTCTTGGAGTCGGTGGCGGAGAAGAGCTTGATCGGGATCGCGATGGTCCCGAACGTGAGCGTCCCGTTCCAGATCGAGCGGGCAGCCATCAGCCGAGCACCGGAAGCTCTTGCTGGAGGGTGAGGAGGGGAGCAAACAGGTCGCCGTGCTCCTCCACGCGCGCAAGGACCATGTCCTTGTCGAAGCGCAGCGCGAGAGGGTCCCCGGACTCGGCGCAGCCGCGCACCTCGTCCCACGTGACCGGCGTGGAGATGGTCGGCAGCTCACGGGCGCGCATCGAGTAGACGGCGACGGTGGTCTTGTGGCGATCGTTCTGGCTCCAGTCGATCAGCACCTTGCCTGGCCGCAGCGTCTTCTTCTGCTTGGACACGACGAGCTCGGGATGGCGGTGCTCGAGCAGCGCAGCGACCGCCTGCGAGAAGGCTTTGGTGTCGTCGTAGGTCACGTGCACGTTCATCGGAGCGTAGAGCTGGAGGCCTTTGCTGCCGGAAGTTTTCGCCCAACATTCGACACCGAGCTGACCCAGGAGCTCCTTGATGAGGATGGCGACCGCGCAACACTCGACCGCGGTCGCGGGCGGTCCTGGATCAAGGTCGAACACCAGCGCCGTGGGTCGATCCAGGTCCGGTGCGCGGGAGAGGGATGGGTGCAGCTCGATCGCGGCCAGGTTGGCGGTCCACAGCAGGGTGGCCGTATCGGCGACCTCCACGAAGTCGATCACGGACTCCTTCCCGGCCGACATCCGGATCGTCTTGACCCAATCCGGGCGGTAGCGGTTGGCGTGCTTCTCAAAGAACGATTTGCCCTCGACGCCATCAGGGAAGCGCACGAGCGTGACGGGGCGGCCCGCCAGATGCGGCAGCAGGACCGGGGCGATCGCGGCGTAGTAGGCGATCACGTCGCCTTTGGTCACGCCGGGCACGGGGTAGAGCACCTTGCCCAGGTTGGTGAGCTTCACGGTGTGGCCCTC
>JAEMRF010000046.1:2569-12300 GCA_016463515.1 Solirubrobacteraceae bacterium | reverse complement strand
CGGGCACGGGGTAGAGCACCTTGCCCAGGTTGGTGAGCTTCACGGTGTGGCCCTCGACGTCGAGCGACGCGCCAACAGCCTCCGGGGTCTCTTCGGGCCCCTCCGAGGCAGGGGCGGGCGCGCGTTCGGCCTTGGTCTCAGGCTCTACTTGAGCTTGAGTATTGGGCACCGGCCTCGAGGTCGGCTCACGGTCCGGCAAGTTCAGAACTCCCTGCTCTTCGCGGATTACGTCCCGCGCGTCCCGGTCAAAACGCAGCCCGCGGAACGTCGGATGGCGCAGGCTCCCGTCTCGGCTCCATTCCGCGAACTCGACCTCGCACACCAGCTCTGGCGCAAGGAAGCGGGTGCCCTTGGGTGGTTGCTTGGTCCCAGCGAAGGGTGTGTCGTCGACCTCAAGGCCCTCGGTTGCCCGCAGCACCTCCCGGAGCATCGCGTCGGTGAAGCCCGTCCCCACGCCCCCGCAATAGGAGAGCTCACCGGCGGCTGAGTAGACGCCGCACTGCAAAGCGCCAAAGCTGCCGGTGCGGTTGCCGCGGCCCGGCGAGATCCCGGCAATCACGACCTCTTGGCGGCGCGTGTGTTTGATCTTGCGCCAGTTCTGGGCTCTGGCCCCAGGCTCGTACGCCGAGCCCAGCCGCTTGGCAATGATGCCCTCCAGCTCCTGCTCGGCGGTAGCCGCGAGCAGCTCGGTACCGGCGCCCACGTGGAACGCCGGCACATCCCAGTTGGGTCCGCCAGCGAGGCCCAGGGCCTCCAGGCGGGTGCGGCGCTCCTCGTAGGGCAGGTCGACCAGCGAGTGCCCGTCGAGCCAGAGCAGGTCGAAGATCATGTAGGTGACGGGGTTCTCGCGGGCCAGCCGCGCGGCGGCGCTGCGGTCGGTCACCTGGATGCGGTGCTGCACCGACGAGAAGCTCTGCTTGCCGTGTTCGTCGAACGCGATGATCTCGCCGTCGAGTACCGCCTCGTGCGAGCTCAGCTGGCGATTGAGGGCGGCAAGCTCTGGGTAGGACGCGGTGATCTCGCGACCACTACGGCCAAACAGGTGCAAGCGACCGGGCTCGGATCGCGCCAGCGCACGCACGCCGTCCCACTTGACCTCGAAGGCCCACTCGTCTTGGCGGGCCGGCAGGTCGCCGGGTACGGCGAGCATGGGCGCGATGTGGTCCGGGATCGGCTCCGCGCCCGGGTCCTGCGGCGGGTCCATCCGGTGCAGGAGCCAGTCGCTGCCCTCCTTCCCGGCTTGGAACAGCACGTACTTCCCCCGCAGACGCTCCCCGGCGAAGACGACGATGATCTCGTCCTTGCGCCATTTCTCGGTCACGTACGTGCCGTGATCCCAGATCGAGATCTCGCCCGCGCCGTAGTTTCCGGCCGGGATCGTGCCCGCGAACTCCAGATAGGCCAGCGGATGGTCCTCGGTCTGGATGGCCTTGCGGTTGCGCTTGGGATCACGCGGGATGCCGTTCGGCACCGCCCAGCTGGCGAGCACGCCGTCGTGTTCGAGGCGCAGGTCCCAGTGCAGGCGGGTGGCATGGTGCTCGTGGATCACGAAGCGGGCGGGCCCCTCGGATGGTGTGCCGGAGTCGCTGGGTTCGGGGGTCTCGTCGAATCGCCGCTTGCGGCGGTAGTCGTCAAGGCGGCCCTGCATGTCGCCAGCCTACGTGGAGCCGCATGGTCTGTTCGGTGTGTCTCCCCGATGCTAGGTTGGCGCCGATGCATCCCTCGCGTCGCATTCGACGGTCGTTGCAGTCGGTCTGCGTCGCGGTGATCGCCGCTGCGGCGCTGGTTCCTTCCGCGGCGCAGGCCAGTGAAGGTCTGGTCACCATTGCCGGCAACGGCACCGCTGGCGGGGCAGGCGATGGTGGAGCGGCGCTCAGCGCCGAGATCAGCGCGTGGCCGCTCAGCGTCGAGGCCGACGGTGGAGTCGTTCTGGTCCACAACCCGGTCAGTGCGTTCACCGGCGACTACTCGCGGCTGCGACGCATCACGCCGGGCGGAACGATCAGTCTGCTCGCGGGTGTGCCGATACCGCTCGTAGGACCGTTGCCTCCGACCGGCGATGGAGGTCCCGCCACGCAGGCGGCGATCACCGGCCCGACCGACATCCTCGCTGCCCCCGACGGAAGCGTCTACTACACGGACAGCGTCCAACACAGCGTCCGACGCATCTCGCCCACCGGCACGATCTCCCGGGTCGCCGGCAACGGGGTCTTTGGCTTCAGCGGCGACGGCGGGCCTGCCACGAACGCCATGCTCGCCAGCGCCGCTGGGCTCGCCCTCACACCGACCGGCGAGTTGCTCTTCATCGACGCAGGCAACCTGCGGGTGCGACGCGTCGACGCCGACGGCAACATCGACACGATCGCCGGCACCGGCGTGGAGGCCGACACCGGTGACGGCGGGCCCGCGCTGCAGGCGACGTTCCGCTCGCTGGGCGATCTCGCGGTCGCCAGCGACGGCAGCATCTTCGTCAGCGACATCGCGGCCAACCGGATCCGTCGCATCGCGCCTGACGGCACCATCCACGCCTATGCGGGCACGGGCCTGATCGGCGCCACGGGCGACGGTGGCCCAGCCACGGCGGCGCGCACCAGGCAGCCAACGCAGCTGGCGACGGCGCCCGACGGCTCGCTCCTCTTCATCGACTCGGGCAATCACCGGATCCGGCGCATCACCGCGGACGGTGTCATCCGCACCGTCGCAGGCAACGGCACCCAGGCGACCAGCCCCGACGGCTCCCCGCCCACGTCTCCGATCAAGGGTCCGCAGGGTCTGGGCTTCCATGAAGGGGAGGTCTACTTCAGCGAGGCAGGCAGCAACCTCGTGCGCAAGTTCCGCCTCTCCGCGCCCGTGCCGGTGATCTTTCTCCCGGGGATTCTCGGGTCCGAGGTCTGGTGTGCTCCCGCGGCGCGAAACGGCCAGATCTGGCCGGCGGTCCCGGTCGACGACGCCCGACTGCGCCTCCTCAGCGACGGGGAGACCAACGCCAGCGCGGACTGCCCGGCCGCGGGCATCGCCGAGCCGGAGTACGACGCCCAGCATCGCCTCGTGCCGGGCCGCTCCGGGATCGCCGAATCGCTGCTCGGCGAGGACATCTACGGCTCGGCGCTGACTCGACTTGCGACCACCGTCGGCGCCAAGAACTTCTACGCCTTCCCGTGGGACTGGCGCAAGGACACCGCCGCGTCGCTCGCCCGCCTCGACGCGCTCGTCGAGCAGGTCAAGACCGAGACGGGCGCGTCGCGTGTGCAGCTGGTCGCCCACTCCTACGGCGGACTCATGGCCCGGCACTATGCGAGCGACCCGGTTCGCCGCGACAAGCTCGCGCGCGTCACCACCGTCGGGACGCCGTACTGGGGCTCACCGAAGTCGATCTTCCCGCTGGTGCTCGGCCGCGAGATGCCGTTCAACGGCGCGGTCGCGGTCGGCTCGATGGAGTTCCTGTTCGGAGGCCGCTCCGACCTTCAGTCCACAGCCACCACGCTCCAGGGCCTCTACAACCTGTGGCCCAGCGCCGCCTACGGCAGCTTCCTCACGGTGGGCGGCCGCACGCCAGCGCCGCTCGACGGCCCCGGCCTCGGCGCGCTGATCATCCAGTCCGGCGGGTTCGTGACCCAGTGGCTGGCCGCGCAGACGAGGCATGCCGACGACTACGACCAGCTCGACGTCGGCAACCTCCCCTGGCGCGCCATCGTCTCGGGCGGGGAGCCCACCGTGAGGCGCATCGTCATGGCACCCGGCGCCTCAGAGGATGACCAGCTCACCGTCGGCATCACGCTCGGGCCGGGCGACGGCACCGTACCGCTGCGCTCCCAGCGTCTGGGAACGGAGGCCGGCGGTGCTCTGCCCGGCACCGGGACCGATCTCGCGGTGCGCGAACTCTGCGCGTCCAAACACATGGGGCAGATGAGCGATCCCGCGCTCTACACCCTGATCGCCGGGTGGCTCTCGACCGGGACCGCCATCGCCGAGAGCGCAAGCACCCCGTGCCGGGCCCAGCGAGCGCTCGTCATCGACGCGATCGACGCCGACATCCCAGAGCCCGGAGGTGCACCGTCGCCTCGCGCCCGCTCCGGCCAAGGCACGGGCACCGCGCCGCTCACCGTGGCCGAGGCCGAGGCCGCCGGCCACGTAGAGGTGCTGCGCTTCGGGCGCCAGCACCTCATCCTGGTTGATCCGGCCAGTTCCGTCGCGCTCCGGCTCACGCCGCGTGCGGGAGCCACACTGAGTGTCGTTGCGCGCGACGTAGACGGCGAGGCCGCGGCCGAAGTGGGCAGGGCCTCCTCGTCGGGGTCGCTCACGCTGACCGCCGCGGCGGGCGGCTCCGTCGCCTTCGCCGCGGAGCCGTCGCCGCCAGCGCCTGCACCATCGACCGAATCGCTCCCGGTCGGTGCCGCACCCACGCCAGGATCGTCAACGCCCAGCTCGGGCAGCGCCCCCACCCCGACCCCCAAACCGCCGAGCGCCGTGCGGCTCGAAGGGCGCACCCTCCGGGTTGTCGGGCTCACGCTGCGTCGCTCGAAGTCCAGCGCGCGCTGCCCCAAGAACGCCTCCGCGCGCATCGTCTCGTCCGTCGGCCGGCGCAGCCGCACCGTCACCAAGCGCGTCTCGGTCCGCGCCGCGGGCTCCGAGTGCACCGTCTCGCTCGTGGCCAAGGTGCCAAAGGGCACCGCGCGCGTGCGACTCACCGTCACCGGAAGCGGACTGCGCTCGACGCGGGTCACCGTTCGCCCTGTCTAGCGGCGGGCGGAGCCGCACAACACTGGACGCCGTCGGCCAGCGCTCGATCGTACGATCGGGGGACGGGCTCCGGCGCGTTGCCGATCTCGGCGGTAGGCTGGCGAAACCCGCCTGCAGCAGGCAATTTTCCGTTTCGATGTCCCACGAATCTCGACAGCCCGCGCCGCAATCCTCGGCGCTCTTTCGGCAGATCTTCGAGATGCGGATGGCGTTCCTCGCCGTCCTCGATCCGGCAGGGATCGTGCTCGAGATCAACCGCGCGCCGCTTCGTCTTGGCTTGAAGCGCGAGCAGTTCATCGGGCTGCACGTGGGCAAGACGCCTGCCTTTGCTGGTGATCCCGATTGGGTGCGCACCTGGAACACCCGGCTGGCCGACGCTGCCGCGCTGCGCGAGCCGCAGCTCTACGAAGATCTCTTCACCGGTCCGGACGGCGAGCTGCGTTCAGCCGACGCCGTACTCACCGCGGTGTTCGACGACGATGGCAACGGCGAACGCGTCGACTACTTCCTGCTGGAGGCCGACGACACGACCGATCGCGTGCAGGTCGAGCTCGCCCTGCGCGAGAGCGAGCGCCGGTTCCATGACCTCGCCGAATCGCTGCCGGTGCTCTGCTGGAGTTTTGATGCCTCGGGCTCGTGCGACTACTTCAATCACCGGTGGCTCGACTACACGGGTGCGGCGCCCGGCGCACACCACGGCTGGGCCTGGACGGAGGCCGTGCATCCTGATGACCGCCCGGGACTGGGGGAGATCCTTGGAGCGGCGCTGCGAGGGACCGGTCCCTTCACTACGGACTTCCGTCTGCGCAGCCGGGATGGCGGCTACCGATGGTTCGAGGCTCGGGCCGTCCCGGTGCTTGGGCCTGAAGGCGAGGTAACCCGGTGGTACGGCACGGCTGCTGATGTGCACGACGCGCGCGAACTGCGGCGCGAACTCGATGAACGGGAGGGGCAGCTCACGGCCGCGCTGGAGGCAGGCAAGATGGCCCGCTTCTCCTATGAGCTGGAGCAGCGCCGGTTCACGGCCGACGCCTACCTGTCGGAGATCATCGAGCTCCCACAGGAGATGGGCGCCGAAGCGGGACTCGATGGGTTCCTCGCCTTCGTGCACCCAGACGACCGAGCGATGTGGCAGCGCACCATGATGCGAGCGTTCGATCCACAGACCCCGGAGTGGTCGCTTGAGTACCGGCTGCAGTCCGCCGCTGACGAGCCGACCTGGATCGGCGCTCGGGGTCGCGTCACCTTCAACGAAGCTGGTCGCCCTCGGAGCATTACCGGTGTGGTCTTCGCCCTGCCCGGGCGCCGCACGAACGCCATCGACGCAGCGCGGTCCACGGGTGTGCCGGATGGCCTCCCGATCAGCCTGTCGTGGCCGTCGCGGCTGGACCCTCGCGATTGAGGCCCGAACGCCACCGGCCCCTGGGGCCCACGCCGGCATGCGAGCGGCGGGGGACCCAGAGGCCGGTGGCGTTCCTCGGCCGCTGCAGCCGCAGCGGCTGATCATCGCGCGGCGTCAGCGCTCGTCCGTCACCGGAAAGTCCTCGCCGGACTCCTCATCGGAGTCGTCATCTTCGAAGGCGTCCTCGGCGTCGTCCTCGTCCACGGCTTCCTCGTCGCTGGCAATCAGCTCGGCGGCGCAGTTGTTGGCCTCGTTCTTCTCGCGTACGGCGTCATACCCGTCCGCGCAGACCAGCAGGTAGACGTCGCCGGACGGGAGGTCCTCGTCGGCCGGAACGTCGACCTCGGTTTCGAGTTCATAGCGTCCATTCGGGCCCAGGCGGCGCACCGTCGGGTCGTCGACGATCTCGTCGTCGTCGTCCAGGATCTCGTCGCCGGAGATCGCCACGACGGCCTCGCTGCGGCGCTGGGCCTTGCGGTTTCCGATGTTGACGACGTCGGCGTAGACCATGAGCGTGTCGCTGCCGAACTCGACGTCGAGGTCGCGAACCACCAGGTCGGCCGCTGGACCGCGCTTGGGGGAGGTGCTCTTGGTGCCCGGCGAGGCGACGGCTGCCGGGGCCAGGGAGGCGCAGCTGGCGATCGCAGCGACCGCGATGGCGCGGCGAAGGAGGGCGTGGGAGGGGTGGGTCATGTGAAGGTCTCGTCGGAGGGGCACCATCCGTGGTGCCCCCAACTGGACCAACCATCGGACCGGTGTGCCTATTCCTGAATGGGTGCTGGACCCGAGTCCACTCAAATGTCGAGCGGAATCGCGTATGACCACCGGTCGACCATCGACCGGATCTCACCCAGACAATTGTTCAAGGTGCGGTGTCCCCCGACCGATGCGAGTGGCACCGGCCCGCGCCTGCGCGGCCGCCCCTGCCTTTCCCGTGTCGTTCCGCTCGATCCTGAAGTCCGAGGTCCTTGACCGAGACGGCCGCGTCCGGCGGCCAGTTCGGTCGATTTCGCCGAGCCAGAACGACCTGGAACTCATGCGCCTGGTGGCGATCCTCCAGTACCTCGTGGGCGGCGCCACGCTGATCGTCGCCGCGCTCGTGCTCCCCGATGGCGATCGCTCCGACCACGATGCCTACTACCTGCTCGGCGCCGTGGCGCTTGCGCTCGCCACGATCCGCTACTTCCAGAAGTCCGCGATGACCCTCGCGCACGCGCGGCTCTCGAACTTCGCGGGACTGGTCTACATCACCGTCGTCGTAGCGGTGTCTACCCCGATCGGCGCGACACCGGCCTTCTACCTGTGGCCGGTCCTGACGGCGGCCTACTTTCTGCGCAGGCGCGACCTCGCGGTCGTGCTCGCCATGTTTGCGGTGCTGTGCGCCGTCGCCCTCTGGGGCTTTCACCCTGACGGCTCCGAAGCGCAGGTGTTCGCTCCGACGGTGCTCGTGGTGTTCGTGGTCACGGCCCTGGTGCGCCTGATGCGTGAGTCGTTGGCGGCCATGATCACCGACCTGGAACAGAGCGCCTCGACCGATGACCTCACCGGGTTGGCGAACCGCGTGGCGTTTGGCAGCGTGCTCGGTCGCGACGTCGAACGGGCCCGCCGGACCAGCGGGGCGCTCAGCGTGGTGGTCATCGACCTCGACCACTTCAAGCAGATCAATGACCGGCTCGGGCACGCCGCTGGCGACGACGCCTTGCGGCGCTTTGCCGACGTGCTGCGCTTGGAATGCCGGGCGGCCGACTTTCCCAGCCGCTACGGCGGCGAGGAGTTCGTCGTGTCACTGCAGGACAGCGCGATCGACGATGCAGCGCAGTTCGCCGAACGCGTGCGACGGCGTGTGGAAGTCGAGACCGCCGCCGATCCCGCGCCCGTGACGATCAGCGTCGGTGTCGCCGAGCTGACCGGAGCACACACCTCTCAAGACGACCTCATCGCCGACGCCGACGCAGCGCTCTACGAGGCCAAGGCCGCCGGACGCAATCGCGTGGTGTGCAGCGCAGCGGGCTACGCCGGCGGCTGAGAGAGGCCGAGTTCTCGCTGCAACGTGTCGGCGACCCACGGCTGCAGCCCCTCCGGCGCGACGAGCCCGAGCGGAGTCCCGTCGAGCTGGACCTCCAGGCACACACCGAGCGTCGCCGAGGCGACGGCAGCGTGCTCGAGCAACCGGATCACGCCTGCGCGGTCGGCGGCGGGGAGTGGGTCGTCGAACCGGAGGCCGACGCCCACCGTCCTGGGTGAGCCCTCAGGGGTCGCGTCGAACGCCGTTGGCGACGGGCCCTCCCACAGGTGGAGTTGCTTGGCCAACCGTGCTGATTCCTGGATCGTCGCCGCGACGTCATCGGTGGCTTCGTCGATCACGTAGAGCACGAGCGTTCGCTGGAGAGGCACGCCAGCGATGTTGGCATGACAGGCTGGAGGTATGAGTCAAGCCCTCCGATCGGTCGCCACCCGCTGGACGGTCGCCCTCCCACTCATCGCCATCCTTGCCCTCGCGCTGACGTGGGGCACCTACCCCGCGACCCCGGTGCTCGTCGTGGTCGGCCTGCTGCTGGCGGCGTCGGTCCTGGCCTCCGTCCACCACGCGGAGGTGGTCGCCCACAAAGTCGGCGAACCGTTCGGGTCGCTCGTGCTCGCGGTCGCGGTCACCGTCATCGAGGTGGCCCTGATCGTGACCCTCATGATCTCGGGTGGCCCCGAGACCGCCACGCTCGCCCGCGACACGGTCTTCGCCGCGGTGATGATCACGCTCAACGGGATCGTCGGGCTGTCGTTGTTGCTCGGCGCGCTGCGCACCAAGGTCGCGACGTTCAATGCCGAGGGCACGGGCACGGCGCTGGCCACCGTCGCCACGCTCGCCACGCTGTGTCTGGTGCTGCCGACCTTCACCACGGGGGCGCCCGGCTCTGAGTTCACGACGTCGCAGCTGATCTTCGCGGCGATCGCTTCGATCGTCCTCTACGGCCTGTTCGTGTTCATCCAGACCGTTCGCCACCGGGACTACTTCCTGCCGCAAGCGGCGCGCGGTGGGCCGATCGATCTCGACGAACACGCCGAACCGCCATCGAGCCGCGCAGCACTGACCAGCCTCGGGATGCTGGTGGTGGCGCTGGTTGCGGTGGTCGGGCTGGCGAAGATCGAGTCGCCGGCGATCGAGGACGCCGTGGAGGCCGCAGGATTCCCGCAGTCCGCCGTAGGCGTCATCATCGCGCTGCTCGTGTTGTTGCCCGAGTCGCTCGCAGCCGCCAACAACGCGCGCCGGGACCGCGTGCAGACGAGCCTGAATCTGGGACTCGGTTCGGCGATGGCGAGCATCGGGCTCACGATCCCAGCGATCGCCGTCGCCACGATCTGGCTCGACGGTCCGCTCATCCTCGGGCTCGAGGCGACGCAGATGGTGCTGCTGCTGTTGACGGTCATCGTGAGCGTGCTGACGGTCGTCCCCGGTCGGGCGACGCTGCAGCAGGGCGTGCTGCACCTGGTGCTCTTCTTCGCGTTCCTGTTCTTGGCCGTCAGTCCGTAGTCCGAGGCGCTCGGGTAACGCGCAGTCCGCCGGTTGGCTGCGAGACTGCCCGACATGCGCGCC
>JAEMRF010000046.1:0-2469 GCA_016463515.1 Solirubrobacteraceae bacterium | reverse complement strand
GCTCGGGTAACGCGCAGTCCGCCGGTTGGCTGCGAGACTGCCCGACATGCGCGCCCTGCAGGTCTCCGCTCTCACCGGCCCCGACGGGGTCGCCGTCGCCGAGGTACCCGAGCCGTCGGCGCAGGTGCCGGTGGTGATCGAGGCGGCCGCGGCCGGGCTGGCCTTCCCCGACCTGCTGCTCTCGCGCGGCGAGTACCAGCTCAAGCTCGAGCCGCCGTTCACGCTCGGCGTGGAGGCCGCTGGCCGTGTCGTGCGGGCGCCTGAGGGCTCGGGCCTCGCGCCGGGGCAGCGCGTCGCAGCGTTCGGCCTTGGGATGGCGGCCGAGCTCGTCGGCGCGGTACCGGAGATGGTCCTTCCGCTGCCGGACTGCCTCGACGACCTCCAGGGTGCCGGGCTGATCATGAACTACCACACCGCGCACTTGGCGCTGATTCGCCGCGGCGGGCTGCAGGCCGGCGGGACCGTGCTCATCCACGGCGCGGCCGGCGGTGTCGGAACGGCCGCCATCCAGGTCGCCAAGGGCGTCGGCGCGCGCTGCATCGCCGTGGTGTCGTCGGATGAGAAGGAGCAGGTCGCTCGTGACGCCGGCGCCGATGAGGTCATCCGCCCGGACGAGGGTTGGCCGAAGCAGGTCAAGGCGCTCACTGAAGGCCGCGGGGTTGACGTCGTCCTGGATCCCGTTGGCGGAGACCGCGTGCTGGACTCTCTGCGCTCACTGGCGGAGGAAGGCCGGCTCGTGGTCGTCGGATTCACCGCGGGTCAGATTCCGTCGGTGCCGCTCAATCGCCTCTTGCTGAAGAACATCAGCGTGGTCGGCGCCGCCTGGGGCGCGTTCGTGGGGACGCGTCCGCAGCTCACGCAAGAGATCCATGCCGACGTGCTGCGCTGGGCCGAGGCCGGCATCGTGCGACCGATCATCGGTCAGAGCTACCCGCTCGAAGATGGGGCGCAGGCGCTGCGTGACCTTGACGAGCGCCGGGCGACCGGCAAGCTGGTCGTCACCATCTGAGACGTTGCTCCAGACCCGCGTGGCTTGGCCCGTGGGCCATGGTCGCGCGGTAGGGAGGGTCGGCACGCTAGGCGGGTGCCGATCGTCTCCCTCATCTCGCTGTCGCCACTCGTGCTCACCGGGGCGGTTGCGACCGCTCCGGTCCGGCGAGCTCCCGACCGCCCCGTGCGGCCGAAGGCGTGCGTCTCCTCAGCCGACATCGCGCGCGCCCGCAGCTACGCCCGCGGGCGCCCGGGCAGGGTGTCGTTCGCCGTCTACGAATCGGGCCGGATCGGTTCGTGGGGCGGCGGCGTGTCGTACCGGTCGGCGAGTTTGGTGAAGGCGATGCTGCTCGTCGCGGATCTGCGACGGCACGACCGGCTGCGTGCTGGGCTGTCCTCGGGCGCTCGGTCACGCCTCTCGGCCATGATTCGCGTGTCCGACAACGCGCAAGCCAGCGCTACGTTCAACCTCGTGGGTGCCAATGGGCTGCGGTCGGTCGCGCGCGCTGCCGGAATGCGGAACTACACCGTGGCGGGCTATTGGGGCACGTCTCAGCTCACCGCCAGCGACCAGGCCAGATTCTTTGGTCGGCTGGATGGGCTGCTCCCCGCGCGATTCCGGGCCTACGGCCGCCAGCTCCTGCGCACCGTCGTACCGGCGCAGACGTGGGGTGGGGCGCCGGTGGCGCGCCGTCATGGGTTCAAGACGGTGTTCAAGTCCGGCTGGTTGCCGCGCACCGACGGGTGGGTCGTGCATCAGGGGTTGCAGGTCCGCCGGGGCCGGTGCAAGGTGGGGCTTGCGGTCCTCACTGGTGGGCAGCCTTCCATGGCGACCGGTGTAGGGTCGATTCGAGGTGTGGTCGAGCGGCTACTTTAAGACTCATGAGCAGGGCAAACCTGCAGGAGCTCCGGCGCGAGTCGGCTGCGATGGGCAGTGTATTTACGCTAAAGCCGACCAAGTTTGGCTAGATTGCCTCCCCGAGCCCCAACCGGAGACACGAACATGAGTCAGCACCGCCCCGAGACCATCGCCCTGCACGGCGGCCAAGAGCCCGATTCGGCCACGAACGCCCGGGCGGTCCCGATCTACCAGACGACCTCGTTCACGTTCAACGACACCGACCACGCTGCGAACCTCTTTGCGCTCGCTGAGCCCGGCAACATCTACAGCCGGATCATGAACCCCACGTGGGACGTGCTCGAGCAGCGCGTGGCGCAGCTGGAGGGCGGCATCGGTGCGCTGGTCACCGCCTCCGGGCAGGCGGCCGTCACCTACGCGGTCCTCAACATTGCTCGTGCCGGCGACAACATCGTGTCGGTTTCTCAGCTCTACGGCGGCACCTACAACCTCTTCGCGCACACCCTCCCGCAGTACGGGATCGAGGTGCGGTTCGCCGACGCCGATGACCCGGGCGCGGTCGAGCGCCTCGTCGACGAGCGCACCAAGCTCGTGTTTGGCGAGACGATCGGGAACCCACG
>JAEMRF010000045.1 GCA_016463515.1 Solirubrobacteraceae bacterium | reverse complement strand
GACTGGCTGGGCGCTGAGCAATGGCTCTACTCGCGGATCGCCGCAGGTTGAAGCTTCGGCGCTAGCCGTCGGTGGTGCTCTCGGTGTCGGCGGGCGTATTGCCGGCCGTCACCGGCTTGCTCAGGTCACCCTCGCCAAGGCGCGGAACGTTGCCGAGCTGGCCGAGTTCGGCGGTGTCGCGCCCGAAGAGCAGGCCCACGTTCCAGTCGGCGAGGAGGCGCCCGCGACGCCCGAGGCCCGGGATCATCGCGAGGTGGTACGTGCGGGTGATGAACCACGCGGGAGTGCCGCGCCAACGGATGCCCATCGTCTCGGCGACCGCCTTGCGCTGGCCCATGTCGACCACGACGCCGCGGGTCTTGTATTTGAAGGTGGTCGGTGAACCGGTGCCGAGCGCTGCAGCGACGTTGCGGCCGGCCGTGCGGCCCTGCCTGATCGCATGCTGGGCCGTCGGCGGTGCGGGACGCTGCCCCTTGGACGCCGGGTCCGGGACGCTGGCGTTGTCGCCGATCGCCCACACACCCGGGCGGTCCTGCACGGCCAGCGTGTTGTCGACGATCACGCGGCCCGTCTCGTTGAGCGGCAGCCCGAGATTGGCGACGACCGGGTGGGGCTTGACGCCCGCGGTCCACACCACGGTGCGGGTCGGCACGACCTCGCCGTCGCTGAGCCGCGCGGTGTTGTCGGTGATCTCCTCGAGGGTCGTCGACGTGCGCAGCTCGATGCCTCGCGCGGTGAGCTCGCGCGCTGCGAAGTTCGCCAGCGACGGGGAGACCTCAGGCATGACGCGGTCGCGCGCCTCCACCAAGATCCAGCGCATGCCATGGACGCGTGCCCGGGGGTAGAGATCCAGCACCTCGCTGGCGAAGTCTTGCAGCTCGGCGAGGCCTTCCAGACCGGCGTAGCCAGCGCCGACGAACACGAACGTGAGCGCGGCGCGGCGCTCGACGGGGTCTTCCGTTGACTCAGCGAGCTCCAGGTTGCGCAACACGCGGTTGCGCAGGGCGATCGCCTCCGGCAGCGACTTCAGCCCCAGGCCGTATTCGGCCAGACCCGGGATCGGCAGGGTGCGGCTGACCGAGCCGAGCGCGACGACGAGCTGGTCGTAACGCAGGCGCTTGCTCTCGCCGCTGATCGTGTCGACGAAGACGCCCTTGTCTTCCGGTGACGCGCCGGTGACCTTGCCCACCAGCAGGTCGACGCAGTCCGGCAACGTCTCGCGCAGCGGCACCACCACGTGGCGGGGCTCCAGCGTGCCTGCCGCCGCGCCCGGCAGCAGCGGCGTGTAGAGCATGAAGTTGGTGTCGTTGACGAGCGTGATCCTTGCGGAATGGCGCGGCAGAACGCGGGCCAGGTACTTGGCCGTGTGGACCCCTCCGAAACCGCCGCCTGCAATGACCACATTCCATGCCATGCCTTCGACGCTAGTGCCTTCTGCGCAAAGCACAACATCGTGGCGAGGGCCACAAACCCAGCAGAGGCGGGCAGTTTCCGCCCGCCCCTGATCGATCGACCGCTAGCTGGGCCGGACGGTGAGGTTGTAGACGTTGTGGAGTTGGTGGAGGGTGCCGGTCGACGCCGTGAAGGCCAAGAAGGCTGAGGCAGGCACCTTCAGGGTGGTGGTGTTCATCCGCATCACGCCGTTGATGTAGACGATCGTGCGACCAGCCTTGAAGACCACCTTCACCCGCTGCCCGGAGGGGTTGCGCAGCGCGGCGCTGAGGTTGGAACTTGCGATCCAGCGCAGCTTGCCCGCCGCCGCGCCATCGGTCAGGCCGATGAAGTTGCCGGATGGGTCGCCCGCGTCCTGCTTGGTGTCGAAGGCCACCGCGACGCCACCGAGCCCGCCAAAGCCAAGCAGCGGACCGGTGCCACCCACGCGGCCGCCTTCTGGCTGCCCCGATGCATCGGGCCGAACAAGGGCGAGGGTGGCGCCTTCGCCGGGGCCGCTGCCGCCCGCGATGCGCATGTCGAACTCGATCGTGCGGTTGCGGTAGTCCAGCGGGGCGCCCCACATCACGGCGCCAGCCTTGTTGGGCTCCATCGGCGTGAGCGCGATCTGCGCGCTGAAGTCATCCAGTGCCGAGCCGGCTGCCGACCAGCCGACCGCCTGGAAGCTGGTCGGGAAGTCGGTTGCAGGCAGCGTGCAGCGTCGCTCGAGCTGCCACTGGTTGACGCCAGCCTTGAGCGTGAACGGCGCTCCGGCCGGCACCGGCTCGAGGTAGCGCACCGTGTAGGTGTCGCGCCAGATGCAGCGCGCAAACGGCGCGGGATCGGTCAGCGTGATGGACGGCTGCACCGTGCACTCCTCGCCCTCGCTCGCGTTGGCGAGGGTGACCTCCGTGCTGTTCACGGACTCGACCGCGGGACCGGTGCGGCCGCCGCAGGTCGTCGTGAGCGTGGCGGTCCAGTTCGAGAGCGGTGTGTTCCCGTTGGCGTCCAGCAGGACGACGTTGCCACGCACCGATGCCGGCCGCCCGACGCTTCCGGGCGAGCCGGTGCCGTGGGTCACCAGGTAGGTGCTCTCGGATGGGTAGACCGTCGGGACCAGCAGATCACCGAGGCCGTCGCCGTCGAGATCTCCACCGCCCGCGAGCACCAGCCAAGCGTCGGCCGGCAATCCGGCGACCGGCGTGCCGAGACTCGTGTCGACGGTGGCCGGGGCCGCAGGCAGCGACGTCACGATCCGCACCGGACTGCCCGATGCGCTCGCAGCGTAGACCGCGAGGTCGTCCTTGCCGTCGGCGTTCTGATCGCCGACGCGCTCGACGGTGAAGTCGGTCGAGGTGCCGTGGCGTAGCGTCACCAGTGGCGACGTGCGCAGGATCGACCCGGGACGACCGGCACGCCCGTACGTGAGCACGGTGCCGAACCCGACCACGTCGCCGCGACCGTCACCGTTCACGTCGCCCACGCCGTGATAGTTGCCAACGAGCTGGCTGCGGTCGCCGGTCTGGCCGTTCGGCAAACGCGTCACGCCGGTCTGGGCCACGGCCTGAACGGTGAAGCTTCCGGTGCGGCCGTAGAGCATGAAGTTGCCGTCCGCGGCGCTGCTCTCGACGATCAGATCGTCCTTGCCGTCGCCGTCGAAGTCGCCGACCTCGTCAAAGTTCACACCGAGCGAGACGCACCGATACGTAAACCAGACGATGCCGCAACGCCGGATGGCGTTGACGAGCGACGTGCGCGTGCCTTGTGCCGATGCGCTGAGGGTTGCCACACGCGGGCCGCCGCGCACGATCGAGGCTCCAACCTGATCGCGCTGCAGCGCGATGTCGTCGTAGCCATCCCCGTCGAAGTCGCCAATGCCGGCAGCTTTGCCGGCCGAGTAGATGACGTTCGCGATGCGAGTCACGCCGGCGGGCTGCGTCGTTTGGCCGGACGCAATCGCGAGCGTTCCCGTGCGGCGGGTGCGCGAGCCGTAGACGATGAACGCCTCGCCGCTGGAGTTGATCACCACGTCGTCGACACCGTCGCCGTCGAAGTCACCGGCGCCGTCCACGTCGTAGACGCCGCTGACGAGCGGGGTGATCTTCCAGCCGCGCGTACCCAGATCCGTTCCCAGGTCGGCGTCAGATGAGGGCGAGGTGCCGTACACGAGCCAGGCGCTGTTCCCGTTGTCGGCGTAGATCACGTCGTCCTTGCCGTCGCCGTCGAAGTCGCCCGCAAAGGACCGCTGCGGCGAGCGGTAGACATTCTCCGCGGCGGCGGTCCCACGGACGAAACTCGTGGCCTTCAGCGGGCCCGCCGCAGCTCCCGCCGGGAGCGACAGCGCAGTAACGCCCAGGCCGAACACCGAGAGCGCTACGGCGCGCGGGATCGAGGGACGACGAAGGCGCGAGGCGAGGCGGGACATGGGCGGTGTGGCCGGTTGGGACGGTGGCCAGGGC
This sequence comes from Solirubrobacteraceae bacterium, assembly GCA_016463515.1. GTDB lineage: Bacteria > Actinomycetota > Thermoleophilia > Solirubrobacterales > Solirubrobacteraceae > JAGIBJ01. Next base: position 10,539 of record JAEMRF010000045.1, on the reverse strand, counting down.
AAACCCTATGCGTGGACTACAGTGCGTTTCCGAACGGCGTTCGGAAACCCCGCACCTGCCGGATTCAGCGCTGCAGGAGCAGCGCCGCCCAGTCACCGAGCTCGCGGCGGCCGGTCTCGCGCAGACCATGACGCTCGAAGGCGGCGGCGACCTCGTCGGCCTCGTGCCGCAGCAGTCCCGACGCGACAAGCGTCTGTGGGACCTCAGGCGCAAAACCCGTCTCGGCCACCTGCAACAGCAGCGGCCGCAAGAGGTTTGCGGCGACCGTCGGCGCCGATGGAATCGCCTCGGCGTGCATCAGGTCAAACCGGGCGGCCTTGACCTGCACCCCGTTGACCTTGGCGTTGTCGTCTGTGGCTTCGACGCTGGCCGGGTCGAAGTCCAGGCCCACGACCGGTGAAAAGCCGAGCTGCGCCGCGGCGATCGCGAGCACGCCCGAACCACAGCCGAGGTCGAGCATGGCGCCCTGCGGCTCGAGCTCCAGCAGCAGCTCCAGGCAGAGCTGGGTCGTCTCATGTGCGCCGGTGCCGAAGGCTCGCGCCGGGTCGATCACCAGGTCAAGCACGCCGGGTTGTGCCTCGAGCCACGGCGGTCGCACATGCAGCTTGCCGGCGATCGTGACGGGCTTGTGGAAGTCGCGCCACCGCTCGTGCCAGTCGTCGGCGATCTCCTGCGTGAAGACGTCGACCGGAATACCAGCCACGTGGGCCGCGGCGGCGCCGAGGTCCGGCAATTCGCCGGCTGAGCCGTAGACGGCGTACTCGATCAGCGACGGGTTTTCTGGGACGTCCTGCTCTTCGATCCCTGAAGGAGCCAGCTCCAGGAGTTCAGCGAGGACGAGTTCGCAGCTCTCGCGCGGGACGCGGACGGCCAGGCGGATCATCGGCGCTTCCCTGCCAAACGGCGCAGGCGCTCGCCGAGGCCGCCGGGCGCCTTGGTGTTGCGGTCCTCCAGCGAATCAGCGAAGGCCTGGAGCAGTTCACGCTGGCGCTCGTCGAGGCGACGGGGAATCACGATGTCGAGCACGACCCGCAGCTCGCCGCGATCGCCGCGTCCGCGCGGCATACCCAGTCCCGCAAGGCGGACCTCTTCGCCGGGCTGAGCGCCAGCGGGGACGTCGACCTCGATTGGGCCGTCAAAGCCGTCGATCTCGATCGTGGTGCCGAGCGCGGCGAACGGCGCCGCCACGGAGGCGACCGCGATGAGGTTGTCGCCGTCGCGCGTGAACACGGGGTGCTGACGCACCGCGATCTGCACGTAGAGGTCGCCGCTCGGCGCGCCCGCCTCACCGGCGTGCCCCTCGCCGCGCAGGCGGATCCGCTGACCGTGGGCGATGCCGAGCGGGATATCGATCTTGATGTCGCGCCGTTTGACGATCCGGCCCTCACCGCGGCAGGTATCGCACGGGTCCTGAATGAGGCTGCCGCGGCCGCCGCAGCGGTCACACGCAACAGCCCGCATGACTTGCCCGAACGGCGTGCGGGTGACCGCGCGCAGCTCGCCCGCGCCACCGCAGCGGTCGCACTGCTTGACCTCGCTGCCTTGCTTTGCGCCGGTGCCCTCGCAGGTGTCACAGCCAACGATCGCGTCGAAGTTCAGCGATGCCTCGCCGCCCTTGACGGTCTGCTCCAAGTCGAGGTCCAAGCGCACGAGCAGGTCCTCGCCAACCGCGGGACCTCCCCCGCCACCGCCGCCGAACGAGTCGCCGAAGAAGGCGCTGAACAGGTCGGAGAAGGAACCGAACCCTTCGGCTTGCGACTGGAAGCCGCCGCCGCGCAGGCCGTCGTGGCCGTAGCGGTCGTAGGTGGCGCGGCGCTCGGAGTCGCTGAGGATCTCGTAGGCGGTCGCTGCCTCTTTGAACTTGTCCTCGGCGTCCGGTGCGTCGTTGTTGTCCGGATGGAGCTCACGCGCCATCTTCCGGAACGCCTTCTTGATCTGCGAGTCGTCGGCGTCACGCTGGACGCCGAGGACCTCGTAAGGGTCGCGTGGCACGCCCAGCAGTTTGCAGGGTCTCGGCGAATCGCGCAGCGCCAGGGCGCCCGGCTGTGGGCGCCCTCACGGATCGCGCCGCAAATCAGGGTTCAGGCGACCAGCCGCAGCGGAGCGTGGCGGTTGCCGTCCACGAGGACCGACGGATCCAGGCTGGTGAACGCCGCAATCACGTCGGGGTCGAACTGCAGCCCCCGCAAACGGTGGATCTCGGCGACCGAATCGGCGACCGGCCACGCGTGCTTGTAGGGCCGCTCGTGGGTCAGCGAGTCGAACACATCGGCAACCGTGACGATCCGAGCGCTCAGCGGAATCTCTTCTTCCGCGGTGCCCCAGGGGTAGCCGCTGCCGTCCCAGTGCTCGTGGTGCGAGAGCGCGATCTCGGCGGCGAGCTTGAGCGCGCCGGAGTGGCTGCCGTCGAGCATCGCGGCACCGGCGCTCGGGTGGCCCTTCATCTGCTCGAACTCCGCGTCGGTCAGCCGTCCTGGTTTGAGCAGAATCGCGTCAGGGACGGCGAGCTTGCCGATGTCGTGCAAGGCCGCAGCCTGTTCGATCAGGTCGACCTGGTCGTCCGGGAGCCCGAGTTGCGCCGCGAGCAGCGCAGACGTGTACGCCACGCGCTGCGTGTGCTGGAAGGTCTCGTCATCGCGAAACTCGCCCGCGAGCGCCAGGCGCTGGAGCGTCTCCAGTCGCGCCTGCTCGAGCTCTTCGAGCATCCGGGCGTTCTCCATCGCGACGCTGGTCGAGTCCGCAAGCGCCTGCAGCAGGTCGAGCTCTTCGTCGGTCGTGTCGTGGTTGGTCGCCCAGTACACGCCGATCGCCCCGATCGGGCGAGTTTGTCGGATCGGCACCATCGCGAGGCTGTGCACGAACGTCACCCGGTAGGCGTCCAGCGGCACGCGATCGTCCTGGTAGATGTCTGGGATGCGCACGGGCGCGCCGCTCTGCATCACGCCCCCGCTCACGCAGGCCTCCATCGCGAAATCCTGCCCCTTCCACAGCGGCGCGATCGCGTCTTCGTCGACGTACTGACAGCGCTCGCCTGCGCCGCGCAACACGAACGTCGCGCCGTCGGCACCCATGAGTTCACGGGCGGCTGACCGCACGGTGGCCTGGATCTGCGAGACCGTCCGATCGGTGGACAGCTCCTGGACGGCCTCCACCAGCAGTTTGGCTCGGTCGTAATCGGTGCGCGGTGCGTACACGAGATTTCCCCCATCCCGTCGTGGACTCCGGCCTGGTGCGACCGGGGCGCGTCTTGACCGTAACGCCGCCAGGCGGGTGATTGGGCCAGGGGACAGCCCGGCTGGCCGCTTGATGGAGGGCACTGCCGGGCGGCCTCGCGAGTCGTCGGTCAACCGCCGCACCTCGGGACGAGGTCATGCGTCGTGCGGCCATCAGGAGCGACGCTGCCTACCAGCGGATCACCCATCAACGCCGCGTTTGCGGGTCTGGTCAGTCCTCGTAGACGTCGGCGACGTAGCGCGAGAGCTGCGCGGCCGCTGAGCGCACGACGGCGATCGAGGCGGCGTAGTCCATCTGGAGCGGGCCGATCAGCGACACGGTGCCCAGTGGGCGGCGCGGCAAGCCGTAGGCGCCTGCGACATGCGAGAGGGTGCGCAGCGCCGGATCCGGGTTTTCGGCGCCGATCCGTACGACCACGTCGCCGGTGCTGAGCGCCTCACGCAGCGCGCCAAGCAGGGAGCGGCGCTGCTCCAGCATCTCCAGCAGCTCGCTCGCAGCGCTGAGGTCGCGGCCGCGCACCAGGCGCGCCGTGCCCTCGACGTAGAGCGAGTCCTCTCCACCGTCTTCCAGATCGGTGAAGGTCGGAGAGATCGCCGCGAGGAACGCGGATTCGCGCGGGCCGTGGCTCGGGTCGCGCAGACGGCTGTGGAGCATGCGGGCGCCGAGACCGATCCCGGTGAGGCGCTCGTTGAGATACTCGGCGGCCCACGTGACGAGGCCCTGGTCGACCCGCTGCTCGAACGTGAAGACGCGACGCGTCACGCCTCCCGTGGAGGTAATGACCACCACGGCGACGACATGCGGCTGCAGTGCGAGCACCTCGACGTGGCGGACGGTCGCGGTCCCGAGTGGCGGCGCCGACACAACCGCGAGCAGGTCGGTGAGATCGGAGAGCTGGACCGAGACCAGGCGCATCGCGGCGTCGAGCTCGCGGCGGATCAGATCAAGGTCGACGTTGACCTCAGGCGCGTCGCCGAGGAGGTGGTCGACGAAGTAGCGGAGGCCAGCGTCGGTGGGGACGCGCCCCGCCGAGGTGTGTGGGTGGTCGAGCAGCCCGTGGTTCTCGAGCCACGCCAGTTCACTGCGAATGGTCGATGGGCCGGCGCCCAGGTCGGCGTCGGAGGCCAGCGACTTACTGCCTACCGGCCGGTCGGTCTCCTGGTAGACCCGCACCACCTTGCGGAGGACGAGCTCCTGCCGGGGGCTGAGCTCCGGTTCATGCTGGCCCGCGGACATGGGCCCATTCTACGGCGTGAGGGGCCGTGCACTGCCGTTCAGCCGAAGGCCGACGAGCGCTGCCCATGCTTCACGCGTCTCGTTCGAACACATAGACCACAGGCTCCAGTTCCGGCGGAAGCACCATCGCAGCCAAACGCTCCTCCGACCGCAGCCCAAAGGCGGTCTGCTTGGCGTAGGTGTCGTGGTTCCCCCAACCAGGCGTGTAGCGGTTTCCGACCACGACGTAGGTCTGCACGCTCGAGGTCGAGAACACCGACGACTCGAAGGTGTTGCCGGCGGGCGGCCAGGAACAGAGCACGACCTGCGGCTGGTGTGCGCGAAGTGCCGCGACCGCGTCGAGCTGTTCGACGTCGGCCGGGAATGAGACCGCTTTCCAGCTGTGGTCGTCGGTCGCGCGCACGGAGCCCCCAGCGTCGTTCAGGAAGCGGGCCAGCGTGCCGTCGCCAGCTGCGATCTCGAGGCAGCGGCGACCGTCGATGAGGTCGATCAGCGCGTGCACGAACTCAGCGGAGTAGAAGCAATAGATCCCTTGCGGCTGCACGAGCGGCATGAGCCGCGCCCGCTCCTTCAAACTCGGCCACACGGCATTGAAGTCTGCAAGCGACACTGGCTTGCGGTCCAGGCCTTGGTGGAACAAGAGCCGCTGAATGATCGTGCCCTCCTCATCACCGAAGCGCACGGTGCCGGAGGCCACGCCCGTCGCCGCCCGAGTAGACAGGGTGCGGATCGCATGCGCCCCCATCCGCTGGCGCACCATCGCGGCGAGCACGGGATCAAGTCCGGTGATCGAGCGCTTGGCGCCTGGCCGGACCCGTTGCGGCTCCGCCAGTGCGCGGGCGTACGCCGTGAGCGCCGCGGGGTCGCCGGTGTTGACGACCGCCATCAGCTCGCGCTCGACGATCTCCCATTGATCTGGGTACGCGGCCCGCAGCTCTCCCAGCGGCGGATCGCTCTGGAGCCAGGCCTTGACCTGCGCCGGTTTGCGTCGAAGAGCCACGACCTGATGATCCTCCTGATACCGGCGGTAACCACCGGCGCATCGCCAGCTCGGGAACCCGGCCCTTCGTGGTGGCGGCTGAAACCGTCCACGGCGCCACGGACTGGTTTGACCTCTTTGCCTGAGAGGCCCATCATCATGGACGCAGCTGGCCGTGCCGTTCGGCCGGCCCAGCTGCCGACCGATGCCACCTCGACCCATCCACACCGAACGCCTGGACCTCATCCCGTGGGCACCTGAGCACGCGCACGCACTCGCGAATTTCGCCCGGCAACCTGGGATCCCACCGTCGATCGCCCGCGACCCGCAGTGGGACCCGCAGCATCCCGAGGTTCTCTCGGGTTCATTGCTGCACCACTGGGACGCTCATGGCTTTGGTTGGCGCGCGATCTCCGAGCGCGCCGCCGCAGTGATCATCGGATTCGTCGGCGTTACGTACTTGGGCCGCAACGACCTGGGACTCGACCCGTGCGACCTTGAACTCGGGTGCTGGGTCCACCCCGCCCACTGGCGCCGAGGCCTAGCGGCCGAAGCGAGCACCGCGGTGATCGACCACGCATTCCTCGAACTCGGTGCGACCTCGGTGATGGGCTGCGCAGCAAGTGACCACCGAGCCTCCATCGACGGCGCGACCATGCTCGGGCTGCAGGTCGAGCACCGTGTGCCCCAGTCCCACGCCGCGGACCTGCTCGTGATGCGGGTCACCGTGCAGGCCTGGACGCGTCGGCCTGGTGCGGCGGCGCGTCGTTAGCGCCTCGCGGCGATCGGCAGGGCGCCTCAGCGCTTCAGCGCTCGCTCGAGCACATCGCGCAGCGCCGCCGGCGGCTTGCCGGTGAGGTCGGCGACGTCGGTACTCACCTTGCCGAGAAATCCCTCTCGCGTGGCCTCACCAAACGACGACATGACGTCGGCGACCTCCTGCGGCACACCCGCATCGAGAAGGTGGTCGAAGTATGCGTCGTCAGGGAGCCCGACGAGCTCGACCGACTCCCCCGTCACTTCGGCGACCATGCTGGCAAGCTCTGCTTGGGTCACGGCCTGCGGTCCGGTGATGTCGTACGCAGTCTTCTCGTGGCCATCCGTCGCGAGTACCGCTGCCGCCGCCCGGGCGCAGTCATGCCGACTGACGTACGCGGTGCCGCCGTCGCCAGCGTTGGTCACGAGCTTCCCCGCACGGATCGCCGCCTCAGCCGCCGAGACGGCCACCTCTGCGTAGAGGTTGTTTCGCAGGAACGTCCATGCCATACCGCTCTCGCGTAGCGCCTGCTCAGTCGCAGCATGATCGGGGACCACGAAGGAAGGGTTGTCTGAACTTGGCTGCGCCATCGACGTGTAGACCACGTGCTCCACGCCGGCAGTCTTGGCGACGGCCACCGCTTGGCGCTGGAGCTCGAGCCGCTTGGGACCGGCATCGGCGCTGATCATCAGCAGCCGCTCGACGCCTTGCAGGTCGGCCTTGAGGCCGGTTGGGTTCTTGAAGCTCGCCTTCCGCACGTCGACCCCGCGCTTGGCCAGGTCCTTCAGGTCATCCGGCGTGCGCGTGAGCAGCAGCAGGTCCGCCGGGAGCATCTGATTGAGCAGCAACTCCGCAACGCGCCGCCCGAGCCCACCAGACGCGCCCGTGATGGCGACGGTCATCGGGGATCGGGCGACGGGGCGTTCATGCCACGCAAGCTAGACGCTCGCGGCGAGGCTTGCCCTTCGACCCTGAGGGCAACGCCGAGCGGTCAGCGGGCGCGGAAGTAGATCGACAGTTGCTCGGTAGCTGGCGGGCACTCGGCAGCTGAGCCGATGCGGAAGTCGAGCTTCGCATTGATCACCGACATCGCCAGACCGAGGCCGGCGAGCCACCGCAGCGGGTCGTACTCGCTGAAGGACGAGTCGTAGAGCAGCGTCAGGTTGTAGAGGCCGGGAGCCGGGGCGAGCGGCTGCTTGAGCGGATCGGAGCCCGCCTCGGCGAATCGCGCAACGCTGCCCGGTCCGACCACCGTGCTCGGCGCACCGGTCGTGATTACCGGAACGCTATTCGCCCCGATGCCAAACGGGGTGATCGCCCACGGCGTACTCACCTTCGAAATGAACGCCCGCTCCCCGTAGAGCGCCGTGTCGCCGATCGTGCTGAAGTTCGTGCGCATGCGGATGCGAGGGCCTGACTCCTTGCAGAGCGGGTGATAGCCCTTCGCTCGCGCCGGGAACCCTGGAACCTGCTGGGCTGGGCCGACGGTCAGTGTGAAGCGACTGCCGCCCGCGAGGGAGAACTGGAACTGTGGTGGCCCGGCCTGCGCGGCAGGCGCCGCGACCGCGGTGATGCAGAATCCTGCCAAGGCGACGCACGCGGCCCGTGCCCCGACACGGCCCAACAAACCCAGAAGAGACATTGCCCAAAGATAGCACCGCTTCGCGCCGTTGCGAATTGCGTTGACGAGGCGGCCTGGGCGCAACCGCTTGGGACCTCGACCTGCGGCTCCCGGCCTTCGTGGAGTGGGAGCTCGACGACGGCATCACGGTCGCGAGCGTGATGCCGGAGCTCTCGGCGTTTCGTGCCGAGGAGCGCATGCTCCCCGGCACGACGCCTACGGGCGTCGGCTAGGCCGACTCAGCCGTCGCGACGGCGTTGCGGATGATCTGGTTGCCGTCCTGCTCAGCGACCGTGTCGATCGTTGCGACGCCATCGGTCACCTCGCGAACGGTGCCGGTGACGGTGATCTCCTTCTCAGGGAAGCCCATGCCGCGGAACTGCACCGACAGCGACTTCACCTTCTCCGGACCACCGGCGTTCTCCGAGATCGCACGCGCGACCTGAGCCATCGAGTACAGGCCATGCAGGATGGTGCTCGGCAGGCCGACCTGCTTGGCGAACTCCTGATCGGTGTGGATCGGGTTGAAGTCCCCCGACGCACCGGCGTAACGGATCGGCAGGAACCGGTCCGGCGTGACCTTCAGCTCGTTGATGGTCTGCCCAGCTTCAAAGCTCATGCTCAGACTCCCCGGACCAGGAAGGTCCACTCGCCGGTGACGACGGTCTCGTCCTTCTCGTCCTTCGAGATGGTCTCGTAGACGTAGAAGCCCTTGCCGTCCTTCTCGTAGATGTCCTTGACCGACACGTGCGTGGTGATCTCCTCACCAGCGACGATCGGGCGCTCCCAGGTGAACGACTGGCCGCCGTGCACCATCAGCGCGAAGTTCATGCCGACCTCGGGGTCGAACAGCGTCGGCGCCATGGTCTGCGAGATGAACACAACCGCAAACATCGGCGGCGCGATCACATCGTCGTAGCCAGCGGCGCGCGCGGCGGCAGGATCGAGGTGGACCGGGTTGGTCTCGCCGACAGCTGCGGCGTACTCCTTGACCTTCTCGCGGCCCACGGCATAGGTGCCGGGCGCGAAGGTCTTCCCGATTGCAGAAGTATTGACAGGCATGGCGCGGGCGAGCTTACCGGTGCGTAGCTACGCCGCGCGGCCCCGTCCCCGCCAGCTCTTGATCCGGTGGCCGACCGCATGGCAACGGTGCACGCTCTGGCGCCAATCCACCAACTTTCGCGCCTGCAGCGGTAGGAATCTGGGCCCCCAGTGTTGAAGGGCGCGTGATCACTCCTTCGGCCTCCCCCAGGACGGGCACCACGCCCGCGTGCGAAGGCGCGTCCTGGCGCATGGTCGCCGTTCGGGCGGGTACGATCGCGGACTCGATGCGTCGCCCCGCTCCAAGCGTCGTGGCGCGCGCGCTCGCACTCCCGCTCGCCCTGCTCTCCCTCGGCGCGGCCCCTGGTGCGGCGTTCGCCCAGACCCCTGCCGCCACCACACCTGCCGCAAGCCCGGCCGGCAGCCTTGACACCACCCCGGACCCGTGGAAGCTCGGCGACGACATCGGTGTGCGCGTCGAGGACCGCTGGAACGCAACGCGCGGCGTCTACGTGAATGAACGCGGCTTCCCAGACACTCGTCTGAACTCGCTGCTGCTGCAGCTCCACAGCATGGCTGCGCTCGCCGGTCACACCGGCCCGATCCGCAAGGACGAACGGATCGAGGCCATGGTCCGCACCCTCACGAAACCGCCGGTGCTGGTCCTGCGCAGTTTGCGCCCGCGCCAGATCGGCCATTTCCCGCACGCGCCCGCGTGGACGCCCGCGATCGGCGAGGACCCCGAACAGGCGGTCCTTCACCCCTCGATCGACACGAGCGTGGTGCGTTCGCTGACCGCCGCGTGGCGGGCCCGCGCCGTGATCGGGATGCCGCAGGAAGTCTCTGATCGCATCGCTCAGGTCATGGTCGAGCTCGCGCAGTCGCCGTTCTACCGGTCTCCCTCCCGCGCGCTGAACCAGATCAACTGGCACACCGAGGTCTACGCCGCAGCACTCGAAGTCGCTGGCGATCGGTCGGTCCTCAAGGACTATCGCGAGCAGTTGATGTGGTTCGCCGACTACGCCGACCGCAACGCCTACCCGGGAGGTTCACCCAACCTCACCTCGGGCGGCGGCTTCCGGTACTTGCCCAACCGCAAGAAGGAGGCGCAGCTCAACAAAGTCGAGACGACCGAATACGGCAACCTTGCGTTGAGCGCCCTCGGGATGTACCAAGCTGCCATTCGCGCCGGCATGCCACCGCTGCCGCAAGCTGAGCTCGCCACGCTGCAGAAGTGGTCGCGGCACACGCTGCTCGGCTCCTGGACGCACGCCGGTTACCCGAACTGGGATACCGGCCTGGGCACCAAGCGCCGCCACCTGCGCCAGTACTGGGCCTGGTCACTCGACGGCCTGATGACGGCGTCTGGCCCCGACGCGCTCCTCGGCTACCCCAAGCAGCGCGCCTACGCCCGCTCGATCGCCCAGCACGGCATCGCCCTCTACCTGGCGACCGCGTGGACACCGCAGATGAGCCTCGTCGGCGGACCGCTTCCGACGAAGACCAGCTTCGACGCCCCGAACGGCTTTACGTCTGGCAGTGGCAACGAACTGATCGGCCCGCTGCGGTTCGCGGTGCTCGACGCCTCACTGGACGGGCGCTTCCAGGACGTGGGACCCGATCTTCCGCCCAACTGGATGGCACACGACCAAGAGACTGGACGGTTCGCGT
>JAEMRF010000324.1 GCA_016463515.1 Solirubrobacteraceae bacterium | reverse complement strand
GAGACCCACTCGTCGGCGACGATCGCCGACCCGAGCGACAGCTCGCCGGCAACCACCGTCGCGCCGATGATCTCGCAGAGCTTGAGCACCTTGCCGGTGCCGTAGCAGTCCATCATCTCCAGGCATTCGCGCTGGGTGGCCAGGCCGGTGCCGCCGCCGTAGGTGGCGCAGATGATCGACGGCATGGTGATCGAGTAGTAGTAGTCGCCGTTCTCGCGCAGCTCCACGTAAGCGTGCGCGGCGTGGGACTCGGCCACGTTGGCGGCGTCCTGCCCGGTCGCGATGAACATCGCCGTGATGCCGTTGGCGGAGTGCGCGCCGTTGTTCACCGAGCCCGAGAGCCAGCTGCCGATCTGGCCGGAGATCTGCCGGCGCCGGTAGAGCGCGGCGCTGGTGGTCTTCATGACCTCGCGCAGGGCGGCGTCGGGGATCAGCGCCTCGGCGATCACGCGGCGCCCGCGGGTGTGCAGGGTGTTGATCTGCGAGTGCTTCTTGTCGGTCGCGAGGTTGGCCTCGAGCGTGTAGTCCAGCTCAGCCGCGGTGTAGTTGGCCTTGATCCACTCGGCCGCCGCCCACGTGGCCTTGCCGGTCATGTTCTGGCCGGCGGCGTCGCCGGTGGTGTAGTCGAAGCGGGTGAAGCAGAAGCGCCCAGCCAGGTAGGCCTCGATCTCCACGAGCTTGCCCGTCGAGGTCGTCGACTCGGCGGCGGCTTTGATCGCTGGCTCGGTGGCGCGCAACCAATGGCTGAAGTCTCGCGCTTCACGAGCGTCGGCAAACATGAAGACCGGCGCGCGCTGCATCGACTCCTTCACGACCGTGGTCTTCACGCCGCCGGCGAGCTTGAGCAGCTTCATCCCGCGGTTGTAGGAGGCCACCAGCGTGCCCTCGGTGGTCGCCATCGGCACGTAGAACTCGCCCTTGGCGTGCTCGCCGTCGACCAGCAGTGGCCCTGCGATGCCGATGGGCACCTGCGCCACGCCCGTGAAGTGCTCCACGTTGCCGGGCAGCGACGCCGGGTCCACGCTGAAGCTCCCCACGTGCTCGAGGCTGGCGCCCGTCTGCTCCCGCACGAAGTCGCGCCGCTGGGCTGCTGCCTCCAGCGTGTGGTCGTCGGCGGAGCGCGGGATCTTCGGACTGCTCATGGCCTCGCCAGTGTCGCGCCTTGCGCGGTGCGTGTGCGCTGAAGTCTGTGAGCCTGGTTCGGTCGTCATCCGATAGGGCCGCTCGGCGCGTAGGGCCCTCATGTCCTCACGTCGCCTGTCCTCCATTCTGTCCGCCGTAGCGATCGCCACTGGCCTTGGCGCCGCTGCCTCGCCAGCCGGCGCCACCGCCGTCACGCCGATTCCGTCGCTCGATACGCAGCGCTACACGGGTGAATGGCGCCAGATCGCGTCGCTGCCACAGTGGTTTGAGGCGTTCTGCATCAGCGACACCGTTGCCAGCTACGCCCTCAACGACGACGGCACCGTGCGCGTGTCCAACCGCTGCGTCGGTCCGTTCGGCGCCAACATCGTCACTCGCGGCCGCGCACGCATCCTGGATCCGGTGACCAACGCACAGCTGCAGGTCACCTTCGTGCCCAACGGCTCGGGCGGCTGGTCCTACCCCAGCAATGAGCCCAACTACATCGTGATCGGCATCGGCGCAGCGTACGACTGGGCGGTCGTCGGCGACCCGCAGCGCACCTCGGCGTTCGTGCTCTCCCGTACTCCGGCACTGTCGGCCGCCCAGCGCACGTCGGTCCGCCAGGTGCTCGACGCCAACGGCTTTGACCCATGCAAGCTGAAGACCACCCGCCAGCGTGGCGGGATCCAGAAGGTCGTCGGGTTCTGCCAGGTCTAGCGACTGAGTCAGCCGGGGCCGGTTCTCCGGTCCCGGCTGGCGCTACCGCTGTGGCACATCGAAGCCGGATTCGAGCAGCAGCTCACGCCCGGTGAGGCCGGTCAGCTCGGCCAGGAAATCCTGGCCGGCTGCGGTCTTGGCGCCTGGTCGGTCGACCAGGCAGGCCGCGTATTCGGCGGGTGCGGTCGCCACGGCCACCGGAGCCGTGCAGAGGTCGGCTTCGAGCAACGTCGCGACGTCGCCGCGGAGGCCGACGAAGACGTCGGCTTTGGCGCCGCCCGTGATCAACACCCGGAGCTCCGGCGAGGCGCGGTATCGCGCGATCTCGCCGCCGTCGATCTTTCCGATCACGGGTTTGAGGGGTGATGCCGCGTAGACCGTGGCCGGGCCCGCTGCTGAGGTTGGCGCTGGGTCGTCGTCGCTGCTGGTGAACTGCTGCGACACGAAGAGGAACCCGAGGACGATTCCGACCAGCCCGATACCGCGCAGGCCGGCGCCGATCTTCTTGGCACGGTCTTCTGAGGCGTCCGGATCCCAGCCGGGATTGCCAGGCTCGATCGGCGCGCGCACGGGTTCATCCCATCACACGCCGCCCCGGCGCCTGGCCAGTTTCCAGTCACGGCTGGTCCTGTGGGTTGGGCTGACCCGTCGGGCTCGGTGTGGCGGCCTGCAGGCCGAGGTCATTCAGCGCGGCCGAAGTGCGGACGCGAGCCGCGCCTCGTACTCGTCCTGAGGGATGAGCTGGCATCCCAGGCGCTCGGTGTGCGCGGTTGGGAGCTGGATGTCGCAGAGGTCGAAGTCCCGTTCGTGCAGGTGGTCGAGCGTGCGGATCAGCAGGGCGTTGCCCGCCGAGGGCCGGGTCTTGCGCATCGATTCCAGCATCGCGGCGCGTCCAAGGACGATCCCGAGAATGCCCGCGGCGAGCTCGCCGTCCGGCGTCCACAGTTCGAAGCTGTGGGCGTAGCCGGCCGCATACAGCTTGCGATACAGCGCTGCGAGCCGCGGCGTGATCCATACCCCTTCACCTGGCGGCGGCGTGGCGCAGAGCTGCAGCACCTGCTCGTAGTCACGAGAGACGGCCAGCTCGAACGCCTCGCAGGCCCGAACGTCGCGGCGGACCTTTCGCCGCACCGCATCACGCGAGGCCGCGTCCAGCTCGAAGATCGCCCGCTCCGGCGCCGTGTACCACGGCAGCTCGACCGTGCCGTCGCCGTCCATCGGGAACGCGCCGGCCGCGTAGCGGTAGATCGCGTCTTCGACCTCGCGCAGCACAGGCCGGAATCTAGAGCCTGCAGCAGTGCGTTCGGTGTGAAGGCCGTCGTTCGGCGCTTGATCTGAGGGGTGTTCAGCTCTCGGAGGAGCTGCGGCGGCGCAGCCGCGCCAGCAGTCCGGGCGGTTTGGGCTGCGTGGCCTGCCACTCCTCGCGTGACGGCAGCGTGCCGGCTGCCCGTGCCTTCAGCGTGCACTGCGTGTGCGCGTGCCGGCGGCGCGTCGTGTCGCCCTCGGGCGCGACCAGCACATGCTCGGTCAGCGCCAGCAGGTGCCCGCGGCAGAACGGGCACGTATACGTCGACGGTTTGCTGTTGACCGCCCGCCGCACCGAATACCACTGCGCGGGCGTCAGCGTGTCGCTCCGCGGCGCAATGGGTGGCTGGTCGCGTGGCGATTTCGGCGGCGTCACCCGACCATCGTGACGCGCACCGCGGCCCCGCGATACCATGCGGCTCCACCTCAACCGGTTGCAGCGCCCAACGGGCACCGCCACCGGCCAGAGGGCGCGTAGCTCAGTGGGAGAGCGCTCGCTTCACACGCGAGAGGTCGCAGGT
>JAEMRF010000323.1:2556-3669 GCA_016463515.1 Solirubrobacteraceae bacterium | reverse complement strand
TCGAGATCTCCAAGGGCCGCGTCGTGCGCGACGAGGCCTCCGGCATGTACGCCGCCGGCGAGCAGACCACCGACGAGTTCGGCGCCATGATGCGCGACGTCGAAGTCGGCCGCGTGCGCGAGCGCCTGGATCACCTGCAGGCAGCCCCGGACGCCGACCTGCTCGACGTCCCCGGCTACGAGCAAGCCCGGTACGAGCAGGCCGAGTACGAGCAGCACCCGCACTACGAGCCCGGCTACGGCCCCGAGGACTACCGATGAACCTCTCGTTCTTCCTCCGCGAGGTCTGGCGTTCGCTGTCCCGCAACGCCGTGCCGTCGTTCGCCGCGATGGCCTCGGTCCTCGTGACGATGCTCGTCCTCGGTGCCTTCGTGCCCGTGATGCAGATGGCCTCGGCCGCAGCCGACGCCACGCGTGGCCGCGTCTACGTGCCGGTCTTCCTGCAGACCAACGCCACCAGCAAGGACGCTGACGCCATCGAGGCGATCATCAAGAAGGCGCCGAACGTCGAAAGCGTCACGTTCGTCTCCAAGGAAGCGGCGCTCAAAGAGCAGAAGAAGGTCGCGCCTGAGGCCTTCAAGGTCCTGGGTTCCAACCCGCTTCCGGACGCCTTCCGCATCACGCCCAAGGACCCGGACGAGATCTCGGTCATCGTCGCCGCACTTGCGCCGACGAACGCCGCCGGCGTAGCCGCCCCGGTCCACCCGATGATCGAAGAGGTCAAGACCGTCAAGGAGACCTCCAAGGTGCTCTCGGTCATGAACTCGATCAAGCTCGGCACCGGCCTACTGGCCGTCCTGCTCGTGGGCTCCAGCATCCTGCTCGTCGGCAACACGATCCGCCTGTCGCTCTTTGCGCGGCGCCGTGAAGTCGAAGTCATGAAGCTCGTCGGCGCCACCGACTGGTTCATCCGCTGGCCGTTCGTGCTCGAAGGCCTCGTGGTCGGATTCATGGGTGGTCTCATGGCCATCCTGGTGCTGCTGGTCGCCAAGACTGCGCTCCTCGGGCCCATCGAGAACGTGCCCGTGGTCAACGGCCTCTCGACGGTCAGTTTCGTGGCCCTCGCCGGGATGCTGATGTTCGCGTCGATCGCGGTCTCGGCCCTTGGCTCCGG
>JAEMRF010000323.1:0-2456 GCA_016463515.1 Solirubrobacteraceae bacterium | reverse complement strand
GGCCTGACGCCCCTTTGACACTGAGCCTCGTAGGCTGCGCCGTCTGATGTTGCGGCGCTTGCTTCTCCCCGTCGTGCTCGTGGCGGTCGCCTTGTGCGCCGGCATGTGGCTCGGTGGCCACCCCGACCGACTCCCGGGCTTCGCCCAGAACGCCTTCGTCGACCAAGACAACGTGGTCGTCGCTGAGGCGCTGGGCGTGTTGAACCGCCGGTACTACCGCGAGTTCGACCAGCGCAAGATGGAAGAGGCCGCGCTGCGCGCGGCCGTCGACAGCCTGGACGACCAGTTCTCCGCCTACCTCTCGCCCAAGGACCTCAAAGCCTTCGACCAGATCAAGGACTCCAAGTTCGAAGGCATCGGCGTCGAAGTGCAGCAGGTCGACGCTGGACTTGAGATCGGCAACGTCTACGACGGCTCGCCCGCCAAACGGGCCGGCCTGCAGGGCGGCGACATCATCGTCCGCGCGGGCGGCAAGAGCCTGGCGGGCCTCACCACGCAGGCCGGCAGCGCGCTGATCCGCGGCCCGATCGACACCACGGTCGAGCTGCAGCTGCGCCGCGACGGCAAACTCATCGACCGCAAGGTCAAGCGCGCCGAAGTCCGCGTCCCAGCGGTCGAGACCGAGTTCGACAAGGACGCCAAGGTCGGCGTCGTGCGCCTGGCGAGCTTCTCCACCGGCGCCCACGGCGAGGTGCAAGCCGGCATCGACAAGATGGTCAAGGAAGGCGCCACCGGAATCGTGTTTGACCTGCGCGGCAACCCCGGCGGGCTCGTGGCTGAAGCCAAACTCATCTCGAGCTTGTTCCTGGACGGCGGCACGATCGTCACGACGCGCGGCCGCGCCGTGCGCGAGCGCACGATCGAGGCTGGCGACGATCCGGCGTTCCCGAAGGTCCCGCTGGTCGTGCTGGTCGATGAGAACAGCGCCTCGGCGGCTGAGATCGTGGCCGGCGCGCTGCAGGACCGCAAACGAGCCAAGGTGCTCGGCACGCGCACGTATGGCAAGGGCGTGTTCCAGGAGATCATTCCGCTGGCGCAGGGCGGCGCGATGGACATCACCGTCGGGCAGTACTTCACGCCGAGCGGCCGCAACCTTGGCGGCGCTGGCGTGACCAAGGGTGAGGACGTCAGCCGCGGCAAGGGCATCGCCCCCGATGCCAAGGCCGTCGACGACCCGAAGACCGAGGACGTCGACGAGGCGCAGCAGACCGCGATCGACGCGGTGAAGCAGTGAGTCCCAAAGGCGGGCGGCCGCGCGGATCCAAGCGACCCGCCGGCAAAGCCGGCAAGCGACCCGCGGGCGCTCCGGGCGGCCGCGCCAGCGATCGCGAACGCCCCCGCGGCGACGGACGCGACTGGCATCGCGGCCGCGGCCACGACGACCGCCCACGCACCAGCTCGGGCGATGCACCGACCAAACGCGGCCCGCGCAAACGCGACGACGGCGGCAAGGTCTGCGTGATCGGCCAGCAGGGCAAGTTCCTGGTCGCCGAGCCGTTCTTTGATGGCGGCGACCGCATCGTGCTCGGCCGTGGTGGGGCGGAGGAGGGCGAGCTCGTCCTCGTCGTGCCCGATCGCGCCGGCGTGCCGCAGATCGTCGAACGGCTCGGCAACGCTGAAGTCACCGCCGACGTGATCTCCGCGCTCTTGCGCGAACGCGACTACTCGCCGCTGCACGATGAGGCAACGCTCAAGGCAGCTGCGGAGGCCGTCAAGGCACCGGATCCGGCCGCGGCCTCACGCCGTGACCTCACGGAGCTCCCGACCTTCACCATCGACCCCAAGACGGCCAAGGATTTTGACGACGCGATCTCCGCCGAGGAGCACCCGCAAGGCGCCTTGATTCGCGTCCACATCGCCGACGTGACGAGCTTTGCCCCTGCCGGGAGCATTGTCGACCGCGCCGGCCGCGAGCGCGCGACGAGCACCTACGTGCCTGGGTTCGTGGCACCGATGCTGCCCCCGCAGCTCGCCGACGACGCCTGCTCACTGGTCCCTGGCGTCGACCGCCGCGCCGTCACCATCGAGATGATCGTCGGCGACGGCATCTGCCTTGGTGCCGAGGTCTACCGGTCGACGATCCGCTCCGACATGCGCCTCACCTACGAGGACGTCGACGAGATCTTCGAAGGCAGAGCCCAAGCGCAGGACCCGTGGGCAAGGCCGCTGGCGATCGCCAGGCAGGTGGCTCGCGATCTCACGCGCCAACGGCCGCAGGCGCTGGAGCTCGACATCCCCGAACCGGAGTTCGAGTTCGATCCGCAGGGCCAGGTCACCTCGCAGCGACCGAGCCAGCACACCGAATCGCACAAGCTCATCGAGCAGCTGATGGTGCTCGCCAACGAGCAGGTCGCCCGGATCCTGGAAGCCGCAGGCGCTCCGGGCATGTTCCGCATCCACGAACTGCCAGAGGCGGCCGGCGCCGAGCGCCTCGTCGAGCAGCTGCTGTCGCTCGG
>JAEMRF010000322.1 GCA_016463515.1 Solirubrobacteraceae bacterium | reverse complement strand
GGGAATTGCTCGACGAGTGCGCGGAGGACGTCGCCGACGTTGTTGCCGTCGGCTGTGACCTCACGTTCTCCGCCCACGGAGGGGCGGAGCACTGGCGGGATTCGAATCGTGGCCATGAGTGAGTGGTAACTCCTGGGGTGGTTCTGCGGCTCAGCCGGCGGCTGCGCAGAACGCCTCGTAGTCGGGGAAGACGCCCATCTCGTCGTCGGAGATGCTGTCTGGCTCGCGGGAGCAGATCGGGCATTCGGGGTCGCGGCGGACCTTGAGCTGCGTGAACGTGGCGCTGAGTGCTTCGTAGAGCAGGAGGCGGCCGACGAGCGGCTCGCCGATGCCGACGATCAGCTTGATGACCTCGGTGGCCTGCAGGAGTCCGACGGTGCCGGGCAGGACGCCCAGGACGCCGTTGGCGCCGCAGGACGGTGCGAGCTCGGCTGGCGGCGGGACCGGGTAGAGGCAGCGGTAGCAGGGGCCGTCGTACGGCTTGAAGATCGAGATCTGGCCGTCGAATCCGAGGATCGAGGCGCTGACGACGGGGATCTGGAGACGCACGGTGGCGTCGTTCAGGAGGTACCGGGTCGGGAAGTTGTCGACGCCGTCGACGATGACGTCGTAGCCGCTGATGATCTCCATGATGTTGGAGGCATCCAGGCGGGTTTCGTACTTCTTGACCTCGACCCCGGGGTTGAGGTCGTGGATGGCCTGCTCGGCCGAGTCGACCTTGGGCACGCCGACGCGGTCGTTGGTGTGGATGACCTGGCGCTGCAGGTTGGAGACGTCGACGACGTCATCGTCGACGATGCCGATGGTGCCGACGCCTGCTGCCGCGAGGTACAGGGCGATCGGTGAGCCGAGCCCGCCGGCGCCGAGGAGCAGCACTTTTGCTTCGAGGAGTTTGCGCTGTCCTTCCTGCCCGATCTCGCTGAGGAGGAAGTGGCGGGAGTAGCGGTCGCGCTGGTCTGGGGTGAAGGTGAACGGCTTCTCGACGTCGTAGCCGCGGTCCTTCCAGAGCGTGAAGCCGCCGGTCACGGAGGTGACGTCGGTGAAGCCGAGGTCTTCGAGCGTCTTGGCGGCGAGTGCCGAGCGGACGCCGGAGGCGCAGTTGATGATCACCTTGGAGTCGCGATCGGGCACGAAGCCGTCGATCCGCGATTCCAGGAAGCCGCGTGCGATGTGGACCGCGCCGGGGATCTTGCCCTGCGCGACTTCGTCGGCCTCGCGGACGTCGACCACGGTCACGTTGGGCTCACCGCGGAGCTCGTCGACCTCCTTGGGGTCGATCTCTGTGATCTGCGACTTGATTTGCCGGATGTATTCGGCGCCCGATGGGGCCATCTCGCCCTCCCTTCCGAGCGAATGCCTCAAACCCGGAGGGGTTTGAGGCTTAAGGTGCCCCTGGGACGATAGCGCCATGCACACCCGAGCCTCTTTGCGGCCTGCAGATGGCGGCCCTTGAGTCGGGCCAGAACGAGGAACGGCCGGTGATTCTTCACCGGCCGTTGCTCTGATTCCCAGCGATGCCCCTCGGGAGAGGAGCGGTTCGCACGTGCGTGTTGGTTCTGCTTCCCGGCGTCCCAACGACGCGTGTCCCAAACCGAACTGCGAGAGGCAGTTCGTATCGCGGCCGCTCCGTTCCCCCCGGATCGAAGTGCGTGGCCGCTGAGGTGAGTATCGGCAGCGGTGCGGTGAGGGGCTATCGGGTGAAGACCCCATCCTCGGCCAACCTGCCGCCAATGACTGAATCGAGGGCGTGGCCGAGCCGATAGCTGGACTGAGGCACACCCTTGTATTTGCCAACCGACTCGCCAACGCCAACGCCTCCAAGCTCGGGGCCGACCGCTCCCTCGGCGGGTGAACCTGCCGTCGATTGGCGGCTGGACCCCACGATCTCGCGTCCACGCAGTTCGAGCGTGTCGCTGTTCTCGCAGGTGTTGGCCGTCAACACGGTCATCATCATTGCCACGGTCTTCACGGCCAGCGTCGCCGCTCGGATCGACATCCACACGCCCGACGGCACCGAGAGTTTTCTCGTGGCGATCCTCGCGATCCTCATCACGGCGCTCGTGAACGGCTGGATCTTGCGTCGTCGGTTCGGTCCGCTGCAGCGGCTGATTCATGCGTTGGAGGACGTCGACCTGGAAAGCCCGACGCTCGACACACGCGCCGAGAAGGGCGAACCAGCGGACGTAGAACTGCTGCGGACGGCCGTGATCGGCATGTTGGCTCGCTTGGACCTGGAACGTCGGCGGCGTGCCGGCGCGGTGATCGCGGCTCAGGAGGCTGAGCGCGCTCGGCTCGCGCGCGATTTGCATGACGAGGTCAACCAGTCACTCACCGGCATCATGCTGCGCCTGTCGGCGATTGCTGCAGACACGCAAGATCCTGCGGCGCGCGCCACGCTGCGCGAAGTTCGGGACCTCACTGAGGACGCGATGGCCGAACTGCTGCGTCTCTCGCATGATCTTCGCCCAACTGCCCTGGATGACCTGGGGCTGTCGGCGGCCCTCGAGGCCCGGCTGCAGCGCCTCGGCGTCGACACCTCGCTGCAGGTGCAGGCCGAGATCTCCTCCGACTTGCCTGTGCTCAGCGCAGATCAGCAGACGGTGCTGTTCCGTGTTGCCCAGGAGGCGCTGTCGAACGTCGTGCAGCATGCCGGCGCCCGCAGCGTCACGTTGTCGCTGCAGCCCGACGGCGACGCCGGCGTCATGTTGCGCGTCGCTGACGACGGTTGCGGCATCGGAAATCGCTTGGACCCCTTTGCAACACCTCCTGGGGAGCGCGACCGCGCCGGCCTCACTGGGATGCGCGAACGCGCGCTGCTCGTCGGCGGCAACCTCGACCTGCGCACCTCGCCGCGCGGAACCACCGTGGAGCTCTCTCTGTGATCAACACCAGCGCCTCTCCCCTGCACGCCCAGACGACTGAGGCCTCCCAGCTCGCGGCGACCGCCAGCATCCGGGTCCTCATTGCCGACGACCACGGAGTCGTGCGCAGCGGAATTCGTCTGCTGCTGGAGCGCGAACACGGCATCACCGTCGTGGCCGAAGCCTGCGACGGCGCAGAAGCCGTTGAAGTGGCGCTGCGTGAGCGGCCACAGCTCTGCGTCCTGGACGTCGCCATGCCAAAGCTCACGGGCATCCAGGCCACGCGCACCATCCGCCAGCACCTTCCGGAAACCTCGGTGCTCATCCTCTCGATGCACGAAGACGAGCGCTACCTCTTCGAAGCGCTGAAGGCTGGCGCCTCAGGCTATGTGCTCAAGCGCGAGGCCGACAGGGTGCTCGTCGATGCCGTGCGTGCGGTCGCCGCTGGCGAGTCCTTCCTCACCAATGCCGCCGAGGCCTCGTTGATCCGAAGCTGGCGCGATGAACCCGGCCGCCAAGCTCCCGACGAGCCGCTGACGGCGCGCGAGCAGGAGGTCCTCAAACTCATTGCTGAGGCCCACACCAACAAAGAGATCGCCGAAATCCTGCACCTCGCCGAGAAGACGGTCGAGAGCCACCGCGGCAACCTCCTGCGCAAGCTGGGCATGCGCGACCGCGTCGAGCTGGTGCGGTACGCGATCCGGCGTGGGCTGATCGAGCCGTAGCCCGCGATCGCTGCGGGCCGTTGCGCCCGAGGGTCGGGGGAGGTTGGGAGGCCCGTTCGGACCCATTCCCGCCGCTCGCTGGCGCTCGCTCTGGTCAGAACGGTCCG
>JAEMRF010000321.1 GCA_016463515.1 Solirubrobacteraceae bacterium | reverse complement strand
GTGGCGTGCGTCGGCCCCCACGAGGTCGACGAGTTCGCCTGGAGCGCATAGCGCGGCCATGATCGATGCCGTGTGGGAGACCCGCGCCCACGAGGACGGGAGCGCGGTGCGGATCCTCCCAGACGGCTGCGTCGACCTGGTTTGGCATGCCGACGCATTGCTGGTCGCCGGACCCGACCGGGTCGCGCGGATGGCGAGTGTGTCCACGGGAGCCAGCTCCTGCGGCGTACGATTTCGCCCGGGCTCGGCGCGGGCGGCGTTCGGCGTGCCTGGAGAAGCGCTCGCCCCTGGCGCGGTGCCCGCCGGCGAAGTACTCGGGTCGGAGCAGGCCGACCGACTCACTGCAGCGCTTTCTGCTGCACCGCGGGCAGAACGCCCTGCGCTGCTGCGGCGCTGGGCATCCGACCAGCTGGGTCGCGGCGTCGGCCGAGACCCCGTCGTCACCTACGTGAGCGACGCCCTTGCCGCGCACCCAGCCGTACGTGTGGCCGAGCTGGCCTCCCAGGTCGGCTTGAGCGAGCGGCAGCTGCGCCGCCGGGTACGCACCGAGGTGGGATACGCACCAAAGCTCCTCGCCAGGATCCTGCGCCTCCAGCGAACGCTCGCCATCGCGGACGCAGACCGTGCCCTTTCGCTCGCTGACGCGGCACTCCTCGGCGGCTACGCCGACCAAGCGCACTTGGGACACGAGTGTGCCGCTCTGGCGGGCACGACGCCACGGATATTGCTCAGCCGCTGATGCGCCGAAGCGGCTGGGATCGTCAGCCGATCGGGGTGCAGAGCTCGATCAACGTTCCCCACGGGTCGCGGACCCACGCGACGGTTTGCCCGTGCGACTGCACTGCTGCCGGCGTCAGCAACGTACAGCCAGCAGCCACGGCGGAGGCGACGGCCGCATCGACATCGTCGGTCGTGAAGGCCAGCTCGACGTTGGCCGGCTTGTCGGTGAGCGCCGGACGGTGCGGTCCTCCGGGGAAGTTGCTCTCTCCTAGCTCGTCAGCAGCAAAGGCGAGCACGGTCGATCCCGTGTCGAGCTCGCCGTAGTCCCCCGTCGGCACCGAAAGCCGAATCCTTTGGCCGAACGCGTGCTCGTAGAAGGAGAGCGCCGCGGGCACGTCTGGCACGTAGACGATCACCCAGGCGAGTTTCAGTTGGGTCGTCGCGGACACGGTCCGCTCCTCTCTGTTGGTTTCCTGCCGCCATCCTGCCGGGCGGACCATCGGCAGTCTTGTTGAAAACGGACGTCTAACTGGTTGGCGCCTTGGCACTAGCCGAGGGACGTGATCGAATAGACGGATGCTCACGTCGCTGCGCTCGGCCGCCTGCGGCGCCTTCCTTGTCGCTTGCCTCGCCGCACCAACGACCGCGCTCGGGACCCCGCGTGGCGTTCCAGGCCCCATCGTGTTCGCCGGGTTCGACGACGCGGGCGGGAGCATCTCCAGCGTGGATCCTGCGGGTGGGCCGATCACGAAGGTCAGCAACGGACCACTCGATGCCGACTTGGCCGCCCTGCGCCCGGGAGGCCCGGTCGTGTTCGCGCGCGCCGGCGACCTTTGGCTCGCAGGCGGACTGAGCGGAGCCCCGGTCAACCTGACGTCGACCCCGGATGTGGACGAGCGGAACCCAGCGTTTGCCGCAAATGGCCAATCCCTCGCGTTCGTGGCCCGTACGCAAGGATTCCCGGACACCTATGAACTGGTGGTGGCAGCTTTCGGGCCGGGCGGAGTGCTCGGCACCCGCGAACTGCTCGACCTGCAGCTCTCGCCGCTCGCCCATCCCTCGTTCTCCCCCGACTCCGCTCGCGTGGCCTACGACCGCGTTGTGGGTGTAGGTGCCGCGGCGCGGCCGCAGGTGCACGTCGTCGATCGCGCCACGCAGACCTCGACCGCGGCAGGTCCTGCAGACTCCAGCGACCCGGACTGGTCACCATCGGGGGACGCGCTGGCGATCGTCGTGACCGACAACGGCCAGGCGCGGATCGATGTCGGCCCGCTCGGCGGCCCCTGGGAGCGCTTGGCGGTCCCTGCGAGACAGCCCACGTTCTCCCCTGCCGGCGATGCCATCGCGGCGACCACCGCAGACGGCGGCACCAAGATCGACCTCTTGGGCCGTGGCGCAGACATGCGCTGGGCAACCGCCGACGACACCCGACGCACGCTCACCGGCGCGCTGGGATACGGCGAGAGCGCTCCATCGTGGACCACGCTCGGCGACCTCGGTGAGCCACTCCCGACGCCGGTCACTCCTCCGGCTGCTGGAACTCCCGTCCGGTCGCCGGGGCCACGGTTCCCGGGACGACTCTTCTACAGCACGTCAGACGACGACCCCGCGGGCGAGATCTACTCCCAGACCCCGTCCGGAGGGGCGCCGGTGCGACTGACGCGCCGCGAGGGATACGACCGCGACCCGGACGTGTCATCACCGGATGGCGACGTCCCGCAGCGGGTCGCGTTCACCCGTGGCGAAGGTCGGCTCCGCGAGATTTGGACGATGCGGCCGGACGGCTCACAGCCGAGCCGCTTCCAGATGTTGCTGGCACCGGAGTTCGCTTCCGACCCATCGTGGGCGCCGGATGGGAGAACGGTCGCGTTCACGGGGCGCAGCGGCGAGTCCCGCACATCGATCTACGTTGCGACGGAGGGCGCCGCCGCGCGCCGGTTGACCACCCGCCCGGCCCAGCGAAGCGACCCAGTCCAAGACAGCGCTCCGGCTGTCTCGCCGGACGGGCGCAAGGTCGCATTTCGACGCGTCGGTGCTGACTTCGTGCCGCTGGTCTGCGTGATCGACATCGACGGCACCAGAGAGCGCTGCTCGGTGAGCCGCCTGCAGCTCGCCGGCGACGTCGACGAACAGGCGGCCCGCCGCCGATGTGAACCGGAGGCCCGCGCTTTCTGCTCTGACCTGTTGAGCGGTCTGACTCCGCTCGCCGCGCGCGGAGTTCCAGCGTGGGACGGCAACGAAATCCTGATGACGGCCGGCGAGTCGGGCAACCGGCGCCCGCTGATTCAGAACGCTATCCCCTACGGCGTCTACGCCGACGACGACCAGGTCTCACGGAGCCTGCGAACCAACGTACGTCCGAGCCTGGAGCCGGTGTTCGTGGAACGAGCGCTTGCGCCGCTTGCCGTCGTCCCAGCACCAACCGGCAATCTGGCGATCGCGACAGGCCAACAGGGTGACTCGGGCGACATCCTCATCGGGTTCTCGCGCGACGGTCGGTCTGTCTGGAACGCCAGCGGCGTGCTTGAGGGCCTCAGCCTCGTGGCCTGGCAAGCCGTCTCGACGCCGATGCCGGAGGCGTCCCCGCCGATCCTGCCCACCAACCCACAGGTTCGTGTGGGTGCGCTTCGTGTGCGCGGAGGAACGCTCCGCGGCACGCTGCGCAACGAGGAGGCGTTCGGCGTGGAGATCCGCGTACGCATCAGTGGCCCGTCAGCGACGAGGGCTGCGGCTGCCAGCCGGTGTGCAGGCCGCACGAGGCTCAAACTCTTCTTGGCGGGCGGCGAGCGTCGCCGCGTGCGCATCCCGCAGGTGAGAGCCTCGTCGCGGCTGTGCCTCACGATCCGCGCAGGGCGCGGCAACGCCGCCGCCACCGCACCCGTCACCGTCCGCTGAGCCCGAGCCGCAACGGGCGGCGCGGCCTACTCCCCGACGAGCGGGATGCCGGCGTCGCGGCCGATCGACACCATGCGCTCGATCGGGATGCGCGCCTTCT
>JAEMRF010000044.1:6929-14594 GCA_016463515.1 Solirubrobacteraceae bacterium | reverse complement strand
GCCGATCACTGAGAGGACCGAGATGTCCTCCGACGACGTGATGCCAGGTACTACCCGATGATCGAGCCCGGTTCGAACCCCGCTACCGGAGCCGACGCAGCAGCCGCCGCGGCTGCAGCCGCGCTCAAGACCGGCGTGTGGGGCGGAGAGCCGGCCCCCGCTGGCGCTGCCATCGCTGCCGCCGTCGCGGCCCCCGCACCGCCGCCAGTGGCAAGCCTGCCGGGCGCGACCGCCGGCTGGGTCCCGACGCCGCGCCGGCGCCTCGGCGACATCGTCGTCGATGCCATGTGGGTCCCGCGGGCCGTGGTTGAGCAGATGGTCGAGGAGGCCCGCTCGCTCGGGCGCCCGATCGGTCAGCTCCTGCTCGACCGCAACCTCATCACCAGCGAGCAGCTGGGTCAGGCGATCGCCGAGCGATTCGGCCTGCCATACCTTTCCGTTCGCCAGGCCGACATCGACCTGCGCGCCGCGACCATGATCGACACGCAGACCGCCCGCCGGCTGCGCTCGCTTCCCATCGCCTTCGACGACGACACGCTCGTCGTCGCGATGGTCGACCCGGGCAACATCGTCGCCCTCGACGACATCGCGATGCTCACCGGCCAGCGCGTGCGACCGATCGTGGTTGGCGACGACGACCTGGAGGTCGTCATCAAACGCGTCCTGGGGGTTGACTCCGAGGTTGGCGCGGTTCTGGAGCAGATCGACGATCTCGTGCCGCAGCGTCTCGAGGAGGAGGACCTGCGCGAGACGACCGACGACGAAGGCCCGGCCGTCAAGATCGTGCAGTCCGTGATCGCGCAAGCCGTCGAGCGGCGCGCCTCGGACATCCACTTCGACCCCGTCCCCGATGGGCTGATCGTGCGATTCCGCATCGACGGCGTCGTGCACGAGGTCACCGCGGTTCCGAGGCAGATCGCCGGCTCCGTGGTGTCGCGCCTGAAGATCCTGGCCGAGCTCAACATCGCCGAGCGACGGATGCCGCAGGACGGGCGCGTCGGATTCAACATCGACGGCCGCCGCATCGACCTTCGTGTGGTCACGCTGCCGCTGGTCGACGGTGAGTCGGTCGTGCTGCGTGTGCTCGACAGCGGTGGAACCGTGCGTGGGCTCGCGGAGCTCGGCATGAACCCCGAGGCCGAAGCACGGCTCGTGCGCGCGCTGGGCAGGGCCAACGGCGGCATCCTCGCTACCGGGCCGACCGGCTCCGGCAAGACGACGACCGTCTATGGCGCGCTCCAGCTCACCAACACTGGTGACCGCACCCTGATCACCATCGAAGACCCTGTCGAGTACCGCGTTCCCGGAGTCAAACAGCTCCAGGTCAACCCGAAGATCGGTCTCGAATTCGCGAGTGGGCTGCGTGCGATGGTGCGCGCCGACCCGGACGTCATGCTCGTCGGCGAGATCCGCGACAGCGAGAGTGCCCAGATCGCGATGCAGGCGGCCATCACCGGCCACCTCGTGCTCTCGACGCTGCACACCAACAACGCGGCCACTGCACTCAGCCGGCTCGTCGACATGGGCGTCCCGCCGTTCATGGTCGTCTCCGCCGTCACGTGCGTGGTCGGCCAGCGCCTTGCGCGCCGGCTCTGTGACCACTGCAAGGCCCCGGCCGAGTTGCCGGCAGAGCTCCTCGGTGGGGAGCCGGGCACGATGGTGGCGGTCTTCGACCCCGTCGGGTGCGCGAAGTGCGCCGACACCGGCTACGACGGCCGCATCGGCCTTTACGAAGTCCTGGAAGTGTCCGACGAGATCCGCAAGTTGGTCGTGACCGGTGCCGGCGCCGACGAGATCGCTCAGGTGGCCAAGGAGCAGGGCATGCAGACGATGCGGGAAGACGGCATTCAGCGCGTCGTCGCCGGGCTCACGAGTCCCGGCGAGCTCGCCCGCGTCGCCCCGCTCTAGGCGGTTGGGCGCCTCAGGGTGGGCGTCAGCTGACTTCGACGCCTCGCGCGCCGACGCGCAGCGTCAGGTCGCCGTCGAGGAGCTCCAGCAGCTCGTGGCCGACGACCTCTCGCCGCCAACCCTGCAGCACCCGCACGTCGCCGGACTCCGTCTGGTCGCGGTGACCTGAGACCAGCAGCTGCAGTTCGTTCCGCGTGGCCAGGAGTTCGTAGGCCAGGCCGGCGGTGGCCGCGCGGGTGCGCAGCAGCGCCTCGCAGAGCGCGATCACGGCGACGTCCTCCGGGCGCGTATCGAGCTGGCGAAGCGCTCGGCGCGGAATGGGGTCCTTCGTGAGGCCCTCAGCGATCGCAGCCAGAAGGCCTTCGGCGCGACGGCGGCCATTGGCCTCGCCAAGCCCGCGGATCTGACGCAACTCGTCGATCGACTTCGGGCGGCGTTTGGCCAGCTCGACCAGAGGCTGATCGCCGAGCACCTGCTGGGCGGGACGGTCTTGGGTACTCGCGGTGTTCTCTCGCCACACCACGAGTTCGCGAGCGACGGCCCGCGTCACAGGGTCGTGGCCCGCGATCTTCGGAAGGCGCTCGAACAGCGCGTCGGCGTTGCGCTCGTCGCTGGCGGCTGCCAGCGGCGCGCACTCCTGCACGGCCCAGTCCAAGCGGCCGGAAACGAGGAGGCGCTCCTGCAGCTCGATGGCGGCTTGCTCGAGGTGCAGCACGTCTTCACGGGCATAGCGCAGCTGCTCGGTGGTGAGCGGCCGGCGGTCCCACTTGGTGAAGCTGGCGCTCTTGTGCAGCTTCACGCCGAGCAGGCCACGCAGCAGCGCCTCGTAGCCGATCTGCGCACGCAACCCAGCAAACGCTGCGGCGATCTGGGTATCGAAGACGTTCGTCACGTCGGTCGACCAGGTGCGGCGCAGCAGCGCGACATCCTGGCGGGCGGCGTGGAGGATCAGTTCGATCTCCGGGTCGGCAATGACCGCTGCCAGCGGGCCTGGATCGATGGACCGGTCGAGTGGGTCGATCAGCAGAATCCACGGCTCATCGCCGGCATCCGCGTCGTCGAGGTACACCGCGACCTGCACCAGGCACAGCAGCGACTGGTACTTCCCCTCACCGACGAACTCGGTGTCGATCGCAAACCGCCGCCGCGCGGCAGCCAGACGCGCGAACTCGCGGATCTCCTCGTTGGTGGCCAGCAGCTCGGCGCTGGACGAGGCCCGGCTCATCGGCCGCCTCCTGGGGTGCCGCCGTTTTCATCTGGCCAGTGGCCGTGTTCGGCGAAGTAGGCGCGGGCGTCGGATTCGGCGTCGCGCTCGGTATCGCCGGAGACGCCCACCCGGTAGAGAAAATTCAGCAGCCAGATCGACGCTCCGGACGAGAACACGGGGATACCGATCTCGAGCGAGTGCTCGCTGACCCCACCAATCGCGATCACCGCGATGCCCGCCACGCACAGGATCGTGGGGACCCAGTATCGGATGATCTTCAGGAGCATCGCTGCATCATCGTCGATTGGCCGGGCAGACGCGCGTACGAGAACTGCTGCGTGAGTTCCAGCAGGCTCGGCGTGGACCCAGCTGGCACCAATCCAGCGGATGCAGCAAGCGCCCCTCGAAGCTGTTCGGGCGATGCGGGCTGACCGCAGGTCAGTCCCGGGAGCGCGAGTTCGCAGCGCCCCTGGAGGACGTCGTGGAGCGTCGCGGCACCGTGGCGTTTGGCGAGCCGCACGCCGTCGGGCCCAACCATCAACGGCACATGCGCGTACGCCGTGCGCGGCAGGGCGAGGTGGTCCTGAAGCTGGCGCTGGGTGGCCACCGAAGAGAGCAGGTCGGCGCCGCGCACCACCTCCTGCACCCCTTGGTCGGCGTCGTCGAGCACGACCGCGAGCTGGTACCCGAACTCCCCGTCGGCGCGGCGCAGCACGGCGTCCTCGGCTGGCAGCGTCTGCGGCCCAAGGACCATGTCCTCGATGCGGACCGGTTCAGGGTCAGACCGAAACCGCCACGCGGGCGGCCGGCCTTCGGCGGCTCGCTCCGCACGCTGCGCAGGAGTCAGGTCGCGACACGTGCCCGGGTATCCGGCGGTCGGAGCGCCATGCGGCGCGCTGGAGGCCTCGCGGATCTCGGCGCGGGTGCAGAAACACGGGTAGACCATGCCCGAGCGCTGAAGCTGCCCAAATGCCTCGGCGTACCTCGCGGTTCGCGCTGATTGTGTGGGCACGTCGCCGTCGTGCGTGAGTCCGAGCAGCGCGAGGTCCTGAAGCTGGCGCGCGGCGATGTCGGGCCGCGACCGGCCGGTGTCGAGGTCGTCGATCCGCAGTCGCCACGCGCTGCCCTGAGCGCGGGCGGCCAGCCACGAGAGCAGCGCGGTGCGCAGGTTCCCAAGGTGCAGGTCGGCAGATGGGGAGGGGGCAAAGCGTCCGTCCATGGGTCCGCGGGCGAGCCTAGCTGCCGGCCAAGCGGCAGCCCGCGACCGGACCCGCGGCCCCGCGCGGTGGCTGGGCGGCTACCATCCGGCCCGATGGCCGACAGCCCAGCCAAGCCGAAGGGGCGCCGCCCCGCCAAGAGCGCCGAGCCGGCGGAGCCTGCCGGCCCGCAGCCGTGCTCGGCATGCCGCGCCACCGGTCGGGTCTTCGCCAACCGCGCCGGCGAGCAGATCAGCGTGAACTGCCCGTGGTGCCAGGGCAGCGGCTCATGGGAGCCTGGCTACGACGCCCAAGCCGCGGGCATCTACCCAGCCTCGTAGCGCGCGCCCGCGCTGCTTCCACAGCGCCGCGCGAACGCCAAACGCGCTGAACGTCCAGGCCGACCGGCTTTGCCCCGGTTTTTCGTACGACAAAGCACCGTCACTGGACGGATCGCCGAGTGCCTGCCATCGACCGGGTGCCTAGCTGCATACTGAGCCCATACGGATGCGCCGATACGCGTGGCATGAGCTCCCCTCGTCTACTGGTCCTTGCCGCAATGGCGCTGGGCTGTGCCGCATTCCCAGCCAGCGGCCTAGCCGCGCTCTCCCAGGGCTCTGCGACGACGCCGACCCCGGTCGGCTACGGCAGCGACGGAAACGGCGCCGACCTCTGGACCGCTGACGGCGTGCTCTCGCCCGGCGAGACGGTCAACGTGAACTTCCCGCTGACCGATAACGGCACTCCCGAGCCCTACAACGGCAGCGCGACGGGCATCCTCTACCCGCAAGGCACCAACGGCGTGTTCGTCGGCGTGTCGCCGTCCTCGGCGGTGCCGTTCACGGCCACCGACGGGGTCGCCACGGCAACCTCGCCCTACGCGCTCACCCTGAGCCAGAACCTCACCTGTGGTGCACGCGTCCCGCTGCGGCTGGCGGTGTCCGGCCCGACCATGCCCGCGGGCAGCCAGGACTTTCAGTACGGGCTGCCGACCGGCGGCGTCGGAGCATTCCGGCGCACGGCGAGCCGCGATGTCGGCAACGTGATCTACGACAGCGAGACCAAGGAGTCGCGCGTCGAGGTCAGCCACGGCACCTCGCTCACGAAGGGCATCCGCGTCCACATCGACCAGCTCGACCACCAGTACTCCACCTACTGGCTGAAGATCACGCTCGTCTCGCCGTCCGGCAAGGAAGCGGTCTTGGTGAACCAGGAGGGCGTGACGCAAGGTTCCGGCGAGACCCCCAACAAGCAGTTCCACAACGTGACCTTCTCGCCGACGGCAGTCGACGGGCAGGAGCCCATCGCCGCGGTCGACGCGGCCCTTCAGGACTTCTCGGACGTGGTCATTCGCCCGGAAGACTCCTTCGACGTGTTCGACGGTGAACCGGCGACCGGCACCTGGAAGCTCCGCGTCACCGACATCTCCGCACCGCTCGAGAGTCGTCGCCTCCGCGGACGCACCCTGACCGGCGGCCAGATGGCTCGGCTGGGCGCCTGGCAGATCGACACGGCCGGCCCCGTCTGCTCGCCAGCTCCCTACACGACGCCCGCTGGACCTGATGCCTGGTTCGGCGATGACCCGCTGATCATCGATCCGTCGGGCGGCACGCTCGACGCCAGCGCGTCGACCGACACCAGCTTCGGCGGCGACGTGGCGACCTACCAGTGGGACGTAGACGGCAACACCGGCACCGGCACCGACGGCTTTGAGGTCTCGCAAGGGACGCCGGTGGTGACGCTCCCCGGGCCGCTGCCCAAAGCCAAGCGCACGATCCGTCTGCGGGTCACCGATGACGACGGCAACGTGTCGGCGATCGTCTCCCGTGAGGCCTACATCACGGCTCGCCCCGTGATCTCCAGCATCGTCGCCGATCCGAGCCAGATCATCGCCGGAACGCCGGTCACCCTGACGGCCACCGCCACCGACGCCGATCAAGCTCCGGGTACACCACTGACCTACGAGTGGGACCTCAACGACGATGGCGTGTTCACCGACGGCAACGGCGCACAGGTCACCCAGAACTGGCCGACCAGCGGGCTCAAGATGGTGCGCGTTCGCGTCACCGACGACATCGGCGCCTCGACCATCCGCAACGAACTCATCAGCGTCAACAACACGGCGCCCACCGCGGCCTTCACCGTCGCGACGTCTCCCGTGATCGCAGGTGAAGAGGTCACGTTCAACGCCTCCGGCTCGTCGGACGTCGACGGCACGGTCACCTCGTACTCCTGGGACCTGGACGGCGACGGGCAGTACGGCGACGTGGACGGCACGACGTCGACCGCCAAGTGGACCTTCCCGACGGCTGGCGAGTACGACATCAGCCTGCGCGTCTTCGACAACACGGGCCAGGCCAGCGAGCCGCTGGATGCCGTCCTCTACGTGACCGGCCGACCGGTTCCGGTCGGAACGGCCTCGCCGGCATCGCCGCTCAAGGGCGAGACGGTGACCTTCAACGCCGCAGAGTCGCACGACAGCGACGCGGGTGGCTCGATTGCCAAGTACGAGTGGGACCTGGACGGCAACAACAGCTTCGAGGTCAGCGGCGCCACCGCCGTCACCGCGCAGCGGTCCTACCCCAACGCCGGCACGATCGTGGCCAAGCTCCGCGTGACCGACAACGCCGGCGCCACGGCGATGCAGCTGATCCCGATCGTGGTCCGCAACCCGGATGCTCCGACGAGTGGCGGCGGTGGCACGACCCCCGGTGGTGGCACGACCCCCGGCGGCGGCACCACGACGCCCGGTGGCGGAACCAGCCCCGGCTCCACCACGGGCCCCGGCGGTGAGGCCACGCCGCCCGGCCTGGTGAACGTGCCGCCAGGCGTTGACCCGACCGATCTCACCAACCCGTTTGACCCGGGCGAGAGTGATCCCGGTGACGCCGGCGAGTCGCCGACCGGCTTCATCGCCAAGATCAGCGCGGGCAGCAAGGCCAAGGGCAAGAAGATCTACAAGAAGGGCATGGCCGTCGCGTTGACCGCCAACGACGGTGGCACCGTCGTGCTCAAGGTGATGATCACCCCCAAGGACGCCAAGGCGCTCGGCCTGAAGCTGAAGAAGCCGACGGCGATCGGTTCCGGCAAGCTCGTGCTCAAGGGCGCCGGCAAGGGCAAGTTCACGGTCAAGTTCGCCAAGAAGTACCAGCGCTACGTGAAGAAGGCCAAGAAGACGCCCGTCTCGTTCCGAGCGGTCGTCACCGGCAAGACCGACGGCTCTCAGCTCGTGCTGTCGCGCAAGGTCGTGCTGGTCAAGTAGCACCCACACCACGTCGCGGGCCAGTTGGCCCGCCAGCAGATCCCCAGCCGCCCGGTGAGCTCCACGCTTGCCGGGCGGTTCTGCGTTGTGGG
>JAEMRF010000044.1:4166-6829 GCA_016463515.1 Solirubrobacteraceae bacterium | reverse complement strand
AGACCCTAGGGGTCTCCGGTCTAGACCCCAGGCGTTCCGGCCAGTGCCAACGCGACCGGGCGCGGTCCACCGACCGTCCATATTCGATTCATGCGCTCAAGCGCCCGCACGTCTGCCCGATATCTGGAGTGCCAGACCCGGCGAAACCACATTCCACACGAACCACGTGTCCTTAGGAGACTGCATGCGCAATCGACTCTCCGACGAGCAGGGCTTTACCCTCATCGAGCTCCTCGTCGTCATTCTGATCATCGGCATTCTTGCCGCGATCGCCCTTCCGAACTTCATTGGTCAGCGTGGTCGCGGCCAGGACGCGTCGGCGAAGTCCAATGCTCGTAACGCGGTGTCGCAGGTTGAGTCTTGCTACACCGATACCCAGACCTACGCCACCTGCCTGACGGCGACGGCGCTGGGCAACACGGGCCTGTCGATCGGTACCGGCTCCGGCCAGGTTCAGATCACCAGCTCCGCTGCTGACCAGTTCCAGATCACGGGCTTCTCGGAGACCGGCAACCAGTTCCGGATCATCAAGGCTCCGACCACGGGCATCATCACCCGCACCTGCACCAAGGTGAAGGACGGCGCTTGCCCCGCCACCGGCGCTAGCTGGTAGCACCACCTCATGCCGCTCCGGGTCGGTGCTCCACTCGAGCACTGACCCGGGAGCGGGATGGAGGTCGGCCGTGCGCCTGCGCGACCGACGCCCATCCTGTTCCACCTTTCGGACAGCTGCCCGCTGCCGTTCGGCTCCTCCGGGGCGTTTGACCCGCGCCCTCTTCACCCACGCCAGACCCCCCACATTGAGACACCGCATGCGCAATCGACTCTCCGACGAGCAGGGCTTTACCCTCATCGAGCTCCTCGTCGTCATTCTGATCATCGGCATTCTTGCCGCGATCGCCCTTCCGAACTTCATTGGTCAGCGTGGTCGCGGCCAGGACGCGTCGGCGAAGTCCAATGCTCGTAACGCGGTGTCGCAGGTTGAGTCTTGCTACACCGATACCCAGACCTACGCCACCTGCCTGACGGCGACGGCGCTGGGCAACACGGGCCTGTCGATCGGTACCGGCTCCGGCCAGGTTCAGATCACCAGCTCCGCTGCTGACCAGTTCCAGATCACGGGCTTCTCGGAGACCGGCAACCAGTTCCGGATCATCAAGGCTCCGACCACGGGCATCATCACCCGCACCTGCACCAAGGTGAAGGACGGCGCTTGCCCCTCCACCGGCGCTAGCTGGTAGCTCCACCCTCATACCGCACCCGGTTCGGCGCCCCCATGTGCGCCGAACCCGGGAGCGGGATGGAGGTCGGCCGTCCCCCGGCGACCGACGCCCATCCTGTTCCACCTTTCGGCGGGCCCGGTGGCCCGGCTTCCCACTTAGGACCTGCTGCAGTGCTCCCACCAATCGCACGCGATGAACGCGGATTCACGCTGATCGAGCTGATCGTGGTGATCCTGATCATCGGCATCCTTTCGGCGATCGCGCTCCCCAACTTCATCTCGCAGCGCGAGCGTTCCTACGACTCCACGGCCAAGGCGAACGCCCGCAACACGGTCACGCACATGGAGGCGTGTTACGTGAAGGCCAGCGACTATCGCGACTGCACCACGCTGAACGATCTCGGCCAAGGCATCGGGATCTCGATCGGCACCGGACCTGACCAGGTCGAGGTGTCGGCGTCCGGCAAGGACGAGTACGAGATCACCGGTCACTCGCGTACGGGATCGACGTACTCCATCTCCAGGTCGGGGACGAACTGGGAGATGACGCGCTCGTGCGTGATCGCCAGCGGCAAGAGCGACGCAGGCTGCAAGAACGGCTCCTGGTAACAGGTCCAACCACCTTGAGCGCGTGCTCAGTCAAGCGTCCAGCGTTTGTGTGCCGGACTGCAGCCAACACACCGGAATGCCGATCCAACCTACGATGAGCGAGCCGAACGTGCCGAAACTAAACCCGCGTCGTCTTCGCGACGACGGTGGCTTCATGATCATCGAGGTTCTCGTTTCGGCGCTGATCCTCGTGATGGTCTCGCTGGCGGTGTTCAGTACGCTCGAGAACTCCGACAAGGCCGCCGGCAACCAGCAGCGCCGCGCCTTGGCTGCCAACTTCGTGCAGTCCGAGCTCGAGCGCATCCGCTCGCTCCCCGTCGAAGACATCGCCGCAATGCGCGGTGTGCGCACGGTGACCCGCGACGGCATCGAGTTCTACGTGACCACCACCGCAAAGTGGGTCACCGACGGCGACGACGAGCCCAAGTGCGAGTCACGCAGCGGTGGCCTGGACTACATGCGCACGACGGTCTCGATCTCGTGGAAGGGGATGGGGCAGGCCAAGCCCATCAGCTTCACCTCACTCTTTACGCCCACGGCGGGCGCCGGCGGCGACACCGGATCCGTCTCGGTGCACCTGCTGAACCGCAACGGCGGTCCGGTGCCCAACGTGGCCGTCACGCTCGATGGCCCCTCGACCTACACCGAGACGACCAACAAGAACGGCTGCGTCGTGTTTGCCTTCGTGCCCGAGTCGCTCGACTACGAGGTCCGCTTCCAGCGCGCCGGCTTCGTGAACGAGCAGAGCATCAGCGCCGTCAAGGAGGCCACCACGGTCACCGCGCGCGAGACCACCAAGCTGCAGTTCCTCTACGACAGCGGCGGCTTCACG
>JAEMRF010000044.1:0-4066 GCA_016463515.1 Solirubrobacteraceae bacterium | reverse complement strand
CGCGACCACGATCTACGCCGGCGCTGGCACCAACGTGGCCAACGGGACGCAGCCCTCATGCTTCGTCTAAGCCTCACACCCAAGGCGGCCGCACGGCAGGTGCGGCGCGACGAGCGCGGCATGACCCTCGTGGAGATGCTCGTCGGCATCACGATCGGCACGATCATGGTGTTTGCCGGGTACGCCGCCGTCGACGCCGCCACCAAGCTGCAGGGCCGCACGGCGATGCGCATCGAAGCCATCAACCGCGGACGCGGCGGCATGGAGGCGATCGCAGCCTCGATCCGCGCCCAGCAGTGCTTCAACAGCGAGCGCCCGATGCGGTGGGCTTCCGGAAACGGCATGGAGTTCTACGCCAGCGTCGCGCCGGAGTCCACCAGTGCCAATCGCAAGCAGCCCGTGGAACGCCACCGGATCGAATGGACGGGTGGCACCACCGGTGACATCGGCGACGGCAAAGCCGCCAACAACACCTCCGGCGACATCACCAGGACGATCTGGCGCTCGACCGTGAATCCGACCACTGGCGTGGTGCAGTGGCCAACGCAGCCCACATCGGTCAGCAAGATCGCAACGGGGGTGCAGCCCGCTCCGGACCGCCGCGACGGCACCAAGATGGCCCCGCTCTTCCGGTACTTCAAGTACGCCTCCACGACGGGCTCTGGCCGCGTCGACCTCACCTCCCCGGTGGTGACCAATCCCGATGCGGCCCAGACCGACCTCGCGGGGATCGTCCTCATCGAGATCAGTTACCAGGTGACGCCTCGAAAGACGGCCGTCGCCAAGAGCAAACCCATGAACTTTCACAACACCGTCTCGGTCCGCATCGCGGACCCAACTAACCCCGCCGGGAGTCCGCAATGCCTCTGAGGAACATCCTCGCCCGCGTTCGACGGGCCGAACAAGGCTTCTCGATGGTCGTCACGATGGGCGCCGTCAGCTTGATGCTCGTCTCGACCGCTGTGGCCGTGCAATCGGTCGGCGCTGACCAAGACGTCGGCCGCAAGGACCGCGATCGCAAGGCCGCCTACTCGGCAGCTGAGGCCGGTCTGCAGGTCTACGTGCACCGACTCCTGAACGACAACACCTACTGGGCGCAGTGCGACGGCGTGGCCGGGGACGGGATCAACCAGCCGTGGAAGAAGCCTGCGCCTGGCCCCAACCCACCGGTCGACCCGCGCGACTGGCAGCCCCTGCCAGACAACAGCGCCCAGTGGACGACGGAGGTCCTCCCGGTCGCCGACAAGCCCAAGTGCGACGTCAACGACCCGGAAGGCACGATGGTCGACCCCGGCACGCCGACGTTCCGCATCCGCGTGACCGGCCAGGCGCTGGTGAACGCCAAGCCCACCGGCCCCAAGCGTTCGCTGATCGCCACCTTCAAGCGCAAGTCCTTCCTGGACTACATCTACTTCACGGACCTGGAAGCCCAGGACCCGTCGATCTACGTCAGCTCCATCACCAAGGGCTGGGACTCACGCGAGCGACCGGGTGAGAACCCAAGCCCGACGGAGCCCGGCAAGCAGCGCAACATCTCCGAGTGGGGCAACGTCGCCTGCTCGCAGTACACCTACGTGAAGGCTGTGGCCAACCGCAGCGACGGCGAGCAGTTCCGCGTGAACCAGAAGTTCAAGTTCACGACGCCCACCAGTGGTCGGCGCGAGCGCGGCAGCACGGGCTCGTGGTCGAGCTTTGCCGGCAACAACTGCACCGAGATCACCTTCGCGGATTCCGACTGGATCCAGGGACCGATGCACACCAACGACATCCCCCAGATCTGCGGCCGCCCACGGTTCGGGCGCTCGCCGGCCGACGTGATCGAGATCTCCGGCCCCGGAGACACTGCAGAAACGGACGAGCGCAAGAGCTGGCGAGTCTCCAGCCAGAACGGCTGCTCGGGATCCACGCCAGACGTGAACTTCGAGGACGACACCAATCCTCGTGACGACGTAGGCACCTGGAAGTTCAACCAGAAGCTCCTCAAGCTGCCTTCGTCGAACCTGTCGCTCAAGCAGGAGGCGCCGCCGAACTACACGTTCAAGGGCCGCACCTACCTCCGCCTGAACAGCGGCAGCATCACGGTGACCGGAAAGACGGCTGCCGGGCAGGTCTACAACAACCAGTCGATCGCCTACCCCGAGAACGGCGTGATCTACGTCGACAACGAGGTCTGCACGAAGACGTATGACCCGATGGACGCCGACGATCTCGAGGATCGCAAGGGCTGCGGCATCGCCGTGGTGCGCGGTCAATACAACACCAGCCTGACGATCGCTGCCGCCGACGACATCGTGCTCGACGGCAACATCATCCGCCCCGACGGTGCTCCAGCGGTGCTCGGCCTCGTGTCGAACAACTTCATCCGGCTGAACCACCCCGTGGCTGATCAGGCTGCGTGCGCCAGGGGCGACAACTCCAGCAACGCCACCGGGTGGCTGAACAACCCCCGGATCGATGCGGCGCTGCTGGCCCTCAAGCACTCGTTCCTGGTCGACAACTGGGCATGTGGAGCTCCGATGGGGACGCTCACCGTCAACGGCGCAATCGCGCAGAAGTACCGTGGTCCGGTTGGTACCGGCTCAGGTAAGGCCATGGCCTCGGGTTACTTCAAGCTCTACAAGTACGACGACCGCCTCCGGGTGCGCGTACCCCCCAAGTTCATCGACCCAGTCGAATCAGCGTGGGGCATCCAGAGTTATCAGGAGCAGGCTCCAGCGCAGTAGCGCCGAAACAAACGAGGGCCGCGCAGTCGCGCGGCCCTCGCTCGTTTCTCCGTCCTTGACCTCCGACCCTCCCGAGGGACCCCTCCGTGCTTGCCGCCATCGTGCTCGCCCTGATCGCCGGCCTGGCGATCGGTTCGTTCTTGAACGTCGTCATCTACCGCCTTCCACGTGGCGAATCGGTCGTCAAGCCGCGGTCACGTTGCCCGAAGTGCGGGCACCAGATCAGCGGCATCGAGAATGTGCCCGTGGTGTCTTGGCTGGCGCTGCGCGGGAAGTGCCGGGAGTGTCAGGAGCCGATCTCGCCGCGGTACCCGCTGATCGAGCTGCTGACGGGCCTGCTGTTTGCGGGCGTGGTGTGGGTCGCGTGGGATGACCCCGCGCAGATCGCGCTGGGCCTGATCCTTGCGACGGCGCTGGTTCCGATCACCTTCATCGACCTCGAGTTTCGGCGCGTGCCCAACCTGATCACCGGGCCGGCCGCGGTGGCGCTGCTGGTGGCCGGCACGGCGCTGGATCCGTCGGGCCAGCCTGAGCGGCTCCTGGCCGCGGCGATCGTCGTCGTGCCGTTCCTCATCCTCTCGCTCGCCCTGTCTGGACACATGGGCATGGGCGACGTGAAGCTCATGGGTGTGCTGGGTCTCGCGCTCGGTCGCGGCCTGGCTCCTGCCCTCTTCGTCGCGTTCATCGCCGGGACCATCGTCGGGGTCGGTCTGATGGCCAAACACGGGGCCAAAGCACGCAAGACCGCAGTGCCGTTCGGACCGTTCCTCGCGCTAGGTGGCGCGGTTGGATTCGTGGTCGGAACCGACCTCTGGGACGCCTACGTGGACGGCTTCAGCGGCTAGCTGGCACCGTCCGCGGAGTGGGGCTCAAGTCGGTGGAGGGTATGACCGACGACTGCAAGTAGGAGCCCCCCTTGCAACTTCGTCCTCCGAGCATCAAGACCCCTTCGACTGGCCGCGGGTCGCGCGTCCCCACTTTGGTGGGCGTCGACATCGAACCGGGCCACGTCGC
This sequence comes from Solirubrobacteraceae bacterium, assembly GCA_016463515.1. Taxonomy (GTDB): domain Bacteria; phylum Actinomycetota; class Thermoleophilia; order Solirubrobacterales; family Solirubrobacteraceae; genus JAGIBJ01. Next base: position 329 of record JAEMRF010000044.1, on the reverse strand, counting down.
GATCGCCGAAGTGGCGAGCGCCGGTGGTGCGCGCGTAAAGCGCGCAGCCATCGCACCGCTCGATGCCCACGTCGTGCGCGATGGGGAGGTGGTCGACGCCGAAGCCCTCGCACACGTGCTGCGCGAGATCTGGGCGTCCCACAAGGGTCTGTCCAAGAAGGTGCGTATCGGCGTCGCCAACCAGCGCATCGTCGTCCGCGTCCTTGACCTTCCGCCGATCGCCGAGGGCAAAGAGCTCGACGCCGCGGTGCGCTTTTCCGCTCAGGAGGCGCTGCCGATGCCGCTGGAGTCCGCGGTCATCGACTACGTCCCCGTGGGCGAGGTCGAGA
>JAEMRF010000320.1 GCA_016463515.1 Solirubrobacteraceae bacterium | reverse complement strand
AGCGTGGCGAGGTTGGCGTCGTTGTCGACGATCACGCCGACCGACGTGCCGAGCCGGCGGGCGATCTCCTGGGCGGGCTGCAACCCCACCCAGTCCGGGAGGATCACCGAGCTGCCGACCGCTCCGGTCGAGCGGTCGATCGGGCCCGGCAGGCCCATGGCGATCCCGATCAGGTTGTCGACGCGCACGCCGACTTCGTCGAGCAGCTCGAGGGCGAGCCGAGCGGCTTCGTCGAGCGCCTGCACCGCCGAGCCGTCGACGTCGATCAGCAGTTCCCGTTCGCCGAGGATCTCGGCCGAGAGGTCGGCCACGGCCACGCGCAAGTGCGAGTGACCGAAATCGATCGCAAGGGCGCTTCCCGCGGCCCGGTCGAGGGAAAGGAGGGCGCCGGGACGCCCACCCTGAGCGCCGGCGCCGCGAGTCTCGTCGCGGTCGACGACCAATCCGTCTGCGATGAGCTCAGCGATGAGGCCCGAGATCGTCGACCGCGAAAGTCCTGTCCGGCGTGCCAGGTCCGCACGGCTGGCCGCTCCACTGCTGCGTAGCGCGTCGAGCACCTGCACGCGGTTGCGGCGACGCGTCGACAGGGGTGCGGTATCTCCCGTGGCCGTCATGACGGACACCACTGTGATGCCCGTCACTAGGTTTGTCAAGTTTTGAACGAACCGCGAGGCCAGAAGCTCGACGTTTGTTCGTTTCCGATCGATCTACCGAGTTCTAGTTCGTTCAGGCACCACCGTGCGTTCAAGCGCATGCAGAACACACCGTCTTCTGGCGCGCCGGAGGCAACTGGTCAAACCGTCGCGGGGCCCGCGCGAGCCCGGTCACCGGTCCCACGTGGAGTTCGTTCAGTCGACCGGTGCCGCAGCGATGGAGGTTCGGTCGACCGTGGCAGCTGTGCGCGGTCGGGGCGCGCGGCGTCGGACGTCTAGTGCGCTTGCGGCGACGAGCTCGGCACGAGCGCGATCAGCGTGGCGTCGTCGTCGGACTCCCGGCTGGAGTGCGAGCGCGCCGCATCTTCGATGGCGCGCACCATCGATGCAGCCGAGTCGCGGACCGTGCCGGTGATCGCGCGCTGGATCCCGGCCAAGCCGAACCGTTCGCCCGCCTCGTTCTCGCGCTCGACCACCCCGTCTGACACGAACAGGATCCGCTGCTCTCGCTCTACACGCCAGCTCTGGATTCGTAGGCGGCGGGGAAAGTCCGCGGCGCCGAGCGCAGGCTGGAGCTCTCCAAGCGGTCGCAACTCACCATGGGCGTCGACCAGGAGCGGCGGATAGTCGCCGCACGTGACCCACTGCAGCAGGCCTTGGGCGCCGCTCCAGGTCGCGATCGTCGTCGACATCGACACCTGGCTGGTCCCCAGCTCCGCGAGCGTCTCCTTCATGAGGTGCACGCAACTGGCTGGCGTCGCGCGCTCGAGATGCCGCGCGGCGCGAAACGCCCCAAGGACCACCGCTGCGGTCGCTGCCGCGCGAGCTCCGTTGCCCTCGGTATCGGCAATACCGAGCCACGCGCCCTCGGGGTTGTCGGTGTAGTCGAACCAGTCGCCGCCGATCTCATAGCCCGGCATCACGTTGCCCGCGAGCATCGCCCCACCCACGCGCACGATCCGCGGGGGCAACATGTTCTGCTGGATCTCCGCAGCTGGGCTCGTGGCTCGGGAGCGGCGCACCCGCGCGGCCTGGTCGGTGTAGCGCTCGGCGAGCGAGAGCGCGGCCGCGGACTCCTGGGCCAAGGCACGCAGCTCGGCTTCCTCGGTCCCGATCGCGAGCATCACCCCGATCGCGCGGCCCCTCAGGTACATGGGCGCAACGGTCGCGTTGGGGAGATGCTGCTCGATCGTCGCGCGGAGCGCGGCGACGGCCTCGCGCGGGATCTCCGGGCCAACGGCCAGGTCGATCGGGAGGATCGGCGGAAACGTGTGGGCGCCGGCCAAGCGCCGCAGCTGCGCGCCATCGAGGTCCACGAGGTAGATGGCTGCCGAGGAGACACCGTCCAGGCGCTGTGCCTCGGCGACGATCTGCGTCCCGAGCTGAAACGGCGGCACTTTGTTGAGCACGTCCGAGACCGAGAGGGGCGTCGGCGCCAGTCCGCTCAGTTCGCCCGGTTTGCGCAGGTAGTCCTGATCGTTGGCGACCGAGTCGTCGGTGGCCTGGAGCCGAACGGCGTCGATCAGATCCTGGCGCGTCGGGAAGTGCCGGTGGATCGTGTTGCGCCCGAGCCCCGCCTCAGCAGCGATCGTGGCCATGCTGGCCTGTGGCTGCTCGGCGAGCACCGTGCGCGCGGCCTCCACCAACCGGGCCTTGTTGAGCGCCGCGTCGCTGCGTTTCTTGCGGTTGGAGGAGGGGCGCGGGGAGTCGGTGATGTGAAGCATCCTGCCACACCTTCGCTCCCTGATCTGGGGCAATCTGCACCAGATGACCACGTTTGCGCGTGGATCCGATGCAAACGCACGTAGCGTTCATGAACAAGTCGCCCAGCTTTGGGCGCCGCACCGCGCCAGCGCCGCCCCGTCCTGGGCCCCGCTCCCTCGGCGGCGAGCACGCAGTTCCCACCTCGCCTCTGGAGGCGCAACGCCCATGTTCAAGAAAGATCACGACACCACCGTTCGAGGCGCAGGCCTGGCCCGCGGCCCGGCCCTGTTCGTCGGACTCACCCTGGCCGTCTTCGGCCTCATCCTGTTCTTCCGCGTCAGCGGCGCTCCGCTCTCCACAGCCGGGTTCCCAGACGCAACCGTCTCGGGCGAGCGTCTGCTCGGCTTCGAAGCCAACGCCTGGACTGCCTGGTTGACGATCGCCGCAGGTGTGCTGCTGCTCGTTGCGGCGTCGCAGCACCTCGTCGCCAAGGCCATGAGCCTGATCGTCGGCCTCGCACTCGGCGCAGCCTCGGTGATCGCCTTGGTCGACGGAAGTGATGTGCTCGGGTTGGCTGCCACCAACGGCCTGACCGCCCTGGGCTGGGGCATCGCCGCGGCCCTGCTGCTCGCCAACACCTTGCTCCCCCGGCTCCGTCGCACGCAGACCACCAGCCGCGAGACCGACGCCCGGCCCACCGCAGACCAGCGCGCCGACGCCCGCCCGACCCGTGCACCAGCACCAACGCTCCACGAGCAGGACCGCACACCGGCGGACGACCGCCGCCCGACGGTGGTCCCGGGCGGCACGCAGACGACCGACGCACCCCGCCAGTCCCCCACCCGCTAACGGCGGACACCCCGATGCCGCGCGCGCTCACGTGCCTGAACGAAGACACCCGGCCTGACATGGCTGAACGGTCGCGCGGCTCAGCCAACGACAAGACGAAAGGGCGCCCATGGTCGCCGTTCCAGACGTTCGAACGCACACGGCACCCGTCAAGCGCCGCACCGACGAACGCCTCGAATCAGTGATCACAGCGGCGCAAGAGGTACCCGTGAACAACGAAGCGCTCACCCAGCGCGACCTGACGTCGCGCATCGCCAACGAAATCGTCGGCCTGCACAAGCGGCTCCGCGGACGCGGACCAAATCACGTGCGGGTCCATATCCACGACGACCTCGTGACCGTCATCCTGCGCGAGGACCTCTCGCCGCTGGAGCGCGCACTGGTCCGTGAAGGCCGCGAAGCAGCGGTCAGAGACCAGCGCGACGCCTATGAGGCGATGGTCGCACCTGAGCTGAGGACCATCGTGGAGGCAAACACCGAGCGAACCGTCGAGGCGTTCGTGCACGCCGGTCA
>JAEMRF010000319.1 GCA_016463515.1 Solirubrobacteraceae bacterium | reverse complement strand
TAGCGCCAGTCCCCGAGGATGAGAACGCCTGCGGCGGGCTGGTCGATCGACGCCTGACCTGCGCCTCGGCACATGGCCTTAGAACGCGCCGAGGGGCGCGGCCGTCCCGGCCGCGCCCCTCGTGTTGCGTTGCCTGCGCGGGTCCCCATCCGGACCAGCGCGGGCGATGGCTCCCGTCCCGCTTATGTGCACCAAGTGCGGGAGTGTTCGGGAGCCGAGACCTGCTTCGGAGGATCAGACAGCCGCCACCTCCGGCTCGCCCTCGACCGCCGGGCCAGGCTCCGGCGGCTTGTGCGCTACGATCGCGGCGTAGGCGTGCTTCTCGTGGAGTGCGACGCGCACCATGAAGGCGATGAACGCCAGGCATGAGAGCACGAAGAACAGGACGGTGCCGAAGGAAGCCGCGCCGAACGTGAACACGACGTCGGCTCCTTCGTAGGTGTCGATGGGGGAAGAACCCATAACGATGACCTCAGATCTCGTAGTTGAAGTGCTGAATGGGGCGCCGGACTAGATGTCTGACGGTTTGTGGGGGATGGCCTCCGGCTTGGCCAGCGGAGCTGCGCCGTTGCCGTTGCCGTTGTAGCCCGGGGTCGCGCCCGTGCTCGGGCCAAACCCTTCGGGGTAGGGGACCGCGGGGACCTCGCTGAGGTCGAGGCCCGCGAGTTCGACCGCCTCGGGAATCCGCAGCATGCCGGCCTTCTTGAGGCCGAGCGAGATGAGGTACCCGGGGATGAAGCCGAGCGCCGCGAACACGAGGGCGCCGACGAGCTGACCCCAGAGGGTGATGTCCGGGAGACCTTCCAGGTTCGGGTAGCCCGAGAGGAAGATGCCGCTGGCGACCAGCGACCAGACGCCGCAGCCGGCGTGCACGGTGACGGCGCCGACGACGTCGTCGATGCCAAACCGCTCCACGAGCTTGCCCAGGTAGGGGATCATCACGCCGCCGATGAGGGCGATCACGAAGGCCAGGGCGGGGTGGTAGAGGTCCATGCCTGCGGCGACGGAGATGATGCCGGCCAGGCCACCGGAGATGGTCCAGAACGGCTCGCCGCGCGAGGCCAGGTACGCGCCGATGATGCCGCCGGAGAGGCCCATCAGCGTGCTGAAGGCGAAGGCCGAGAGCGTGGTCGGCGTGCCGTAGATCGTGGTGTAGCCGCTACCGGAGTAGATCACGCAGCCCATCAGGAACCCGAAGAAGCCGATGAAGATCAGCATCAGGCCGAGCATGGTGAACGGCAGGTTGTGAGGGCGAATCGTGTTGGCAGAGCCGTCGGCGTTGAACCGACCGATCCGCGGCCCGAGGTTGATGAGCACGCCGAGGGTGAAGAAGCCGGCGATCATGTGCACGCAGCCGGCAGCGCCGACGTCGTGGAAGCCGAGCTCGGTGAGCATCCAGCCGGCCGGGTGCCAGCCCCAGGCAGCGCCGATGATCCAGACCACGCTGCCGACGACGGCCGCGAGGATGAGGAACGAGCTGGTGCGAATCCGCTCCAGGACTGCGCCGGAGAGGATCGAGGCGGTGGTCGCTCCGAACAGTGCGAACGCACCCCAGAAGATGCCGCTCGCGGAGTCCTGGATGTTCGGACCCATGTTCGCCGACCATGGCACCGAGGCCTTGGCGGCGTCGGTCAGGCGGGGAACGCCGGTGGTCATCGAGTTGTAGAGGAACCAACCGACGAAGAAGAACGTCGAGGTCACGACCGCGAGCGTGAGCAGGTTCTTCATCGACGACGCGAGCACGTTCTTGGATCGAGACGCTCCCGCTTCGTACGCGAGGAAGCCCGCGTGGATCGAGATCATCAGCGCGATCGACATCCAGTAGAAGAACTCATTGTTCGTGGATGCCGCAGTATCTAGCGCTGTTTGGACTTCTTCGTTCATGCCGTCCTCGTTGGGTGGGGGTACCGAGTGGGGGTTAGGCCGGGACCTTCGTCGCACGGGCCACTGCGTTCCATGGGCAAGGCGTGAACACTCCGAGGCCGGGGCATGTGCACTGTCGCCACCAGCCGTGCACGCCTGGACGCATCCAGTGGACGGCCTGACCGTGTCCGCTTGGCGCTCAGGACGGTTCGTCGGTTGCGAGCGCCCCGAATTGCCCTGCATAGAACAGGAGAGGGGAGCCGGTGCCGACCGCCATGTAGTCGACGCGCCCGATCCACAGCCGGTGGTCGCCGGCCTCGTGGATGGCGTGCACATGGCACCCGACGTGTGCAATCGCACCATCGATGAACGGCAGGGAGTCCCACCAGTCCACGACAGGCGTGCGATCGGGGTCTGGCCGCCCGGCAAAGTGCATCGCGAGCCATTCCTGGTCCTCGGCCAGCACGCTGATGGCGTAGCGCCGCGTCGACGGCAACATGGCGTCCATCCGGCTCTCGCGCCGCAGCGACACCACGACCAGCGGTGGGTCCAGCGACACGCTCATCACGCCGTTGGCAGTCATCCCATGGACGTCTGCCTCGTCCTTGGCCGTCGTCACGACGGTGACGCCGGTGGCAAAACGGCCCATCGCCTGCCGCAACCGCGGAGCGGCGGCCGCCCGGCTGCGTTGCGTGAGTGCCGCGACGCCGTGCAGATCTCGCTTCATGCGCGTGGCCTTGCCTTGGTCGGGTCGTAGAAGGGGATCGTGGTGACCTCGCAGCCGATGCGTTTGCGGTGGCCGTCGAGCAGGCCGACCTCCAGCCGCCAGCCGGGCGTCGCGTGCTCCGTAGCAAGTCGGCAGAGCGCGATGGGGCGCCGCAAGTAGGGGCTGTGGCAGCCGCTGGTGACCACGCCCACGCGCTGTCGGCCCACGTAGACGTGCGCGCCGTGACCGACGACCTCGTCGCCGTCCAGGAGCAGTCCCACCAGACGGTGGCGCGGGTGCGCGGCGCGCTCGGCAAGCGCGGCCTTGCCGACGAAATCCTCAGGCTGGTCGAGCGCCACTGCGAAGCCGATGCCGGCTTCGAAGGGGTCGACGGTGTCGTCGAACTCGTGGGCAGCGAGCACCAACCCGGCTTCGATCCGCAACAGATCGAGCGCCTCGAAGCCAAGCGGAGTGATGCCGTGCTCGTCGCCAGCCTCGAGCACGGCGTCCCACACGGCCGGCGCGTCTGACGGATGGCAGAAGAGTTCGTAGCCCAGTTCGCCCGTGTACCCGGTGCGGGTCACGATGACGGGGATGCCCTTGGGTCCTCCGACCCGCCCGAGCGTGAGCCGAAACCAGCGCAGGTCGGCAATCGGCGGCTGCCCGCCCGGCGTGAAGATCAGGGCCGACAGCACCTCGCGGCTCCGGGGACCTTGCACAGCGAGATTGTGGAGCTCGTCGGTGGCGTCTTTCACGATCACCTTGCTGCCGATCGATGCTGCGTGTTCACGCAGCCACGCACCGTCGGCGGGGTCGCCGCCGACGAGCCGAAACCGGTCTTCGCCGAGACGCATGACGGTGGCGTCGTCGATCATGCCGCCGGTCTCGTGGCAGAGCGCCGTGTAGGAGACCTGTCCGACGGCGAGCTTGCGCACGTCGCGCGTGCACACCTGTTGCAGCAGGGGGAGCGCGCCGGGGCCGAGGACCTCCCATTTCTGTAGCGACGAGAGGTCCATCACCGCGACGCGTTCGCGGCAAGCGCGGTACTCGTCGAGCGTGCCCGTGGCATGAAAGCCCTCGGGGATCCAGGTGCCGTGGACGTCGGTGAAACGGTCGGTCAGCGCGGAGGTGCGCGCGCCGAACCCCGAGTGCGTGGTCAT
>JAEMRF010000318.1:1305-3770 GCA_016463515.1 Solirubrobacteraceae bacterium | reverse complement strand
GCCGGTCTTCGGGGAGGACGGGCGCGTTCCTCCTGCCGAGGTGTCAGGCATTGGCCGCGCTTACCTCGCAAAGCGCAGATCCATCACTGGGCCGCGGCACACGACAATCGCGAGATGAGCACGCCCCCAGGCTCGCCGATCGACCGCGACCGCCTACAGGGCCTGATGGACCGTGAACTCGGCGCCTTCGCCGACGCACGCCCGAAGTCAGCGGCAGCCTGGGAGCGCACCAAACGCAGCTGGCTGGGCGGCGTGCCGATGCCATGGATGATGCGCTGGGCAGGCGCGTTCCCGCCAGTGATGGAGCGCGCGCTGGGCAGCCGCGTGTGGGACGTCGACGGCCACGAGTACATCGACCTGTGCCTTGGCGACACGGGCGCGATGAGCGGCCACGCCCCGCCGGCGCTGGTGCGGGCCGCCAGCGAGCAGATCGGCCACGGCATCACGACCATGCTGCCCTCTCAGGACGCCGCGTGGGTCGGTGAGGAGCTCACGCAGCGGTTCGGGCTCGAGCGCTGGATGCTGACCCTCACCGCCACCGACGCCAACCGCGCCGCACTGCGGATCTGCCGCGGCGTGACGGGGCGCAGCAAGGTGCTGATCGTGAGCTACAGCTACCACGGGTCCGTCGACGAGACGTTCGCCGTGCGCGACGAGGCGACCGGCGCGACCATCGCGCGTGAGGGCAACGTCGGCCCGCCGGTGCCGGTCGGCGAGACGACCGTCGCCGTGGAGTTCAACGACCTGCCGATGCTGCAGGCCGCTCTGGAAGCCGGCGACATCGCGTGCGTGCTGATGGAGCCGGCGATGACGAACATGGGCATCGTGCTGCCGGACGACGGCTACCACGCAGAGCTGCGGCGCCTCACGCGACTGCACGACGTGCCGCTCATCATCGACGAGACCCACACGATGTCGGCCGGGCCGGCGGGCTGCACGGGCGCGTGGGGGCTGGATCCGGACCTGCTGGTGGTGGGCAAGGCGATCGGCGGCGGCATTCCGAGCGGCGCCCTGGGCCTCTCCGCGGCGCTGGCGCAGGATGCGCTCTCCCGGACCGACCACGACTACGAAGACACCGGCGGTGTCGGCGGGACCCTTGCCGGCAACGCCCTCACGCTGGCCGCCATGCGGGCCGCGATGTCTGAGCTCCTCACGCCACAGTCCTACGCCCACACCGTGCCGCTCGCGACGCGATTCTGCGAGGGGTTTGAGGCGGTTGTGGCCGAGGCGGGGCTGCCGTGGAGCGTGACCCAGCTCGGCTGCCGCGCCGAGTACTGCTTCCTGCCGCAGATGCCGCGCAACGGGACGCAGGCCCACGAGGCCGGCGACCACGAGCTCGAGCGGTACCTGCACCTGCATGCCCTGAACCGCGGCGTGATGCTCACGCCGTTCCACAACATGGCGCTGTTTGCGCCGACCACCACCGAGGCCGACGTGGACCGCCATACCGAGGTGCTGCGGCAGGCCCTTGCCGACCTGCTCGGCTGACCCGGCTACGCTGGATCCATGGCCAGCCCCTCCCACCAGACCGGCACCATCGACCCGTGCGCGTGCGGCGTCTGCGGGACCGACGTGCCGCCGCTCGTCGGCTCGATCCTGACGGGCACCGGCCTCACGCTCGACGCCGCTGCCGACCGCTTTGAACACGGCGACGAGCTCCCGAACCTGACCGACGTGCAGCGCCGCCTGGTGGAGTCCCACGCCGAGGCGCGGCTCCTGCGCTGACCGGCCAGCCGGGCGCGCAGCTTCACATGCCGCCTGACGGGCCGATCCACTGACCGTGAGCGTCGTCGCCCCCTACCTGGAGACCGAGACGTTCCCGCGCGGGCGACGGCTCCTGCTGGTGCCGGTGGCGTGCCTGATGCTGGTCGGGCCCTACGGCGCACTCCTGGGCGACGGTCCGGGCTCCCTGGTGGCGTGGGTGTTCACCTTGATCACCGGCGGAATCGGGGCGCTGCTGCTCGGCGTCGGGATCGCGCAGCCGCGGCGGCTGTTCACCGCCGATGGCAGCGCGAAGACCGTCACGATCTCCCAGACCGGCAGGTTGCCGAAGCTCACGCTGGACCGCGTCGAGCGGCCGTTCGCCGCGGTGACGGCCACGTCGATCGAGGAGGTCGGCACCCAGCGCGAGCCGGGCCATGGCTTTCGCCCGGTGCTCACGCTCACCGGCGGCGACCGGATTCTGCTGCGCCGCCAAGCCGACGCTGAGCAGGCGCAGAACGTGATCGACCACCTTGTGCGGCTCGGCTTGCCCGGCGTCTCCCGAGCGGCCGTGCGCGAAGCGCAGTTCGGCGCGCCTCCGCCGACGAACTGGCTCTGACGGCTACGCCCGCCTCTGGCGCTCAACGGCTGCGCCAGGCAGGCTCGCGGGCTAGCGATGCCTGCGCGTGCTCGCTGCCCAGCGGCAGCGGCGCGGGCTAGACCGGCAGGTAGGGAATGTCCCAGTAGAGGGCCGCCGCAACGGC
>JAEMRF010000318.1:0-1205 GCA_016463515.1 Solirubrobacteraceae bacterium | reverse complement strand
GCGCGGGCTAGACCGGCAGGTAGGGAATGTCCCAGTAGAGGGCCGCCGCAACGGCAGCCGCGATACCCAGCGCGGTAGCGATGCCGGCGAGGACGCGCTGCGCGGGCGAGGTCTCACGGGCCTTCTGCTTGGCAGCGTCAGCTTGATCCAGCGCACGGTCCAGCAGACGCTCGGCCGAGGCGAACTCCAGCGCCAGCAGCGTGAGGCCGATCGGGATGATCACGAACGCCGGGCCGGGCGTGATCAACATGATCACGCCGATGAGAATCACGGTGATCGAAGCGAGGAGGTAGACGCCGCGGATGATCGGGTTGCGCTGCTTGTGGCGCGCGCGCCGTTCGCGCAGCTCAGCGATGAGCGGCCGAACTCGCTTCTCTCCGCGTTCACGCTCAGGGACGTCGGTGGCCTCGGGGGCGGATGTCTCCGGGGCGGACGGCTCGCTGGCACTCATGCCCGGCAGGCTACCCGCAAGAACGCGGCGGGGTAGGCAGTTGATCGACCCGCAAGGAACGACCCATGCGACAGCTGGTGCAGCAACGCCTCGCCCGGTGGGCTACGGGCGCTTGATGCGCGTCTCGACCGACGCCCACGGGGCGCCAGGCGTCAGCAGCTTCACCTTGAGGGTGTCGTTGATGAGCTGGGCGATCGCCGGGTCGGCGCTGAGCTTGTACTTGGCGATGATCATCGTCGAGGTCTTCTGCACCGACGTGACGCGCACGTCGGAGAACGGAAGCTCGAACGGCATCGCCATGCTGTTGAGGACGGGCGTCGCCGACATGACGCCGCTCACGGGCGTGCGGTTCTTGGTCTGCACCACGAAGTTGCGGGCGCCCACGCGCAGGGTGCCGAGCTTGAACTCAAAGCCGCCCTGGTGCTTGAGGGTGCCGATGAACTTGTCGGACATCCCGCGCGAGTTCACGACCGGGTAGTAGATGCCGGCCGAGCCGCCTTTGGCCGCACCCTTGGGCACGATCTTGATCTTCGCGACGTCGAGCGCGGTCTTGACGACCGGGTCGAGCGTGACCACGGACTCGTTCGGCGCCGGGACGGCGGCGGCGGGCGCAGCCCCCAGCGAAACGCTGGCGGCGCCGGCAGCCACGAAGGCGAGAGCGGCGCGCATGGGGCGCGAGTGCGACAGGGACAGCATCACGAAACGAAGAGTATCGACATCTGTGACCTTTCTCCACCACTACCCGGCGTAATGG
>JAEMRF010000043.1:2910-14833 GCA_016463515.1 Solirubrobacteraceae bacterium | reverse complement strand
GACGCGGGCGCGCGCAGCGCACCCTGGGAACGGGATGAGGTCATGAGAACCCTCTTGAGTTGGGAACGGGGAAAGACAGGCGCGGGCTCAGAAGAGCCAGCGGGTCTTGAACGTGAGCGTGTCTGCGCCGGGGCCGACCTTGTAGGCCTCGCCGACAGCGCTCGTCGGCACCACGCGCACGTGGTAGCGCGTGAGCCACGAGAGCTTGCGCAGCGTGACCGAGGTCGCCGAGGCGCCGAGTGTCATCGCAGGCTCATCGTCGACATACACCCGAAAGCCGGTCCGCGCCACGCCACCGGCCGGCGGGTTCGTCCACGAAAGCTTCACCGTGCTCGCACCAGGCGTCGCGACCTTCAGGCCGCTGATCGGTGTCGGCCGCGGGCCGGTGACCGAGGGCAGAATCTCGTTCAGGGTCGTGAACTGCGGCGGCGTCGCGCCGGGGTTTGCCGCAAACGCTGCAGACATGAAGTCGCGCACGTTCTCGCCGTACTCGCGGTTGAAGCCGCCCAGCGGTTGGTGAGCGCCCACGCGCAGGGTGTACTGCGAGGCAACGATGTCGGTGAGTACCGCCGGGCTCGAGGGCGTTGGGTACCAAAAGTGCGGGGAGCCGCTGTTGATCGCGACGTACTGGCTCGGCTCCGTGTCGAACGGGCGGTCGGTCTTGAACCACTCGACTCCGGGCCGAGGCTCCTCGAGCGGCACACCACCGAAGCCGGCGGCCAATCCTTGCCCAGGCAGAGTCGCGCCCGTCGCGGAACCGATCTCGTGCCCCATGAGTTTCGGGAAGCTCGGGGCGGGGATGGCCGCGCTCAGCAGGTGCAGGGTCAGGTCGATGCCAGCGGCGTCGTAGCCACCGTCGATTCCGGGGCTGACGCCATAGGTGGGCCGGTACTGCTTGACCACGGTCGCCGCGCCGTAGCCGTTGCGAAACACGCTCTGCTCCGGCACGGAGGAGTGATCAGTGCTGAGGACCCAACGGGGCGCGATCTGCACCGCGGTTGCGCCGCCGCGCCCGACCAGCTTCCACTCATCGACGATCCGCGTGGTGCCGGGCATCGTCGTGGTCTGGCTGGTCGCCAGGGTGACGGGGTGGACGATGTCGGCGGTGGCAGGCGAGGCGACGACGAGGCAACCAGCGGTGGCGGCGAGGGCGGCAGCGCCGATGCCAACGCGGCGCCGCGGCGCCGTGGAGCGAAGGGCAGGCAAGGAGGACTCCAGGATGGGACGGAGAGGACGCAGCGATCCTCTCCAGTCGCCCGTCCGCTCACAAGGCCCCGACCCCTGAACCGCCCCCCTGAACTTCTGTGCGATGGCGGCACACAAGCCCGTCTCGATGGGACGAGGCGATCGGGCACAGCGGCCGGCTCATCGTGTGCAGGCCGCGGTACGGTCGACGGCACCATGGCTGAGACCCGCCTGCTCGACACCCCGCACGGCCCAGCGCGAGTGCACCTGCACCAGGGGCTCGGCGATCGCCGGGGAACACTGGTCCTCGGCCACGGGGCCGGCGGCTCGGTCGAGGCACCCGATCTGCAGGCGGTCACGGCCGGGGTCGTGGCGCTGGGCGTCGACGTCGTGCTCGTCGAGCAGCCCTACCGCGTTGCCGGTCGCAGATCAGCGGCGCCCGCCAAACAGCTCGACGTGGCGTGGGTCGCGGTCCTGGAGCAGCTCGACCTCGTGCCTGGGCCATTGCTCGTAGGCGGCCGCTCCTCGGGAGCGCGGGTCGCGTGCCGCACCGCCGCGGCGACCGGCGCGCACGGCGTGCTCTGCCTGGCCTTTCCGCTCGTCACCCCCAAGGGCGCAAGCCGGCAGGACGAACTCGACGGCGCGGGGGTGCCCGTGCTGGTCATCCAGGGGCGCAGCGACCGCTTCGGCATGCCCGAGCCAGGGCTGAGCCGTGAAGTGGTGCAGGTTGACGGCGACCATGCCCTCCGACGCGACCACGACGCCGTCGTCGCTGCGGTGACGGCTTGGATCGCCCAACGGCTGACCCCCGCTACGGCGTAGGCGGCAACCCGCGTTGTTCCATTCGTGCCACTTGGACGTGAGTGAGGCTTCACTCATGAGGACTGCTCAACAAGTGAGGAAAGTCCCGTAAAACAGCACATTTGAACGGGTGTTCAACCAAACAGCGGCGTATTGCTCTGTGCCCGTCGGCACACGAGGAGTACAAGTTGAGCCCTGCCTAGTCCCGGGCAGGGTCGCTCAGTTCCAAGCGGCCACATCATCAGGCACCGCCTCCGTTGCGGTGCCCAGGAGGATTCCGTGTCCCTCACGTCCCACCAGGCTCGCAAGTTCGCGTTTGCCGGCCTCGCGGCTGCTGCCGCACTCGGCTCTGCCGCATCGAGCGCCCAGGCTGCCAAGCTCACGCTCAACTACCAGTGCAAGTACCCGCTCATCGGGGCTCAGCCGCTGAAGATCGACATCGACGCCGCGATTCCGACGTCGATCGGTGTTGGCGAAGAGACCGACCGCTTCGTGATCAACGCGCTCGCAACCGCCGGCGGCTCGACTTCCGGCGCCATGCAGCTGATCAAGGCCGCATCGATCGAGGGCACCGCAACGGCCGCCTCGACCATCAAGCTTCCCGGTGGCGGCTCACTGCCGCTCAAGGTGCCGATCACGGTCGCCAACTGGAACAAGACCGGCGCCACGGTGCCGAACCCGCTGCTCCTCGACGCGCAGGGCTCCACGCCTTCGCTCACCTTCGATGATCTCGGCTCTGCCTCGGTCACCGTCGACGCGATCGCCCTGAACCTCACGGCGCGCAACGCCCAGGGCCAGGCCATCCCGCTGCCGCCCGTCACGACCAACATCGACGGTCAGGCTGTCACGCCGTCCGACAGCGATCCGGGCACGTTCGACGTGTACTGCAAGCTCGCCGGCAACCAGAACACCACGTTGGCCACCTTCCAGGTCAACAACGGCACGTCGCCGAGCTCCGACACTACGCCGCCGAGCCAGCCGGGCAACCTGCGCGGCACGTCGAACGCCAACACCACGTCGCTGACGTGGAACGCGGCCACCGACAACGTCGGCGTCATCGCCTACGACGTCTTCCGCGGCACGACTCGCGTGGCGACCGTCAACAAGACGTCGGTCACCATTCCGGGCCTGACCCCGAACTCGAGCTCGCAGTACTCGGTCTCGGCACGTGACGCTGGTGGCAACACCACGGCCAGCGGTTCGATCAACATCTCGAACCCCGCTGGTGGCGTCGCGACCAACGCGAACGCGATCTACTCGGCTGACCTCAACGGCACGGCCACGATGAAGACCCTGATCACCGGCGGCCTGCCGCTGCAGGGCGGCATCGTCGCTGACTTCAAGCTGTCTGACGGTACGTTCTCCGCTGACCTGAACCTGATCCCGCGCACCGGCCGCCTCACGGCGCTCGGGTTCCTCCCCGTCACGGCTCGCGTTGGCTTCATCAACGCGACCAAGACGACCGGCAACATCACCAACGGCGTCCTGACCTCGGTCTCGCGTCTGCGGATCCAGCTGCTCGACGTCAAGCTGTTCGGTGCGATCTCGATCGCCGGTGGTCGCAACTGCCAGACCAAGCAGATCTCGACGATCACGCTGCGCTCGGGTCAGAACTTCGACCCGATCGCTGGCGGCGCCATCTCGGGCACGTTCTCGATCAGCGATCTCAACGATTGCGGTTTCCTCACTGGCATCGTGAGCCCGCTGACCGCCGGTGGCGGCAACGGCATCAACGCTGTCCTGAAGCCGAAGCTCTAAGCCTCGGCGCCAGCCGCCGTCCCGAACCGGAACACCCGGGGCGGACGGGCCCATCGACCCATCGGCCGTCACCGCTTCTGCGGTGGCGGCCGATGGTCGTTTCTGGGTCGGCCGAGCACCGGCGCTGGGGGAACCGGCCGACGAGCAGCGCGGGGCTAGGAGTCGAAGCCGAGCCCGAGCCGGTCGAGCGTCTTCAGCCACGGGCTCCGCCGGCCTTCGGAGGCGTCGGCGCGCTCCAGCGCGCGCTGCGTGATGGCGATCGCGGCTGAGCGCAGCGGCTCAGGCGGGAACGGCAGCGGGCGGGTCTGCACGTAGGAGGACTGTGTGGCGGGTGTGCGCTGACCGTCGACGAGGTCCAGCGCCACCCGCCCGCCAAAGCGTGAGGCGCAGACCCCGAGTCCCGTGTAGCCCGCAGCCGACGCCACGCGCCCGCCGTGGCTGACACTGAAGAACGCCGAGAAGCGGCTGCACGTGTCGATCGCGCCGCCCCACCGGTGGGTGAACCGCAGCCCGCGCAGCTGCGGGAAGGTGGTGAAGAAGTGCTGGGAGAGCCGCGCGAACGATGCCTCATGGGCATCAAACCGCGAGTCGACGGGTCCGCCGTAGCGGTAGATCGCGTCGTAGCCACCCCACAAGATGCGGTGGTCGGCGGTGAGCCGGTAGTAGTGGAACTGGTTGGCGGCATCGCCGATGCCCTGGCGGTCGGCCCAGCCGATGGCGGCGAGCTGATCGGCCGTGAGCGGCTCGGTCATGAGGACGTAGTCGTAGACCGGCGCGATGCGACGGCGCACCGCCGGCACCATCGACGGGTGTGCGCCCGTCGCGAGAATGGCGCGGTCGGCGGCGACGATCCAGTCCGCCTGACCGAGTGATGGGTCGCCCGCAACGTGCACCACCACGCCCCCTGCGGAGGCTTGGTTCACGGCCGTCACCTGCGCGGACTCAAACACCCGCACGCCCGCACGCTCGGCAGCCGCGCGCAGCCCACGCGCCAGCTTGCCGGGATCCAGGATCGCGGCGCCGCTGCGATCCCACAGTCCGCCGACGTAGGTCGGTGAGGCAATCGAGGCGCGCAGCTCGTCGCCAGTGAGCACGACCGCGTCATGCCCGTGGGCCTGCAGGAGCGTCGACTCTTCCTGGAGCCACTCCAGTGCATGTGGCTCCAGTGCCACGATCAGCTCACCGGTCTCCTCCACGTCGCAGTCGATCCCGTGGTGCTGGAGGTCGGCAAGGAGCCCGTCGTAGTTCTCGCGCGCCAGGCGCTCCAGCAGGGCCAGCTCGTCTGGGAAGCGCGCGTGGCCGTTGCCGATGCCGTGCGTGAGTGAGCTGACGCAGAACCCGCCGTTGCGGCCGCTGGCAGCGCCGGCGATGCGATCGGCCTCGAGCAGCACGACGTCGCGCGCCGGGTCGGCTGCTTTGGCATGGAGCGCTGCCCACAGGCCGGTAAAGCCACCGCCCACGATGCACAGCGCGGTCTCCAGCCTGGCCGATTCGGGACGCTGAACCGGCGCGGCCGGCATCCCATCGAGCCAGAATGACTGGACCGATGCGTCGGCGTAGGCCGCGCGCTCCTGCGCCGTCGGCGGGGTGGTGGGCCAGGGCCTGGGCACGCCCTCAGCCTAGGTGGGAAGTCGGGTCTCATACAACGCGCGTCGACTCAGCTGCCGATGTGTCTCCGCGGTGAAGGTCCAGCGGCCGATAACGAGAACAACAACGTCATGGCATCCCCCTTCCCCCACCACGGCCTCCAAGACTGGTACCTGCAAGCCCGAGACGGCGAGCTCGCCGGTACGCCTGGCGTGCGCATCGACCCGCTCACCACCGGTTGGGCTGTGCGCGTGGAGCTCGGCGACGCGGAGCTCGCCGGCCGCGAGTGCCCCGAGATCACGATCCGCCGCACGACCGACGACTGGCTGCATGTGTGGCGCGAGGGTCGCGATTGGCGCGCGGACTGCGGCCCGCTCACGCTGACCGAGGCGATCAAGACCTACCTCACCTGGGCCGGCGGGCCGCTCCCCAGCGGCACCTAGGCGCCGCATCCCGAGCCCCCAGAGCGGGGTGAACGTCGAAATCATGCTGCCAGAGCAGCGGTAATTCGACGTTCGCGCCAGAGGCGAGGTGCCTGGGGCGTCCTGCCCTCTCGGATACCGCCGGTTTCTTACTGGCGACGCGGTTTCTTCCCACGCGGCGCCCGACCTGGCGTAATAGTCGACAGACGACGCACCGTGCTCTCGCCGGCGTCGTACCGATCAACCCTCGCCATCTGAAACGAACGCCCACCATGCGCGCCACCACCCGTACCCTCCGCCTCCTCGTTGCTCCGCTCGCCATCGCGGCAACGCTGTCGTTTGCCGCCTGCGGCGATGGCGGCATCGACGAGGGCAAGCTCGAAGAGGTCCAGAAGCAGGGCGAGCAGATCCAGAAGGACGCCCAGGAGCTGCAGAAGGACGCGCAGCAGATCTCCGAGGACGTGCAGTCCGGCAAGAAGACCGGTGCAGAAGCGCAGGCCGAGATCGAGAAGAAGGCCAAGGCCATCGAAGAGAAGGCCAAGGGCGCGGCCTCTGACTCGATCGACGCCGTCAAGGACAACAGCTACCTGTCGGAGTCCGACAAGCAGCAGCTCGAAGACGCCCAGGCAGAGCTCGCCAAGTAGCCCCGGCTACGTGATCAGCGCGAACTGCTCGGTCTTGCGCGTGGGCCCCGCGACGATGATCCGGTCGTCCTTCTCCAGCAGCGTGTCTGCTGCCGTGTAGGTCCACTCTTCGGTGTCCTTGCGGATGGCGATCACGGTGACCCCGTACGTCGCGCGGATCTTCGCCTCGCCGAGGAGCTTGCCGTACGCAAAGGTCGGCGTGCGCATCTTGACCATCGCGAAGTTGTCCTCGAACTCGACGTAATCGAGCATCGCGCCGCGCACCAGGTGCGCGACGCGCTTGCCCATGTCGCGCTCGGGGGCAATCACGTTGTGCACGCCGAGCTGCGTGAGGATCTTGCCGTGCGGCTCGCTGATCGCCTTGGCCCAGATCGACGGCACTTCGAATTCCACGAGTAGCGAGGCCGTGAGCAGGCTGGCCTCGATGTTCGTGCCGATCCCCACGACGGCCCGGTCGAAGTCCGGTACGGCGATCTGGCGCAGCGCCTGCACGTTGGTCGAGTCGGCCTGCACCACATGCGTGAGCACGCCGTTGTGGGCCTGCACGAGCTCCTCGTCGCAGTCGACGCCGAGCACCTCGGTGCCGGTCTTCACGAGCTCGGTGGCGATTGCGCTGCCGAACCGGCCAAGGCCCAGCACGACCACGGAGTCGGCTTCGGCCAGCCGGTGGGCAGTGCGGGCGGGAGTCATCGGAGTCATGCGCCGGTCCTTGTCGATCTCGTCAGGGTCATGGTGGGGTCAGCCGATGATCGGCCGCTCCTTCGGGTACTCGTAGAGGCGGTTGCTGCTGCGCAGTGCGATGGCCGAGGCCAGCGTGATCGGTCCGAGACGACCCGCGAACATCAAGAACACCAGCACATACTTGCTGGCGTCCGAGAGGGTGCCCGTCACCCCGGCCGAGAGGCCGGTGGTCGTGAAGGCTGAGATCGCCTCGAACAGGCTGCGGTCGAGGTCGAGGCCCTCGATGACCATCAGCAGTCCGGTGGCGACCGAGATCACCGTGAACGCGAGCGCGGCGACGGTGATGGCCTGCCGCTGCGCGGAACGCGGCAGCCGCTTGCCGAACACGTTGACGGCGCCCTCGCCGCGAATCTCGGCGTAGACGATCAGCAGCAGCACGGCGAACGTCGTGACCTTGATCCCGCCGCCCGTGCCCGCGGGGCCGCCACCGATGAACATGAGAGCGTCCATGAGGAACCACGTGGCTGGGTTCAGCTCGGCGGTGTCGACCGAGTTGAACCCGGCGGTGCGGGTATTGACGGCCTGAAAGAACCCGGCGAGGAGGCGTCCGGCTGGATCGAGCTGGCCGAGTGTGGCGGGGTTCGACCACTCCAGAGCGGTGATCGCGATCGTGCTCGAGACCAGAAGGGCGATGCTCACCGAGATCACGATCTTGGTGTTGATGGTCCACCAGATCGACCAGCGGAATTGGCGCCTGAGCTCCATCAGGACCGGGAAGCCCAGGCCGCCGAGAATGACGGCGACGGCGATGGGCAGGCAGATGAAGGGGTCGCTGACGAAGCCCATGAGGTTGTCGGACCACAGGGCAAAGCCAGCGTTGTTGAAGGCCGCCACGGCATGGAATACGCCCAGCCAGAGGGCGTCCACGAAGCGCTCGTCGTAGCCGAGCCACCAGCGCAACGTGAGGGCGATGGCGACCAGGATCTCGACCTTGAGAGAGATCCGCGCGACGCCCCAGAGCAGCCGGCGCAGGTCTCCTTGGTCGACGATCCCGCTCTCCTGCGTCGTCTGCAGGCGGGTCCGCAGGCCGAGCCGGCGCGCGACCACGAGCCCCAGGATCGACGCGAAGGTCATGATGCCCAGTCCGCCGACCTGCACCAGAACCAGCAGGACGGCCTGACCGAAGCCCGTCCAGTGCTCAGCCGTGTCGACCGCAGACAGGCCGGTCACGCAGATCGCCGAGGTCGCGTGGAAGAGCGCGTCGGTAAATCCCGTGCCGCCCGGGCCTGAGCGCGAGATCGGGAGCATCAGCAGGACCGTGCCGACGATGCCGGCAGTGGCGAAGGCCAACGAGATGACCTGCGCTGGGTGGAGCGGTCGGGGCCGGAAGAGGCCGCGCAGGCGGCGCAGTCGATCCGTTTCGCCGGGCATCGCGAGCACGGTACTCGTAGGACGGTTGCCGGGTTGGGCGCATCGTGGCGGTTTCCGGCGCTACGGTGAAGCGGCATGAGTCTGGGCGCGCAGCACCAACGGGATGTCGAGCCGCTGCTCGACGTGCAGCTCTGGTCAGACGTCGTCTGCCCGTGGTGCTGGATCGGCGAGGCTCGCCTGCGCCTTGCGCTGCGTGAGACCGGCCTGCTCGAGGCCACCCGGGTGACGGTCCGCTCGTATCAGCTCGATCCGTCCGCCAAGCGCGGTCCGGTGATCGAGATGCTGGCCGAGAAGTACGGCAAGTCACTCGCGCAGGCACGCGAGATGACGGAGCAGGTCGCCGACCTGGGCGAAGAGCTCGACCTGCCCATGGACTTCGACATCGCCGTCAGCGCCAACACCGCCGACGCCCACCAGCTCATCCACCTCGCCCGCCGCACCGGCCACGACCTGGAGCTCACGCAGCGCCTGCACCGTGCGCATTTCGCCGAAGGCGCAGACGTCTCCGACCACACCGTGCTCACGCACTGCGCAGGCGACGTTGGGCTCGACGAGCACGAGGCCGAGATGGTCCTGCGGACCGGCGCGTTCGCGCAGGATGTCGTCGCGGACCGCGAGGAAGCGTTGAGGATCGGCGTCCGTGGCGTGCCGTTCTTCGTCCTCGGTCGACGGTTCGCCGTGAGCGGCGCGCAGCCCGTCGAGGCGATGGTCATGGCCATCGAGAAGGCCACCCAGCCGGTAGCCTGACCGACCGGAACAGGTACCTTCAGGTACCTGTTCAACGCTCTACTCTTGCGGTATGTCCCCTGAGTTGCCAGCGTCCGGTCTTGGTGCCGAGCTGCCTCACGCGCCGGGCGTTTCCACCGTCCAAGCGGATTCCCCGGCTTCCATTCCCCAACGCGATCGCATGCTCATGGGCATGGCCAACACGATCTCCAAGCACGGGTACCGCGGCGCCACGATCACCGAGGTCGTGCGCTTCGCCAAGGTCTCCAAGCGCACCTTCTACGAAGAGTTCGGCGACAAGGAATCGTGCTTCTTGGAGCTGTACGAGCAGACCCATCGGGTGTTCGAGCAGCTCATCACCGAGCAGTCCCGTCACTCGACGGACTGGCGCGAGCAGATCCGCTCCGGCGCCCGGGCCTACTTCAATGCGCTGGCGGCCGAGCCGCGCCTCACGCAGGCCTACTTCATCGAAATCGCCACGCTGAGCGAGCGCGCCACGAAGCTGCGCCGCGCAGCCTTTGACCACTTCGCACAGGTCCTCGTCGACCTTGTCGAGCAGGGCCGCGTGAACAACCCCGATATTCCATCGCGGCCCCTGTCTCACACCATGGCCGTCGCCCTGCTCGGCGGGATGACCGAGCTGCTGATTGGCGCCATCGAGCGCGACGACCTGGCCGAGAGCATCGACGCGCTGGTGGAGGTCTCCAACGACCTCATCGGCACGATGGTCACCGGCCAGTTCCCCGAATAACTCTTCGGAGTCTGGTCCGCGTTGCCTACGTGCCGGCGCTGTTGGTCGTCCGTGTGCTCGTCTGCCACCACACCACGGCGGCGGCCCAGGTCACCAGGATGATGCCCAGCAGCGCGTAGCCCATTTGGGCAACGTCGATGGCGGCGATTGCGGCGAGCGGGCCGCTGGTGATGTCGAACTGGTCGACGGCCACGCCGAGCAGGCTCAGCGAGCCGATCACGAGGGCAAAGAGCACGGAGACGCCGGTCACGCCGGTGTTGTAGGCCAGGCGCCGCGCGGGCTTGTGTAGCGCCCAGTCGTAGGCCTTGGTGGTCGCGGCGCCGTTGAGGGTGTCGAGCAGGGTCATGCCGGCGGCGAACAGGATCGGCAGGGCCAGGATTGCGAGGACCGGGAGCCCGGCTGCGGCGCCGCCGCCCGCCAGCACGAGCAGTGCGATCTCGGTCGCGGTGTCGAAGCCCAGGCCGAAGAGGAATCCGAGCGGGTAGAGCTGCCAAGGGCGGTTGACGCGTTTGCTCAGGCGCTGGGTGGTGCGGCTCAGCATTCCGGTGCCCATGAGCTGCTGGTCGAGCGCTTGCGGGTCCAGCCCGTCGCGCCGCGCCTGACGGGTAAGGCGGATCGACGACCGCAGCACGGCGAGGTTGATGAGGCCGACGATGAGCAGGAAGGTGCCAGCGAAGGTTGGGCCCCACACGCTGGTGATCTGGTGCAGCGTGGAGTCCTCGTTCGTGACTTGGTCGCCGAGCCCGCGCATGCCGACGGCGACCAGCACGGCCAGCAACAGCACGACCGTCGAGTGACCGGCCGAGAAGAAGAAGCCGGTGGCGTGCGGCCGCTGGCCTTCCTGCAGGAACTTGCGGGTCGAGTTGTCGATCACCGCGATGTGGTCGGCGTCAAACGCGTGGCGCATGCCCAGCGTGTAGGCGGTCAGGCCGAGGCCCACGCCGAACGCTTCGCCGGAGCTCAGGCGCAGGTTGGCCGGCGCCACGACGGCCAGCAGCAGTCCGAAGCCGATGAGGTGCAGGGCCGCGACGCCGAGCAGGGCGAGCAGCAGCGGATGGCGCTCGTCGGCGGCTTGGCGCAGCTGCGAGATGGAGCGCGCCATGAACGTGGGGCGTTGGTGAGGGTGGTGGGCGTTCATGGGGCGATCACCTCTTTGGTGTGCGTGGAATGTGGGTGTGGCTGCTGCCATTCAGCTCCAGCGGTGAGGCCGGCTTCGCGCTCGTCGAGCCAGCTCCGCAGTTTGGCGACCGACGCGCCGCTCGCGGAAGCGAGCCGCCCGCCGCCTTCGAGTTCGAGCACGGCGCCGCGCAGCTCAGGGGTGCAGACCGTCGCATGGTGGTCGGGTGCACCGGGCCCGACGACGAGCACGCTGCCGGTGGCACGGGAGTTGCCAAGGACCGACGGCGCCCCGTGGATGCGCCCGCGGGAGCCGTCGATCTCGAGTTCTTGGTGCAGCAGCGCGTCGCCGGCGCGCTCTACGCGCGTGTGGGCGCGCAGGGTGCCCGGGCCTTCGTGGGCACGGCCGAGAATGACCTCTTCACGCCACACCAGCCGGGCGGTGCGCGCGAGCTGCACGCTGGTGCGCAGCTCGTGACGGCAGCGGCGCACGGGCACCAGTGGCTCCGGGAGCCAGGCCAGTGTGGCGCCCTCTTCCACGTTGGCCGTGAGCTCCATCAGCGAGGGCAGACGCCCATCGCGGCTTGGCCAGGCCATCGTCGCGGCGACCGTGCGCACGGTCAGGCTGGTGCCGGCGCCGATGTGGAGGTCGATGGTGATGTGGTCGCCGTCGAGCGGGGCTGCGGCGGCGCCGACCAGGTGCACGCCCTCGGGCGTGATCTTCGCGGCAAACGGCGCCGTCGCGGTGAGCTCGGTGATGCGAGTGCGACCGTCGTCGCCGAGCTCGGTCCGGATGCAGACGCCGCCCTTCATGCCGCGGC
>JAEMRF010000043.1:0-2810 GCA_016463515.1 Solirubrobacteraceae bacterium | reverse complement strand
TCGCCGCCGACTTCCAGCAGCGGGGCTGAGCCGCCGGGCAGGTCGGACGCCGCCACCGTTGCGGTGAGTGCCGCGGCCGACACGATTGGCTCGGAGTCCGCCGCGACCCGCGCGACGGTGGCGTGCACGGCGAACGGATCCAGGCCGATCAGGCGGACCGCAGCCGTCGCTGGGCCGGTCAGCGCGGTGTGCATCGCCAGGCGTGCGGCGTCCTGGGGCGTGAGCCCGAGGCGCGCGGCGGCGATGCCTTGCGCCAGCGAGAGGTGGGGCCCGTGGGGGAGCGGCGGCAGGTCGATCGGGCCGGGTGCCGGCCAGATCGCTTCGGCGGCGCGCAGCAACTGGCGGCCCTGGGCACGTGAGGCGTGGCGCAGCGCGGCCGAGGGCGTGCGCGCGGATTCCTCCACGTCGAGCTCGATGAGTCGGGCGTCGTGGCGGGTGTGGCGCGCGGCGCAGGCTGCGGCGGCCACGGCGATCCCGGTCTCCGCGCTGGTGCGCAGCAGGCCGTGCAGGAACGCTTCCAGCGTGGGGATGTCGTGCACGTCGCGCTGCTCGACGGCCTGCTCCAGTCCACCGGAGTGCGCGTGCCCGCCGGCCGGCAGGCGGCCGTCGGCGAGCAGTAGCAGGGAGGAGCCGAGCGTGGAGTGGGTGGGCATGACGAGGGTGCGCTCCGGCGCTCAGAAGAGGAAGTACTTCTGCGCCATGGGCAGCTCGGCGACGGGCGCCTGCTCGACCACTTCGCCGTCGATGGCGACGGTGAACGTGTCCGGGTCGACGGAGATCGCGGGGCACGCGGTGTTCTCGGGCAGGTCGGCTTTGCCGACCTTGCGGACGTCCCCCGCGACGACGAACTCGCGCGACAGGCCGAGGCGCTCGGGAAGGCCGTCGTCGATCGCCGGTTGGCACACGAAGTTCACGCCAAGCCCGCTGGCGACCGTGGGCGATGACCCAAACATCGGGCGCATCATCACCGGCTGGGGCGTGGGGATCGACGCGTTCGCGTCGCCCATCTGCGCCGACACGATCATGCCCTTCTTGAGCACGAGCTCTGGTTTGACGCCGAAGAACGCGGGGTCCCACAGCACCAGGTCGGCGAGCTTGCCCGGCTCGATCGAGCCGATCTCGCGCTCCAGACCGTGGGCCACGGCCGGGCAGATCGTGTACTTGGCCACGTAGCGGCGGGCGCGGTGGTTGTCGGCCGGTCCGTCGCCTGGGAGCGCGCCGCGGGCGCGCTTCATCACGTGGGCGGTCTGCCAGGTGCGCGTCACGACCTCGCCGACGCGCCCCATCGCCTGGGAATCCGAGCCGATCATCGAGATCGCGCCCAGGTCGTGCAGGTGGTCTTCGGCAGCGATGGTCGACGGCCGGATCCGTGACTCGGCGAACGCCAGGTCCTCGGGGACCGACGGATTGAGGTGGTGGCAGACGATGAGCATGTCGAGGTGCTCGTCGATCGTGTTGACCGTGTGCGGGCGCGTCGGGTTCGTCGACGACGGCAGCACGTGCGGGTAGCTGGCGACGGTGATGATGTCTGGCGCATGCCCTCCGCCAGCACCTTCGGTGTGGTAGGTGTGGATGCCTCGCCCGGCGATGGCGGCGAGGGTGTCTTCCACGAAGCCGGCCTCGTTCAGCGTGTCGGTATGGATCGACGCTTGGGCGCCTGAGGCCTCGCACACGTTCAGGCAGCGGTCGATCGCTGCGGGCGTGGTGCCCCAGTCCTCGTGGAGCTTGAATCCGCAGGCGCCGGCGCGCAGCTGCTCCCACATCGCGGCCTCAGAGGCCGTGTTGCCCTTGCCCAGCAGCAGCACGTTCACGGGGTACTGCTCGAGCGCCGCGAACATCTTCTCCAGGTACCACGCGCCCGGGGTGACGGTGGTGGCCAAGGTGCCGTGGGCGGGGCCGGTGCCGCCGCCGATGAAGGTCGTGGTTCCGGCTGCCAGGCCCTCTTCGATCACCTGCGGGCAGATGAAGTGCACGTGGCAGTCGATCGTGCCGGCGGTGAGGATCTTGCCGTTGCCCGCGAGGATCTCGGTCGACGGCCCGATCACGAGGCCGGGGTGCACGCCGTCCATCGTGTCTGGGTTGCCGGCCTTGCCGAGGGCGACGATCCGGCCGTCGCGGATGCCCACATCGGCCTTGATGACGCCCCAGTGGTCGAGCACGACCACGCCCGTGATCACGAGGTCGGGGGTGCCGTCGGCGCGGGTGGCCGTCGACTGCCCCATCGATTCGCGAATGACTTTGCCGCCACCGAACACCGCTTCTTCGCCGCCGAAGGAGCGGTCCTCTTCGATCTGGATGAAGAGGTCGGTGTCGGCCAGGCGCACGCGGTCGCCGGCCGTGGGGCCGTAGAGCGCGGCGTAGCGCTCGCGGGAGATCTCGCTCATGGAGAGGTTCTAGCGTGGCGGCGTGCGGAACGCGGCGCGGCGCGCGGGTGCGCGGCGTCCCCCAAACACGGGAATACCGCCCAGCGGCTTACCGTGGCTGTTGATCGAGGCCGCCTTGGTGGTCTCCTTGGCGGTGAGCTCGGCTTCCAGCGCCGCCAGCGGGTCATCGGCGGCAGGCGTGAACGTGCGCACCAGGCGCGGCTTGGACGGCAGGTAGCCGATCGCCGAATCGGCGTAGGCGCGCCGCGTGGGGACAACCGCCAGGTTGCCCGCAGCTGGGGTGGTGGAACTCTTGGTGAAACGGGCCATCAGACGTGTCCTGCGCTTTCGGTGGAACAGGCGCATGCAGCGTAGGCACGCCCTCGTGGCTCCTCGTTGTCCACAGGTCCAAAAGCCCGCGCCGAATCTTCTCCCCGGCAGGGAGTG
>JAEMRF010000317.1:2451-3812 GCA_016463515.1 Solirubrobacteraceae bacterium | reverse complement strand
GGGCGCAGGGTCGTCCAGCCGTGCGGCGGGGCGGCACGCGGGAGCGGCGGCAGGACCATCACGCCGTCACCGATCTGCTCGGTGAACGACGCCGCGAGCTTGGAGGCCGCCAGCTCCAGCGGCTCCGTCGATCGAGCGCGGCGCACATACGCAAACAGCCGCGCGGCCGACATCAGGTTCACGAACGCTGGCGTGTGGGTGCCTTCGGTGCCGCGCAGGTCGCGGTACATGTCGCGAATGCGCTCCACCTCCCAACCGATGCTGTCGTTGAAGTCGTCGTCCAGCGCAGCGCGCAGTGCCTCGATGAACACGATCTGCGTCTTGATCAGGCCACGCGCACTGACGCGCTCGACGTTCGCCCCTTGCGAGGCCAGGTGCGCGATCGCCCGCTCACGCGCGCCGAGCATCTCCTTGGAGATCAGCGACGTGACGCCGAGGCCATCGGGCACCACGACACGCAAGCCGTCGAGCTGCACGTCGGCGGGGTCACCGAGGGGGATCTCGCGGTCGTACGGATCGGAGGGATCGTCGTAGTTGAGGATCCGCATGAGCGGCATGAGGTCCTCGGCGCGGCGGGCCAGCGGCCCGATCACCATCATGCGCCGCGAAGGACCTGCGCCCATCGGGAAGTGCCCCGTGGTCGGCACCACACCGACGCTGGGCTTGTGGCCGAAGATGCCGCAGCAGAACGCCGGAACGCGGATGGAGCCCGCCAGGTCGGACCCGAGGCCAAACGGCGAGCCGCCAGAGCCGATGACGGCACCCTCGCCCCCGGAGGAACCGCCGACCGTACGGGTCACGTCGTAGGGGTTGGCGGTGTCGCCGTAGACGCGATTGCGAGCTTCGATCCAGAGGCAGAGCTCAGAGGTGTTGGTGACGCCGAGCGGAATGGCTCCCGCCTCGACCAGACGCTGCACCGCGGGTGCGTCGACCTCGGCCAGGCGGCCCGCGACCGGCATGAACCCGGCCGTGTTGGGCATGCCGGCCACGCCGATCGACTCCTTGATCGTGCATGGCACGCCAAGCAGCGGCGGCAGGATCTCATCGCGGCCCGCCGCGGCAATGCGGGCGTCGGCGGCGTCGGCGGCTTCGCGCGCGGCGGCGTAGCGGTAGGCCACCACGGCGTTGACGCGCGGCTCCGTGAGACGCAAGCGCGCGATGTGCGCCTCCAGCACCTCGCGCGCGGTGACCTCGTGGCTGCGAATCATGCGCGCCAGCTCGGTCGCCGACTGCTCGGTCAGCGAGCGGGGGCGCTGCGACTGCAGGGCACTCTGCGCCGCAGCGGCCGTGACCCGCGGAAGGTCGGTCGCTGGGACAGGCGCGACGCCGAGCGCAGGGGTTGCGGGATCTCCGTGCACACG
>JAEMRF010000317.1:0-2351 GCA_016463515.1 Solirubrobacteraceae bacterium | reverse complement strand
CTCGTGAAGAAGAGTGGCGGGCGTCCGTCGCAGCTCACGCCCCGCCAGCGCAAGGAGCTCATGCAGCTCCTGCAGCACTTTGACCTCGTCGCATTCGCCAAGCGTGAGCTGAAGATGACCGCCGGCCTCAAGCCGGCCAAGACGCCCTCGCGAAAGGCCGCCAAGGCCTGATCGGCGCAGCGGGCCCGGCCGAGGCAACGTCGCAGTGACGTCGCATGGCCGGGCGTTTGCGTCGCCCTTGAGCACAGCCCGAAGTAGGCTGGTCTGTGACCGCAAGCACAAGTACGTGAAGGCACCGATGACCACGCCCCAGTTCCTGGAAGCCCTGCTCGAGGACCGCCTCGCGGCCGGCGAAGACGTCGCCCCGTCAGCAGCATTCGCCGCAGCCGCCCTGGACCGCGACGACGCCGCCCGTGAGCGGGCCGCCGCCGATCCGCAGGGGTTCTGGGCCGATCAAGCCGCCGAGCTCCTTGAGTGGACGCGCCCCTGGGACACCGTGCTCGACGACTCGCGGGCGCCGCACTACCGGTGGTTTGCCGGCGGCGGGATCAACGCCTCCACCAACGCCCTGGACCGCCACGTGGCGGCCGGCAACGGCGCCCGCGTGGCCTACCACTGGGAGGGCGAGGAGGGCGAGCGGCGCGACGTGACCTACTCCGAGCTGCTCGACTCCACCGAGCGCCTCGCCAACGTGCTGCGCGGCCGCGGCATCGGTGAGGGCGACGTGGTCGGGATCTACCTGCCGATGGTGCCCGAAGTCGCCGTCGCGATGCTCGCGTGCGCACGGATCGGCGCGATCCACAACGTGGTCTTCGGCGGCTTCTCCGTCGAGTCGGTCTGCGAGCGCATGGACGTCAGCAACGCCAAGGCGCTGATCACCTCGGCCGGTGCACGCCGCAAGGGCAAGGCGATCCCCACCAAACAGGCGCTCGATCCGCTGCTGGAGCAGCTGCCGTCGATCGAGACCGTGATCGTGGTGCCCACCGCAGGCAAGGCGACCGTCGAGACGCCGATGAAGGAGGGCCGGGACTTGGCCTACGCCGAGGTCCTCGCGGCCGCCGAGCCGCACTGCGACCCCGCGCCCACCACATCCGAGTCCCCACTCTTCATCCTGTACTCCAGCGGCTCGACCGCCAAGCCCAAGGGCATCCTGCACGGCACGGGCGGCTACCTGACGGGCGTCGCCTGGACCTTCCGCCACACGTTCGACCTCAAAGACGACGACGTGTACTTCTGCACCGCCGACGTGGGCTGGGTCACCGGGCACTCCTACATGGTCTACGGCCCGCTCCTGGCCGGGGCCACGAGCGTGATGTACGAGGGCGCCCCCGACTACCCGCACAAGGGCATCTGGTGGGAGCTCGTCGAGCGCCATGGCGCGACGATCTTCTACACCGCCCCGACCGCGATCCGCGCCTGCATGAAGTGGGGCGCCGAGATCGTCGCCCAGCACGACCGCTCCACGTTGCGGCTCCTGGGGACCGTCGGTGAACCGATCAACCCCAAGGCCTGGCACTGGTACTCAGAGGTCGTGGGCTCCGGGCAATGCCCCGTGGTCGACACGTGGTGGCAGACCGAGACCGGCCACGTGATGGTCACCACGCTCCCGGGCGTCGACAACGCCCGGCCGGGCTCGTGCGGCAAGCCGCTGCCAGGCGTGAGCGTGGCGGTCGTCAACGAAGACGGCAGCCCCGCCGAGGCCGGCCAGCACGGCTTGCTCACCATCACGCAGCCGTGGCCCGGCATGCTGCAGACGCTCTACGGCGACGACGAGCGGTACGTGGAGACCTACTTCAAGCAGTTCGGCGCCGCGACCTATGTCGTCGGTGACTTCGCCCGGATGGACGAAGACGGCTACCTGTGGGTGATCGGCCGCGCCGACGACGTGATCAAGGTCAGCGGCCATCGCCTCTCGACCGCCGAGGTGGAGTCGGCGCTGGTCAGCCACCACGAGGTGGCCGAGGCCGCCGTCGTGGGCATGGACGACGAGGACACCGGCCAGGCGATCGTTGCGTTCGTCACCCTCGAAGGGCTCTACGAGACCGACGGCGCCGACCGCGAAACGCTCTCCGCTGAACTGCGCGAACACGTCGCCACGCGCATCGGCAAGCTTGCCCGCCCCAAGGCGATCTACTACACGCCCGACCTGCCCAAGACCCGCTCGGGCAAGATCATGCGCCGCATCCTGCGCAACCTCGTGGAGGGCAAGGATCTCGGCGACACCTCCACGCTGCGAGACCCCACGATCGTCGACGAGATCGCCGCGCAGGTGAAGCGCTAGGCGAAGAAGCTCAGCCGCCGGTCACGGCCGGCGCGCTGGCGACCACGCGGATCTTCACGGTCACCCGCTC
>JAEMRF010000042.1 GCA_016463515.1 Solirubrobacteraceae bacterium | reverse complement strand
TTGCGGCCCCTGCGGTCGCCAGCGCTGATGGACTCGGCGCTCGCGGCTACTCGCTGACGGGCACCGGCACTGCGCTGCTCAGCTACGACCTCGCGGCACCGACGACCCCGACGACGACCGCCATCACGGGCGTTGCGGCCGGCGACACCCTTGTCGGCGTGGCGGTGCGGCCGCAGACCGCTGACCTGTACGCCGTCGGGATCAACCCGACCGCCGACACCATCCAGGTCTACCACCTGGGTGCGCGCACCGGCTTTGCTACTCCCGTCGGCACCGCTGGTGGTTTCGTCAACGCCACCGGCACCCCGATCGACTTCACCGACGTGAGCTACGGCGTCGCGTTCAACCCGTCGGTCGACCGCATCCGCGTGGTGAACTCCAGCGGCCTGAACCTTCGCCTGAACCCCAATAGCGGGGCACCCGTGGATGGCGACCTGGGTGGCCCGCTGAACTCCGTCTCCGGGGTCAACCCGGACGGCTCGATCAACGGCGCGCCGTCGGTCCACACCACGGCCTACGTCAACCGCCGCCAAAGCGTGACGACCACCACGCAGTACACGCTCTCGGCCGAGACCGACTCGCTCTACATCCAGGCCCCGCCGAACGCTGGCACGCAGACCGCACCCGTCGCCCTCAAGCTCGGTGGAAACCCGCTGAACGTCGCAGGAGTCAGCGGTCTGGACTTCATGCCTGCCGTGTCCACTGCGGCAGCCAACGCCCCGGCGACCGGCAAGGCCTACGCCACGCTGCTGGGCGCCGGCGAGACGCAGCTCGCCACGATCGACCTTGCGTCCGGCGACGTCACGCTGCTTGGCAAGGTCGGCGACGGCAGCCCCGTCCGCGGCCTCGCGATCCAGGGCGAAGAGGTCGCCGGTGGCATTCCGGCGGTCGCCCTTTCCGACGCGACGCTCAAGCGCTTCAACACCGCCACACCGGGCACGCTCACCAGCGTCAACCTCGGCGCACCGGCGACCGGCGACACGATCGTCAACATCACGCGCCGCCCGCAGACCGGCCAGTTCTACGCCGTCGGCGTCAACGCCATCGCCAACACGGCCACGCTCTACATCCTTGACCCGCAGCTTGGCGGGCTGACCCAGGTCGGCGCGGGCAACATCGCGTTCGTGGAGAACGACGGCGTCACGCCGATCGACCTTCCGGATCCGGACACGACGTTCTACGGCGTCGATGTCAACCCGACCGTCGACCGCATCCGCGTCGTGACGGGCTCCGGCCTGAACCTGCGCCTGAACCCGGTGACCGGCGGCGCCGTCGACAGCAACCCGGCCGCTGGCACGGGCATCAACCCGGACGGCCCGATCAACGGCCTGCCCGGTGGCTCCACCGGCGTGACCGGCACGAGCTACACGAACGCGTTCGCGCGGGATCTCCTCATCCCGGGGGCACCGACGACCCAGTACACGCTCGATCCCTCCAGCAACTCGCTGTTCATCCAGAACCCACCGAACAACGGCACGCAGACGGCGCAGAAGGCGCTCACGCTCGGCGGCGCTCCGCTCGACTTCGACCAGCGGCTCGGCTTCGACATTCCGTCTGATGTGACCGTCGAAACTGCCAACGTTCCCGCGGTCGGCAAGGGATTCGCGGCGCTGACCGTCGGTGGCGTCCCGGGGCTCTACACCGTCGATCTCACGACGGGTGCAGCGACGCTGATCGGTGCCCTGGGCACCGCACCCATCGTCGACGGCCTGGTGATCGGTGATCGCTCGCCGGCGTTCGTGCCGCCGGTGGTCGTTCCGCCGACGACGCCGACGCCTCCGACCACGCCGCCCGTCACCCCGCCAGTCGTCGACCCCAAGCCGACGCTTTCCGGGCTGAAGCTCACGCCGACGTCGTTCCGCGTGACCAAGCGCCCCAAGGGCGCCTCGACGAAGGTGAAGACCGGGTCGACGATCTCGTTCACCGTCTCGGAACTCTCGACGGTTTCGTTCACGTTCGAGCGCGTGGAGACCGGCCGCCTGTCCGGAGGGACCTGCAAGAAGCAGACGAGCAAGAACCGCAAGGCCAAGTCGTGCCAGCGCTCCGTGACCGTCGGCAACCTGAAGGTGACGGCGCCCGCCGGGCAGAACTCGGTGAAGTTCAACGGCAAGGTCAACGGCAGCAAGACGCTGTCTCGGGCCAGCTACCGCATCACCGCCATCGCGATGGACACCGCCAAGCAGAAGTCGGGCGCCACCAGCGCCCGCTTCAAGGTCGTCCGCTAACCCCGAACACAACCAAGCCCGCGACACCGAAATCGTAGGTGTCGCGGGCCAGGAGCGCTGGAGCTAGCGGGTGGGGTGTGGAGCCGGGGGCGGGGCGTGATGACTGAAGTGAGCGCCAGCGAACGGAAGGAATGGCCCGAACCCGGCTCCACACCCCACCCGCGTCGACCAACCCCTAGGTCAGAGAAGCGCAGACGATGAGCGCCACCGCGACCTGAACAGAGGCCGAAACGGCCGTGGCCGGGTGGTAGGTCTCGTCGGTCACGTGCTGGCCGAGCTTGCCGGGGGTGATCACGTCGAGCACGACGAAGCCGACGGCCTGGGCGAGCACGGCGACGACGCCGAAGATCGCCACCTCATCGAGGCCATCCCAACCCTCGCCGGTGAAGTAGATCGCGAACCACAGCACCAGGCCGAGCGAGGCCAGCGTGGCCGCCGTGATGACGGCAGCATTCTTGTTGCGGTTCATGACGAGCTCGCCGAGCTTGCCGGGGGTGAGCAGGTCCAGGACGAAGAAGCCGAGGACGAGGATGACCAGACCGACGCCGGTGTAGGCGAGCATCTGGCCAACGAGCTCGATGGTTGAGGTGTCGGACATGGGGTGGGTCTCTTTCGGGAGTTGCCGGGTGGTCAGAGGAGCCGGGACGGCTGCTCAGCCCTCGATGATGTGAGGGACAAAACGGGATTGGTTGTTGGTGATGAAGCCGGTGGACTCGCGGATGCCGAGGCCTTGCGGTTCCATGTCGACGGTCCACACGCCGAGGACGGGCCGGTTGCCACCGTAGTTGCCCAGGTCGACGTATTCCTGGATCACGTAGCCCTCTGCGCCGTAGGACTCATCCGGGCCGGTCTCGACGACCTCGCCGTCGATGACGACGGTGGTGTTTGCGCCCTCGCGGGCAAAGATCGGCTTGGACACGTAGGACGAGAGTTCGTTGGGCTCCTCGCCGGCAAACCACGCCGGCAGCAGGTTGGGGTGCCCGGGGTTGAGCTCCCAGAGGACCGCAAGGATTCCCTTGTTGGCCCACAGGAGCTTCCAGATCGGTTCGATCCACTGCGTGAGGCCGGGACCTACGCCCATACGCTCGATGGCGGGCGCGGCGAACTCCTGCTCGAGCATCCACTCCCACGGGTAGAGCTTGAACGCGGTCTTGACGGGATTGCCCTCGTGATCGACGAAGCCGCCGTCATCCGGCAGGAGGCCAAGCTCCTCGATCGGGAGCAGCGTGGTCTTCAGCCCAGCCTCGCGCGCGGTGTGCAGCAGGTAGGCGGCGGTCATGAAGTCTTCGCCGGAGCGTTCGGCGTGGGAGTGCATGAAGTGCGCTTCCCCGTCGGGGATCCGAAAGCCTTCGCGCAGTTCGATCCACCGCTCCACGAGCGCCTCATGGACGCGATTCCACTGGTCGGCTTCGTCGCCGAAGACGTCGCGCATCCAGTGCCACTGCACGGCGGTCTCGACCAGGCAGGTCGGCGTGTCGGCGTTGTACTCCAGCAGCTTGAGGTCGCCGGTGGTGTAGGCAAAGTCAAAGCGCCCGTAGAGCATCGGCGGCTCGGACTCCCACGTTTCGCGGATGCGGGCCGCCGCGAACTCCGGGATGCCCATCTTCGCGAACAGGTTCTGCTCGATCACGTGGTCGCCAGCGTCGACGAGGAGCTGCATGAGCTCCCGCGCGACGCGCTCCATCTCCAGCACCTCGTCCATGCGAAGCACGTAGTGGTGCTCCTCATCCCAGTACGAGAGAGACGACCCGTCAGGAAGGTCCGTCCGCCAGTAGACGAGCCCTTGCGACTCGATCGTCTTCTGCCAGTCCGGCCGGGCGGTACTGGTGCGGCGCTGCATCAGCCTCCGCCGGAGCTCCCGCTGCTCTTGGCGACCGCGACGCCAATGCCCGCAGCCGTAGCGGCGCCGAAGCCGCCCTTCTTCGCGAGGGCGCCCTTGTTGCTGGCGGCGATCTTCTCGGAGGCGTTCTTGATCTTGGAGCCCTTGACGATCTTGCCGGCCTGGCTGGCCGCGATGAACGACCAGAAGTAGGTGCCGTCGTTGAAGTCGTCGTTGCAGAAGCTGTTGTCGACGACCGAGTCGGTCTGATCGACGCAGTACGCGACCTCGTCCTCACCGCCGCAGCCGGCCAGGAATGCCAGCGACATCACAGGGATCGCGCCGAGTGCGATCGTCTTGCTGCTCCTCTGGGCCATGCGGGCGGTGCTCCTTGGGTCTTCGGCGGGCTCTGCCGCCCGCGCCCGAGTGGCGGTGTGCCAGGGCGCAGCGGCATGCTACCCGCTGGCGGGGGCGAACCAAAAGCGGATGCTGGGGCCCCGGCTTGGCGCCCCGCCGCTCGGGCACCGCGCAGATCAGGTCTCGGAGCCGTAGAACGCCGACGCCGGCGGCGCAGCCGGCGCGTCTTCGGCCTTCCATTTTCCGGGGTTCAGCAGGCCGCTCGGGTCGGTCCGCATTGCGAGTGCGCGCACGCCCTCCACGTCGCGGTCCACGAACCACTGATGGGGGTTGTGACACCCAACGCCGAGTTCTCCCAGCGCGTCCATGCCTTCAAAGACCTGGTCCGGGTACTCGTACTGGCACGCCAGCATCCCGATCGGCACGGTGTGGGCGGCCTCGATGTGCAGCACGGCGCCAGGGAGGACGGCCTGGACCTCGTCGATGCGGTCGATGAGTGCCTCGCCCGCGACCTCGATGTGGAACCACTTCCCGGGGTTCTCCTGCATCAGCCACCACACGCCGTGGTTGTAGGAGAGCATGCTCACGGCCATCGGCGCGGCGGGCCCGGTGCGTTCGTCGTGCACGACGCCCCCGGTACTCGCGAAATAGGCCTTGGCGTCGTCGACGGTCGATGCGTCGAGGATCGTGCGCACGCTCGCTCGGCCTTTGGGAATGGCGGGGTCGTCCGGCATGGGACCCACGAGCGCGGGTGGGTCGGCCGAGACCAGCCGCGGCAAGGGATCGAGCTTGCGAAGCTCGCGCACGGCTCCGAGCGCTCCGGCAAAGTCGGGGTAGCTGGCGTAGACGCAGCGCCAGTCCTGCAGTGGTTCCAGTCGCACGGTCGCCCGGGCGATCACACCGCCGACGCCGTAGGAGTGCACGTAGGGGACGGAGTCCGCGCCCTCAACGTGGATGAGCTGCGCATCCGGCGTGGCATGCACGACATCCAGCGCTGCAACGAACCCGTTCCAGTTGGAGCCGTACTTGATCGTGCCGGTGCCACCAGAGCCGCCGCCGAGGAAACCACCCACCGTCGACTGCAGCGTCGACGGGTACATCCACAGCTGCTGGCCGGTCTCGCGTGCGGCCGTTTCCAGCGCGATCATCCGGGCGCCGCACTCGGCGGTGATGAGGCCGTCCTCCACCGTCACGATCGCCGTGGCCTTCGTCGTGTCGAGCACCAGACCGCCCTGCATCGGGATCGCCTGGCCGTAGTTCCCGGTGCCCTTGCCGCGGGTCGTGATCGGCACGCCGTGACGCACCGCCGCTGCGACCACCACCGCGATCTCCTCGGCGCTGGCGGGAAACGCCACCAGATCGGCAAGGCCGAGCGGGTACTGCGCCGAGATCACCGGCGACATCGTGGAGCCGTCGAGCGAGGCCTTCTCTCGTGCACGGATCTCGGTGGTCACGCGCCGCGGACCGAGGAGCTCTCGGAGCTCGAGCGCCAGACCGTGCACCGCTTCGGGGGCGGCGCTGGGAAGAAGGGTTGCGGTCATCTGGTCGCCTTGGCACTCAGGACGAACAGGCCGGTCCCGCTCGCGCGACAAACGATTGCACCAAGCACGGCTCGCGCCTTTGTCCGCATGGCCAAACCTGCAGCTGGCGGCCCCGCATAGCGTGCTGACTGCACGCTGGAGGAGCTTCCGGAAGAGAAGCGTCGAGCTCCGCAGTCGCGCCCCACACGCATGAACGCTCACCTCGGATCTGACCTGGACGACGACCGCCCCCTCGTGGTGACCGAGCGCGAGGACCTCGCGCCGGGAATCATCGGGCTGCGACTCGAGGACCCAGCGGGCAGCCCGTTGCCGCTGTGGCAGCCCGGGTCGCACGTGGACCTGGTGCTGGGCGAAGATCTCGTCAAGCAGTACTCCTTGTGTGGCGACCCCGCCGACCGCACCGGCTACCGCGTCGCGGTGTTGCGCGAGGATGGCGGCGCCGGAGGCTCGGTGCTCGTCCACGACACCCTCGTGCCCGGAGCGCCGGTCGCGATCCGCGGACCGCGCAACCACTTCGCGTTTGAGATTGCGCCGCGATACCGCTTCATCGCCGGCGGCATCGGGATCACCGCCATCCTGCCGATGGTGCGCGCGGCAGCGGCTGCCGGCGCCGACTGGACCCTGGACTACTGCGGCAAGTCGGTCGACGCCATGGCGTTCGCCGGGGAGCTCGCCGGCGCTTTTCCAGAGCAGGTCCGGCTGCACGCCAGCCGCGAGACGGGCCGGCTCGACGTGCAGGCGGCGTTGGCTGCGCCCGATCCGGTGACCGACGTGTACTGCTGCGGGCCCGAGTCGCTGATGGGTGCGGTGGAACAGGCGGCCGATCAGGCGGGCTGGCTGCCGGGTGCGCTGCACCTGGAGCGGTTCGTGCCGCGCGAGCTGGGCGAGGTCGTGTGGCAGCAGCCCTTTGATGTCGACCTGCTCCTCACGGGCAAGACGGTCACGGTGCCGCTGGGCACCTCGATCCTGCAGGCGGCTCGCGACGCCGGTGCGCTCGTGCTCTCGTCGTGTGAGACCGGCACCTGCGCGACCTGTGAGACGCCAGTGCTGGAAGGCGCGGTGGACCACCGCGACTCGGTGCTCACGCCCCACGAACAGGCTGCAGGTGACCGCATGATGATCTGCGTAAGTCGCGCCGCCTGCTCGCGCCTGGTGCTCGAGCTCTAAGGCGGCCACGTCGCGGCGGCGCGCCGGACCATCCCGGCGCGCGATACTTGGCCCGTATGCCGATCCAGTCCACCTTCCCGCAAGTCGCCCTCGTGATCCTGGATGGGTGGGGGCTCGCGCCGGCGGGCCCTGGCAACGCGGTCAGTCTGGCTACTACGCCCGTCATGGACGCGCTGTGGTCGGCCGGTCCGCGCACCACCCTCACGGCCTGCGGCCTCGCCGTCGGTCTGCCGGAAGGGCAGATGGGCAACAGCGAAGTCGGGCACCTCAACCTCGGCGCCGGCGCCGTGATCAAGCAGGACCTCACCCGCATCGACGAGGCGGTCTCCTCGGGCGCCCTGGCCCAGAACCCGGTGCTGCGTGCGGCATTCGAGGGTGCGCCCCGAGTGCACCTGGTGGGGCTCGTGTCCGACGGCGGCGTGCACTCCGGGTGGGACCACCTGAAGGCACTCATCGGACTCGGCTCGGAGCTCGGCGCTGCCGACGTGGTCGTCCACGCCTTCACCGACGGGCGCGACACCTCGCCCTCCGGAGGCCGGCAGTACCTCGCCGACGTGCAGACCTGGTGCGAGGCCACCGGTACCGCGCGGATCGGCACCGTGCTGGGGCGGTACTTCGGGATGGACCGCGACCAACGCTGGGAGCGCACCCAGCAGGCGTACGACCTGCTCGTGCACGGCATCGCGACCCACCATGCGCCCACGCCCGCCGAGGCCATTGCCCGCGCCTACGAGCGCGGCGAGACCGACGAGTTCGTGACGGCGACGACCATCGGGAGCGAGGCCACGATCCGTCCCGGCGACTCCGTGATCGCGTTCAACTTCCGCCCCGATCGCGTGCGCCAGATCAGCCGGGCACTGGCCGACCCTGCCTTCACCGAGATCGATCGCTCAGGAGCGCCGCCGATCGAGCGCTACGTCACGCTCACGGAGTACGACGAGACCTACCCGTACCCGATCGCGTTCCCGCCGGCCCGCCCAACCGTGACGCTGCCAAAGGTCATCGCGGAGCACGGCGGCGGCCAGCTCCATGTGGCCGAGACCGAGAAGTACCCGCACGTGACCTACTTCTTTGCGGGAGGCGAGGAGCAGCCGGAGGTGGGCGAGGACCGCAAGGTCGTGCCGAGCCCGCGCGACGTGCCGACCTACGACCACAAACCCGAGATGAGCGCGCGTGGGGTGGCCGACGCGTTCATCGAAGGCTGGAAGGCCGACG
Source organism: Solirubrobacteraceae bacterium (assembly GCA_016463515.1). GTDB lineage: Bacteria > Actinomycetota > Thermoleophilia > Solirubrobacterales > Solirubrobacteraceae > JAGIBJ01. The sequence continues at coordinate 6,669 of JAEMRF010000042.1, read as the reverse complement.
CGCCGGTGTTCGGCGTGATCAACTTCGCCAACGCCGACATGGTCGGTCACACCGGCTCGATTCCGGCAGCAACCAAAGCCGTCGAGTTCGTCGACGCGCGCCTCGGCGAGATCATCGAGACCGTCACGGCGTCGGGGGGTGCCGTGATCGTGACGGCCGATCACGGCAACGCCGACGAGATGCTCGAGGACGACGGCTCGCCCGACACCGCGCACTCGCTCAACCCGGTGCCCGTGGTGCTGGTGGGGGAGGGCATCACCCTTGCGGGAGCGCCGGAGACCGTTCCGCTCAGCGGACCAAACGGCCTGACCGGCTCGGCGGAGACCACTGGCCGCACCGGCATCCTGGCCGACGTGGCTCCGACGGTGCTCGCGCTCTTGGGCTACGAGCAGCCGCCGGAGATGACGGGCACTTCGCTCGTCTGAGCGCGTTTACGCGGCGAGCTTGGCGGCAATCGTCGCCAGGCGCGCGCCCTGAGCCTTGGCGGCGGCGATGGTCTCATCGCTGAGCGGTCCGGTCAGTGCGCTGATGCCGTACGGGGTGCCTGTTCCCGCGGCGGCCTCGCTGGTGTAGCCCAGCGGCACGACGATCGAGCCCCAGTGGTAGAAGGTGTTGGCGATCGCCAGGGCCGTCGACTCGTGGCCGCCGTGGGTCGTCGACGCCGACGTGAACGGTGTTGCGGCCTTGCTCGCGAGTGCACCCTTGCCCCATAGCGGGCCAGCCTGGTCGATGAACTGCTTGAGCTGAGCCGCGGGGAGGCCGAACCTCGTCGGCGAACCGAGCGCGATGCCATCGGCCCACTCCAGGTCGTCGATGCTGGCCTCGGCGACCTTCGGGTGCACCTCTTCGACGTGCTGCTGCCAGCCGGCATTCGATGCGATCGCCTCGGCTGGAGCCAGCTCCTTCACGCGACGCAGGCGAACCTCGGCCCCCTCGGCCTCGGCGCCCGCAGCGATCTGCGTAGCGAGCTCGTGCACCGTGCCGGTGGCGCTGTAGTAGATAACCGCGATCTTCGTCATATGACGCGCAGGTTAGGAGGACCGCGGTCCGTTTAGCGCGCCTTGGCGCAAACTGACTCATCCTGGCGACGGCTCGCGAGCGGGCTGGGGCGCACGTTTCGACGCACCGGAATCATTGTCGTTTGCGCCTCCGGGCCCCTACGGGCGAGGTGAGTTTCCGTTTTGCCGTACGCGAAAGTTTGCTGATCGTGAACGAATGCGGTTGAATGCCGCCGTGCCCCATTGGTGCAAGGTAGTTGCCTTCGCCGCAGATCCCCCTATAGTTGATTGCGGATGCAACGATTTGCCCCAGACTACGGATGGTTCGGCGGAGGGTTTGGCCCCGCTCCGATGCACTCTGCCCCGACGACGGGCGCTGGCTCTATGACGCCTGGCCCGACGGCGGCGCCCGTCTCCCCAGAGCGTCTGCCGGATGGCGCCGAAGGGCAGCTCACCTCCGATGAGTACAACGCATGGCGCGGTTTCCTTCGCTCGCATCAGGCCTTGTGCCGTGTGCTCGACGAAGAGCTGCAGCGCGATACCGGTGTGCCCTTCGTGCACTACGACGTGCTGGTCCAGCTCTCCAACGCCGGTGGGCGGCTGCGCATGCGCGATCTCGCCGGCCGGCTCCTGGTGAGCCGTAGCGGCGCGACCCGTCTGATCGACCGCATGGAGCGCGACGGCCATGTGATCCGCGAGCGCTGCTCCCAGGATGGCCGGGGCCAATACGCCGTGCTCACCAGTGAGGGCCTCAAGGTGCTGGATCGCTCGCGGCCTTCGCACCTGCGTGGCGTGCGCCAGCGATTCCTCTCCCAGATCGACGACGATCAGCTGCTTGCGATCGGCGCGGCGTTCACGCGGGTGCTGCGCGAGCTCGAACGCGAGACCGGCGAGTCGCTCCTGTAGGCAGCCAGCCGCCCGACCTGCGGGCAAGCAGTGGGAGCGCTGGCCTAAGCTCCGCGGCGATGCCGCGCCCGCGCCCTTGCTTCGAAATCACCGCCCGAGACCCCGAGACTCGCGGTCGCGCCGGTGTGGTCACGACGGCGCATGGAACCGTACGCACGCCTGCGTTCGTACCGCTGGCGACCAAGGGCACGGTCAAGGGGCTGGAGCCGCGCGACGTGCGAGAGCTGGGCTACGACATGGTGCTCGGCAACACCTTCCACCTCATGACGACGCCCGGCAAGCAGCTCGTCAAGGACTTCGGCGGGCTCCACGAGTTCATGCGCTGGGACGGCCCGATCGTGACCGACAGCGGCGGCTTTCAGGTCTTCTCGATGGGCCACGGCACGATCGCCGACGAGGTGAAGGGTCGCAGTTCGCAAGGCGCCGGTCGCGATGGCAAGACGCTCGGAATCACCGAGAAAGGCGCGACGTTTCGCTCCTACCTCGACGGCTCCAAGCAGTTCCTCTCACCCGAGGAGTCGATGGACGTGCAGGCGCATCTGCACAGCGACATCGCGCTCGTATTCGACGAATGCACCCCGTTTCACGTGTCCAAGAACTACACCGACAAGTCGACGCAGCGCTCTCACCGTTGGCTCGAGCGTTGCCTGGACTGGCACGAGGAACACGGGCCGTCCGACCAGCTCGTCTACGGCATCGTGCAGGGCGGCGTCTACGAGGATCTGCGCACGGACTCGGCCCGCGTGATCGCCCAGAGCCGCTGCGACGGCATTGCGATCGGCGGCTCGCTCGGCGGCGACAAGCCGCAGATGTATCAGGTGGTCGACTGGGCCACCGCGGTGCTCCCAGAGGACCGGCCCCGGCACCTGCTCGGCATCGGCGACGTCGACGACCTGCTGCGCGGTGTCGAGCTCGGCATCGACACGTTCGACTGCGCGATGCCCACGCGCCTGGCTCGCCACGGCGTGGCCCTCGTGCCCAACCCTGCCAAGCGATGGCGCGTGGACCTCACCGGCTCGCCGTTTCGCGGCGACACCGGTCCCGTGATGGAGGGCTGCCCCTGCCCGTGCTGCCGCGAAGGGTTCACCCGCGGCTATCTGGCATACCTGCACCGCAGCAAGGAGCAGACCGGTCCGCGGCTGCTCACCCTGCACAACCTCGCCTACACCGCGCGGCTCATGGCCGACCTCCGCGCCGCATTGGCCAGCGGCGAGCTCACAGAGCGGATCGCCGCGCTGCGAGCCGGGGATGCTCCGCGGGTCTTCACCGCGCCAGACGGCACGCCCTACCCCGGGGCCCCGCCGCAGGGCGCGGCAGTCGCGGCCGCGTAGGCGTAGGACGAGCCGCGTAGGGTGGCCCTGTCATGGCCGCCGACAAGTCCATCGACGACAGCAAGCCGCGTGCCGACGTCGTTCGCAATCGAGAACGGATGCTCGACGCCGCCGCGCTCACGCTGGCCCGAAATGCAGATGCCTCGCTGTCTGACATTGCCGATGCTGCCGGGCTCTCGCGCGCGACGGCCTACCGGCATTTCGCCGATGTCGATGCGATCCGGGCTGCGCTGGTCGAGGAGGCCGGTCAGGTCGGGCGCGCGTTCCTGCAGGGCCACCTGGTGCCGCTGCTGGAGGGTGCATCTGGCGAGCTCGCGCCCGACGACATCCTGGGCGTGCTGCGGGCGGCATTGCCGCTCCGACACCGCTGGACCGAGGTCATCTCCAGTGAGCCCGTCCACGACGAGGGCTTGATCCAGACGTTCTCGCCGCTCGCCGGCGCGCTGCTCAAGCGGGGCCAGGTCGGCGGGCACTACCGAGCCGATCTCGACGCCGACGTGATCGCCGAAGCGCTCATCGCGCTGACGCTGTACGCCGTGCGCCGCATGCACGCCGACGGCGTCTCGGTGGAGCGCGCGATCGACATGGTCCGGCCGTTCGTCGACGGCCTTCGTGTGCCATCGGCAGCGGAGCCGATCCCCGGGGGCTGAGTCTCCAACTGCGACGCGCGTCCTGCTTTGTCTGGGGCGTGATCGATGGGCGAGCGGCTCCCACCCGGCGCAGGGCCCCGCCAGTACTCGTGATTCCGGGGTAGCGGTGGCCCACCGGGCGCCGCTCTCGCATACGTCGGCACTTGGTCAGTGGCGACCGGTCGTGCTTCTCTGCGCAGTGATGCCCGTCACAGCATCGCCGTCGTTTCGCGCCAGAGTCCCGCCGCCGCGCCCGTGCATTGCCGAGGAAGTCGCCCAGTCCATGTCTGAACCGCAGATCTCTCGCCGTACGCTGCTTGCTGGTGCGGCGGCAACGAGCGTCGTCGCGGCGCTGCCGAAAGCGGCCTTTGCCCGTCAGACCCCGCACCGCGAGCTGCGTCGGTCGGTCGTCGTACTCGGTACCGGATTCGGTGGGTCGGTCACCGCGCTTCGCCTCGCACAGGCCGGGGTGCGGGTGACGATGGTCGAGCGTGGCCGCCGTTGGGCGGTTGGCCAACGGGGAACGTTCCCCGGCGTCGGCACCATGGACCACCGAGCGATCTGGCTCGGCTCTGGGTCGACGGTCCTGCCAGGACTGAAGCCGTTCTCAGACCGCCGCAGGTACGCAGGGCTCGTCGAAGCGATTCAGGGGAAGGGCATCGTGGTGGCGTGCGGTGCCGCGGTCGGTGGTGGCTCCCTGCCCTACCACGGGATGTCGGTGCAGCCACGCGGTGACCTGTTCGCTCGCGTGATGCCGGCGGCGCTGGACTACGAGCAGTTCGACCAGGAGTTCTATCCGCGTGCCGCGGCGATGCTGAAGATCTCAGCGATGCCCCAGGACGTGCTGGACTCACCGCAGTACAGCGCGAGCCGGACCTGGCAATCGTTCGTGGCAAAGGCTGGGCTGCCGGCCGCGAGGCCGCTCCCGATGACCATCGACTGGGATGCCGTGCGTCGAGAGATTCGGGGCGAGTCGCCGCCGTGGTTCAGCAGTGGGGACGTGTTGTTCGGCGTGAATGGCCCCGGCAAGCAGTCTCTCGACACGAACTACATCCCGGCGGCCGAGGCCACCGGCAACGTGGAGCTCCTCGAACTCCACCATGTGCAGGACATCGCCCGCGACCGCCGCGGACGCTGGGTCCTTGACATCCATCGGATCAACCGGGGCGGGACCCTCCTGGAGCGCATCACGCTCACCACGGATGCGCTGTTCCTTGGAGCCGGCTCACCGAATACCTCCAAACTGCTCGTGCACGCTGCGGCGCGCGACACCATCTCGGGCCTGCCGGATGGCGTGGGGACCCAATGGGGTACCAACGGCGATCTGATCGTGGGCCAGCTGCTGCCCAAGCCGATGGGTGGACTCGGCGGCCCGGCAAGCGTGGCGAGCTGCGATTGGGACAACCCCGAGGGACCGGTCACCGTGCTCTACGCGCCAGTCCCGATTGCGCCCCGCACGGACTCCAGCGCCTACATGCAGACCGTCGCGATGTATCTGCCAGACAAGCTCGGCGCGTGGGTCTACGACGCCCGAAAGGACGAGGCGATCGTCGAGCTGCCGGGCGCCCTCAGGACCCCCGCGGCCGCGGCTGGCATGCGTCGCCTGAACAAGGTTGCCCGGGCGGCCGGGGCCCTCGGCACGATCGACCTCACCGGCGCGGTGCCCAATACGTTCCATGCACTTGGTGGCGCGACGATCGGCACGGTTTGCGACGACTACGGCCGCGTGCTCGAGCAGCCCGGCCTCTACGTGACCGACGGCGCCCTGATCCCGGGCTCGACGGCCTGCGCGAACCCTTCGCTCACCATCGCCGCACTTGCCGAGCGCAACGTGCAGCAGGTCCTGCGCCGCGACCTGGGGGCCGCGTTCTGATGCGGGCCCAGCGCACGTTGGTAACGGTAAGTTCCATTTCCACTCGAGCTGTCCCCCAAAAGGGTGTGACGCTTGTTACAGTCCCGCGCAAGTTGCTGGCGAAGGGGACACAGATGCAGCGCAAACTGACGTTGAGGCCGAGGCGCGGCGTGGGAATTGCAGCAGCCGCTGCAGCCATGTTGGGGGCTGTGGCTCCGGCCGCTGTGGCCGCTCCACCGCGCCCAGCGAACGACCCCTTCTACACCTACACCGGAGGCACGCCGCTCGCGCAGGTCTCGCCGGGCACGGTGCTGAGCACGCGCACCCGGCCATTTCGGGTGGCAGGCATCGCAACCCCGATTCGGGCAGTGCAGCTGCTGTATCGCTCGACCGGCCAGCTCGGGCAGCCCACGACCAACGTCACGTCGGTGCTCCTGCCGCCGGTCAAGCCCAAGGTGCAGCGCGTCTTCTCCTACCAGTCGTTCTACGACTCGCTGAACCCGGATGACCAGCCGTCCTACGCGGTCTCCGGCGGCACCACGCTTGGCGGCGCCGTCAACACGGTCGAGGTCGCGCTGTTTGCGCCCTGGCTGCTGCAGGGCTACACCGTCAACCTGCCAGACACGCAGGGCCAGCAGGCGAACTTCGCGTCGGGTCCGGAGTACGGCCTCAACACGCTGGACTCACTACGCGCGACCTTCAGCTCGCGCGTGGTCAATCTGCCGAGCGGCACCAAGGCAGGCCTCTTTGGGTACTCCGGTGGTGCCATCGCGACCGGGTGGGCAGCGGAGCTGGCTCCGAGCTACGCCCCGGACGTCGACGCGCGGCTGGTCGGCGCGGCCATGGGCGGCGTGCTCGTGAGCCCGGCCAACAACCTGCGCTACGTCGAGGGCAGCACCATCTGGGCGGGCGTGATGCCGATGGCGATCATCGGCGCGTCGAGAGCGTTCGGC
>JAEMRF010000316.1 GCA_016463515.1 Solirubrobacteraceae bacterium | reverse complement strand
CACTCCACGGCTGCGGCCGTGATGTACGGCCTCGTGGCGTGGGGTGACTACTTCGACGGGATCGTGGCGCGCGTCACGGGCCAATACAGCCGCCTCGGAGCCCTGCTGGACCCGATCATCGACCGGCTGATGATCATCGCCGGCGCTGGCGTGGCCTGGCACTTCGACTTGCTCAGCCACACGCTCCTCGGGCTCCTGTTGGTGCGAGAGATCCTGATGCTCGCGCTCGGGCGAGTGGCGCTCAAGCGCCGTGGCGCGCTCACCATCAACTGGTTCGGACGCCTGGGCGTGTGGCCGATCATGTCGGCGCTCTTCTTCGCCGTCGCCGGCGCGCAGCAGCTCGCCGAGACGCTGCTCCTCATCGGCGTCGTGATGGCCTACATCGCGAGCGCGCTCTACGCACGAGCCACGTTCGCGCGGCCAGCCATCGCGCAGTAAGCCGCCCGCGCTGCCACCGGCCAGCTCCGATGGACGGGATTTGACGCGACGTCAACACATTGGGTTGCTGGCGTGCAAACGCCGAAAACCCCCGCGGGGTGGGGCTGAACCTGAGGTTGAGGCCGAGTCCCGCGGACCGGTCGACCGAATGATGGCTTGCGTGGCCACGGTCACGCCGAAGATGTGACTATGATCGGCCCTTCCCGACCGGAGCCTGCCGTACCCAAATGGACACGTTCCCCGATCTCGGTTCTCTCTCCGATCAGGAGCTGAAGGACCTCATCCACCAGCTGACCGACGAAGAAGTCGAGATCTCATACCGCCGTCGCATCCTGCACGGCAAGATCGACATTCTTCGCGCTGAGCTCGTCAACCGCTTGCGCAAAAAGCACGAGCGCGGTGACGACATTCTCACCGGAGATGACGTCGCGCGCCTGACCGACATCCTCGCCGGCCGCGTCGACCTGCCGGACGACGGCGAGTCGGCCCCGACCGCCTAGCGGAGCACTGCGGTGGCGCGCCACTGCCCGGACTGCGGGTTCGTTAACGCAGAGGGCGCCAACTACTGCCAGAAGTGCGGTGCGTTCGTCGGCGACCCCGACCACCACCGCGACCCGGCCTACCGCGTCGACGACGAGACGGGCGAATTCGTCCCGGTCGATCTCGACGCGGTGGTCGCCTCGACCGGCGCCGCGATCGTCATCCGCTCCGGCGGTGGGCGCGTGGGGGAGAGCGTCGCGATCACCGACGAGCGGTTGACCATCGGCCGCAGGCCCGATGCCGGGTTGTTCCTGGACGACGTCACCGTCTCCCGCGACCATGCCCGCGTGCTGCAGCGCAGCGGCGTGTACTGGCTCGAAGATCTCGGCTCGCTGAACGGCACCTACGTGAACCGTCGCCGGATCGACTCGCACCGCCTCGACGATGGCGACGAGCTGCAGATCGGCAAGTACAAGCTCACCTTCCTGAGCGGCTGATGTCTCGGCCGTCCTCAGATCCAGGAGACCAATCGGCGACCCGCACGCCGAGCTCCGACGGCGTCCGCAGCAAGGGCGCCACGATCGGTGCCGTCTGCCAGACGCTGCGCCAAGAGTTCCCGGACATCTCGATCTCCAAGATCCGGTACCTGGAAGACCAGCGGCTGATCGCGCCGCAGCGCACCTCTGGGGGTTACCGGCTGTATTCGCAGACCGATATCGACCGGCTCCGCGCGATTCTCCGGATGCAGCGCGACGAGTTCCTGCCGCTCCGCGTGATCCGCCAGGAGCTGGCTGCTGGTCGAGGCTCGGCCGACGCGACCACCGTTGGCGATGGGGCGGAGGGTCGTGCGGCCCGCGCCGAGGCGAGTAGCACCCGCAGCACCACGAACGTGTCGGTGCTGTCCAAAGGGTCGCTGCACCGCCAGGACGACATCATCGCTGAGGCCCGCGCCGACGAGCGGCTCTTGCGAGACCTCGCGGAGTATGGCCTGATCGCGGGCAAACCTTCCAAGGACGGCGTGGTCTACGACGACGCCGAGCGCGAGATCGTGATGGCCGCGGCGGCGCTCGCGCAGTACGGCATCGGCGCGCGTCACCTGCGCACCTTCCGCTCGTCGGCCGATCGCGAAGCGGGCTTGCTCCAGCAGCTGCTGGGCCCGTCGCTGCAGTCGCGCAACCCCGAACGCCGCAAGGAAGCCGTCGACGTGCTCGACGACCTCGCGGTGACCGTCTCACGGCTCTCGCACCTGTTGCTCGTGCGCGACCTGCGTCGCTTCACCGAATAGGCCGATGCGGGACCGCTTCGGCGGACTCCTCTCCGGCCGTGAGGCGATGCCCCGGGGCGGCCTGACCGCCCCCCGGCGTTTAGCCGGTGACGGTGCCGATCTCGCCAGACAGCACAACGCTGCCAGGGCTTTCCGGGCGGTCCTCGGCAGATTCAAGCGTCTCGCGAGTCACGAACAGTTCGGAGTACTTCTCGAGGTCCTTGGCGTCGACGGCGGGGGTCGATGAGCCGTCGAGGCGAACGGCGAGTTCGAGGGTGCCATCGCTGGCGGAGACGCCGTTCTCGTCCTCCTGCGGCTGGAAGAAGCCGAGGCGCAGCGGCTCCACGTTCGGGCCGTCGAGCCAGAATGCGTAGGCGGTGAATCCGCCGCCCTCGAGCTGCCGCGTGGGCGTGAGGTTCTCGGCGCTCATCGCGAGGTTCATCGGGCCCTCGGGGCTCTCGCGCAGTGCTGCATCGCCGGCGGCGCGCCCGCCAGACGGCGACGTGAGTGACACGGCGTACTGCGGACGGCTTGCGTCATCCTCGCCGCCGGACGTCTGTGTGGGGGTGTCACCGGTGTTGGTCGTCGGTTCGTCCTCTCCGCCCACCGCGACGGACAGGGCCACGACGATGGCGATCACGGCGACGGCGACGGCGCCGATCAGCAGCCATGCGCCCTTGCGCGACGACGTGGCGAGCTCCTCTTTGCGCTCGCGGCGAGCGTCGAGGGCGTCGAGGGCTTCGACGACTTCCTCGTCCGCCGGCGGGAGCTCTGGGAGCTGGGCCCCGTCGAGGCTCGACAGGCGCCCAGCAGCGCTGCGCGCAAATCGGCGTGCTGCGGGATCCTCGGCAAGGACGGTCCGGGCCTCGGCGCGGCGGCTGGCGGGCAGCTCGCCCACGAGGTAGTCGCACAGGAGCGCGCGGCGGGCGTCGTCGAGGCCGGCGGGGCCACCGGCGAGGGTGGTGATCGCGTCATGGGCGCGGCGCCGCACGACGATCTCGGGAAGGTTGAGCAGTTCGGCGATCTGGTCGTAGCCGCGGCCGCGCGCGACCAGCAGCTGCAGGACCGCGCGGCGGTCGGGTTGGAGATCGGCGAGGGCAGCCATCAGCCGCCACAGGCTAGCGATGCGAGCCGCGCCACGCTGCAGGCTCGCTGCCGCCGCACCGTCAGTCGGTCGTTCGGTCGATCGCGACTAACGTGCTGGACATGGGACAAGCTGAAGACCCGCTCACCTGGACCACTGCAGATGGCACCGCGGTGTTGCCGATGCTCCTGCCGTATGAGCAGACGCTGGACGGCACCCTCGGCGTGCAGATCACGGCGGCGACCGAGGAAGAGGTCACGGCGACCGTCGAGATCGACCACCGCCACAAGCAGCCGTTCGGACTCGTGCACGGCGGCCTGTACGCGCTCGTAGCCGAGTCCGCGGCATCCGTCGGCGGGGCGATCGCCGTGGTTCCGAAGGGGGGTTCGGCCGTGGGGCTCTCCAACAACACCGCGTTCGTGCGGCCGTTCGTCGGCGAAGGAACGCTGACGTCCGTCGCCAAGCGCATTCACGGAGGCCGCACCACGCAGCTGTGGGATGTGGAACACCGAAACCCTGAGGGCAAGCTCTGCGCCACGTCGCGCGTGAC
>JAEMRF010000315.1 GCA_016463515.1 Solirubrobacteraceae bacterium | reverse complement strand
GGCCTACCTTGGCCTCCTGCCGGCACGTGTCCTGCCGGTCGCACCAAGGGAGCAGATTCAGATGAGACGACAAGTGATCACGGCCTCGGTCGTGGCAGCAGCGGTCATTCCGCTCAGTCCAGGGGTCGCGGGGGCAGCCCAAACGAAGGTCAGGACGCCCACGGCGTCCAGTGAGGCCGCCTCGCTCGTCAAGAGCACCAAGGCGCTGAAGAAGTCCACGCCCAAGCGCGGCCAGCTCATCGTGCTCGCGAGCCGGATCAAGCGCCAGCAGGCCAGCCAGCCGTGCGCTGCGATCGGCACGATCAAGATCTACCGTGGGCAATTGCGCAAGCTGCCCAAGGGCGCGCGTAAACGCACCCTGTCGGTCGACGCAACGGCCCTCGGGCTCAGCCAGCGCCTGCTGCGCAGCTCCAAGGCCAAGAAGTGCGGCGGCGGCGTGAAGCCGGCGACCGTGACCGAACCCACGCCGTCGCTGCGCCGCAACGACGCCACGGGCCTGGATGCCACGATCAACCTGCCTGAGGTCAACCTCGGCAGCGTCGACAAGGGCGGCAAGCTCTGGACCGAGCTCGGCGCCAAGAATGCCGAGTCCGGTGGGGCTCCCGGTCAGCCGGCGATCCCGGTGGCCTCGTACACCGTGGCCGTGCCGGACGGCGCGACCATCGAGACGGTCGCGCAGACGGGCGACTCCTACACGCTGAAAGACGTCGACGTGGTGCCGGTGCAGCCGGAGCCCGTGGATGCCGACGAGAAGAAGCCCGACTTCTTCGGAGGCGTGTTCAAGGACCCGGCGTTCGTTGCTCCGAACGACGCCTACAAGGGCACGTTCCCGGCCAAGCCGGCCGACGCGATCTCCGTCGGTGAGGCGCGCGGGCTGAAGCTCGCCACGCTGCAGATCCCGCTGGCGCAATACGACGGCAAGAAGCGCACGCTGCAGGTCCGCCGGTCGGTCAACCTGAAGATCGACTTCAAGGGTGGCGACCAGTTCGGTGGCCAGGGCGGCCCGTGGGACAAGCTCGGCATGTCGCTGGCCAGCAGCTACCTCAATGGCTCGCCGGTGCTGGAGCAATGGAAGAAGCGCACGTGGTGGCCGCTGAACTGCGGCGAGGAGTTCACGATCATCACGAACACCTCAATGCGGGCTTCGGCCGACAAGCTCGCCGTGGCCCGCAATGCCTCCGGCATCAAGACGCGCGTCTTTGAGACGGTCGCCGGCCAGGCCGGCACCACGAACGACCAGATCCGCGACTTCATCCGTGGGCGCGCCACGCATCCGTTCTGCGTGCGCCCCGGCTACGTGCTGATCCTCGGCAACGACGAATCGGTGCCGACGTTCGAGATCGGGGGCATGACCTCCGATCTGCCGTATGCCACGACGAACGACGCCGACACCCTGCCGGACCTCGCCCAGGCGCGGATCCCCGGCAGCATCACCGAGGTGGACACGGCGATCGACAAGATCATCGCCTACGGAGCTGCGCCGCTGCCGGGCGCCGCTGCGACGAACGCCATGATCGCCGCGCAGTTCCAGGACGACGACGGTGACGGGCGCGAAAACCGCACGTTCATCCAGTTCGCCGAGACGGTCGCGACGGGCCTGGAAGCCCGCGGAGTCAACGTCTCTCGCGTGTATGGCGAGGAGCCGCACGGCAACCCGCAGAAGTTCAACGACGGCACTGACCTGCCGGCGTCGCTCAAGAAGCCCGGGTTCGCCTGGGACGGCGACGGGGCCGACGTGTCGGCCGCGTGGAACGCCGGCACCTTCCTGGGGATCCACCGCGACCACGGCTGGTCGGACGGTTGGGGCACCCCGCTGTTCACCACGGCCAACGTCGAGGCGCTCACCAACACGGCGCTGCCGGTCCTGATGTCGATCAACTGCTCCAGCGGTGCCTATGACCGCGACGACACCTCGTTCGTGACGCGTGCACTCGGTCGCCCCGGTGGCGGAGCGGTGGCGGTCTTCGGTGACACCGAAGACAGCCCGTCGACGCACAACTCGGTTCAGGGGCTCGGCTTCGTCGACGCCCTGCTGCCGAGCATCTTGCCGAGCGAGGGTCCGGCGTCCAAGCAGCGCCTGGGCGACGCCCTCGTGCACGGCAAGGTGCGCCTGAACAACCTCTACCCGGCGCCGGGCGATGGCAACACCGTCAAGGAGCACCGGATCTGGCACCTGTTCGGCGACCCGACCATGCGCATGCGTGGCGGCAGCGGCAGGCTCGTGTTCGACCCGTCGATCTTCACGATCAAGTTCCAGTTCGTGGCCACCGATGTGCCGCCGAACCCGATCCCCGAGCCGCGCCCGGGCTACCAGGTGATCATGGAGAACCTGCAGGCGCTCGAAGGGCAGACGATCGCGCTGCGCAAGGGCACCGAGGTGGTCGGCCAGGGGCTCGTCGAAGGCGGCAAGGTCACCATTCCGGCGATCTTCGGCGACGGCTCCGTCAAGCCCGGTGATCTCACCGTGGTCATCGACGCACCAACCGACGCTGCGCCGGTCGTCCTCGACGTGCCGGTGCCCGCGCCGACCCCGGCTCCCGCACCTGCGGCCACGACGCTCACGCAGACGTGCCCGACGGCAGTGGCCTTCGGCTCGCCGATGACCGTGAGCGGCAAGCTGACGGGCGTCCCGGCAGGCACGGAGCTGAAGGTGAAGTTCACCTACGAGAAGGACTCCACCAACAACAACGGCGCCCCGAACCCGCCCAAGTCCGTCGAGGTCACGACCAAGACCGACGAGAGCGGCAACTACACCGCCAGCTACCAAACGATCCGCCAGGATCAGGGTGAGTGGTCGGTGAAGTCGACCTACGCGGGCGATGCCACGCACCAGGGCTCGCAGAGCGCGCCCTGCGCGGTGATCGTGAGCACCGGTCCGACGGTCGGGTAACCACCAGCTGCTGGGTGGCGCGGGCATGGATCGCCCGCGCCACCTGGCTCCGTACGACCTCACCGGCCGGTGTTCGGGGCGCCCGCGCCCTGGGCGCCGGCCGGTGGTCGTTCGTGGAGGGGCTGCCGGAGTGGTCGTCTGGCGCCTGCACGTCGGGGTCGGCGCTGGTCCTAAGCTCGCGCCGGGCACAATGGAGCCGTGAGCGCGGTGGTGCAGCGGTTTCAGGGAGCGCGGCGCGACCCGGCCGTGACGGTGCTGGAGGGCTTTCACGCCGTCAAGCACGCGGTGCGTTTTGGCGCCGAGCTCGTCGAGGTCGTCACGACCGACGCCGGCGAGGTGGCGCGCCTGGCATCCGACCTCGCACCTGACGTGGCTGCGCGCCTGGCAGCGGCTGAGGTTGTCGGGTCAGAGACGCTGGCGGCGCTCGGGCCGCGTGCTCCGCGGACGGGCGTGATGGCGATCGCGAGGCGACCGCTGGTCGACCCGGGTGCCGTCCTGAGCGATGCGGCGGACCGGCCAGTGGTGCTGCTGGAGGAGCCGCGCACCATGGGCAACCTCGGAGCCTGCGTGCGGGTCGCCGCGGCAGCGGGCGCGGGCGGTGTGCTCTCGACGGGTACGAACGACCCGTGGCACCCAGACGCGCTGCGCGGCGCCGCCGGGCTCCACTACGCGCTGCCGGTGGGCCGCGTCGACCTCGCCGCGGTGCTGGCGGGCCAAGGCAGCCGCGGCCGCCGGGCGCTGGTGGCGCTCGACCCAGAGGGCGACGTCTTCGACCCGCGAGCGCTGCCGCCACGCGCACTGTTGGCGTTTGGCACCGAACGCGACGGTCTGACCGGTGAGCTCCTGGACGCCGCCGACCTGCGCCTGCGGCTCCCCATGGAGCCCGGAGTGTCGAGCCTCAACCTCGCAACATCCGTGTCGGCGGTGCT
>JAEMRF010000314.1 GCA_016463515.1 Solirubrobacteraceae bacterium | reverse complement strand
CTAGTGCGCCATCGCGGGGGCCGCGCCCGGCTCATGCTCGGTCGCGCCGCTGGGGAGCAGGGCTCCGCACACCACCGCACCGAACAGGAAGATGCCGGCCGCCCACGCGAACGCAGTCGTGTAACCGTCGACGGCAGCGACGGCGAGCACCTGCGGTGAGGGCGCTTTGCCCGAGGCCGATGCCGTCACGGCCGAGGCAGCGAGCGTGCTGAGCAGCGCGGTGCCGATCGACCCGCCGACCTGTTGGCTCGTGTTCACGGTCGCCGACGCGACACCCGCATCGGCGTGCGGCACGCCGAGCGTGGCGGTCTGCATCGACGGAGCGATGATCAAGCCCATCCCGAGGCCCATCGGGAGCAGGGCGGGCAGGACGTGGCCGGCGTAGGTCGAGTCGACCGTCAGCCCGGAAAGCGCGAGCATCGCGCCCGCGCCGAGCAGCATGCCGGCAGTGACAAGCGGCCGGGGGCCGAAGCGTGGCAAGAGCTGCGTGGTCGAGACGGCCGCGGCGACGACGAGGCACGCGATCATCGGGAGGAACGCAACGCCGGTCTGGATCGGGCTCATGCCGAGGCTCTGCTGCAGGTAGTAGGTGAGGAACAGAAACACCGCGAACATGCCCGCGCCGCTGAGCCCAACCGCGAGATAGGAGCCGCCGCGGGCGCGGTCGAGCACGATCGAGAGCGGCAGCAGCGGATGCTTTGAGACGCGCTGGATCTGCACGAACGCGGCGAGGGCGACGAGGGCGCCGGCCAGCGATCCGATCGTGATCGCGGCCTCCCAGCCGTCGGTCTCAGCGCGCGAGAACCCAAACACCAGCAGGAACAGACCGACCGACGCGGCGACCGCCCCAGGGAGATCGAGCACCGGGCGCGGGCGGGCGCGAGGGGCGTCGACCAGCAGTCGGGCGGCGCCCAGGGCCGCAACGCCGGCAAACGCAAGGTTCACGTAGAGGCACCAGCGCCACGAGAGGTATTCGGTGAGCACGCCGCCAAGCAACAGGCCAACCGCGCCGCCGCCACCGGCGATGGCGCCGAAGATGCCGAAGGCCTTTGCGCGCTCCTGCGGGTCGGTGAAGGTAGTCGTCAGCAGCGACAGTGCAGCCGGCGCGAGCAGTGCGCCGAACACGCCCTGCAGCGCGCGGGAGGCAACGAGCATTTCGAAGGTGCCTGCGGCGCCACCGATCGCAGACGCCACGGCAAAGCCGATCAGGCCGACGATGAACACCCGCTTGCGGCCGATGAGGTCGCCGATCTTGCCGCCGAGCAGGAGCAGGCTGCCGAACGCAAGGGCGTAGGACGTGACGATCCACTGGCGGTTCTCGTCGGAGAAGCCCAGGTCAGCCTGGGCGCTCGGGAGCGCGATGTTCACGATCGTGGCGTCGAGTACGACCATGAGCTGGGCCAGGCCGATCACGGCCAGGATCGCCCAACGCACGGCGTGTTGTTGGCGGTGGTGTTCGGTTGGCACGGGGCTCCCGTCGGGTCGTAGCTGGTGCGGCTGGTGCGGCAGAGGGGGCACTTCCATAAGTGGAGGCCCGTCCTCAATTTGAGCCAACGTAGCACGAAAGCGGAGGGATAGCCTCCCTTTTGTGTGGCAATGGCTCACACAATCGGAGATTTGTCCTCCGTTTTTGGGTGGCAAGCGGAGGTTGGCGCTCCGGGTGCGCGGTAGGATCGAGCCGTGAGCGACGTGTCGACCCCTGATTCCTCAGCGCTGGCCGCGCCTGAGGTACCTGGTGGCAAGCCGCTGCGCCGCGACGCCCAACGCAACCGGCAGCTCATCCTGCAGGCCGGCCGTGAGCTGTTTGCCGAGCGAGGGTTGGCTGTGTCCCTCGACGACATCGCCGCTCGTGCTGGCGTCGGTGTGGGCACCGTCTACCGCCGGTTCCCGCACCGCGACGCGCTCGTCGACGCCCTCTTTCATGACCGCATCGATGAGCTGGTCGCGAACGCTGAGCGCGCCCTGGCGCTCGACGACCCATGGCAGTCCATCGTGCAGCTGCTCGAGGGCTACATGGAGCTCCAAGCGGGCGACCGCTCGTTCGGTCCGGTCGTCCTCACGGATGCTCACGGCCGTGGTGCGCTGGACTGCGCTCGAGACAAGATCAAGCCGGTGGTCGGCCAGATCGTCGAGCGCGCCCAACGGGCCGGAGTCGTCCGGAAGGACCTCACCGCGACCGACGTGCCGATGCTGATCCTGATGGTCAGCACGCTCCAGAACGCCGCCCGCGATGTGGCCCCAGAGGTCTGGCGGCGTTACCTGCAGGTCGTGCTCGACGGGCTGCGCCCGCCGCAGGACTCGTCGGCCGTGATGCGTGAGGCGCCGGTCGATCCAGATGACGTGCCGCGGGTGATGCACGCCGCCTACGCGCGGCCCGGCCGCTGACGGTGGCCGCCAGTCGGCCGACCCCGCGCGAGGTCGCCGGGTACCTGGCGTCCATTGGTCGTTTCGTGCGCAACCGCGAGGTGCGCGAGGCGACCGATCGCTCCGTGCTGGCCGAGCTCACGGCCGACCCCGCTCCGCGCCTGGGGCTGCCGCCTGGCTTGGAGCTCGAGTGGCTGGGGACGGCGGGCTACCGGCTCACCTATGAAGGTCAGACGCTCTACCTCGATCCGTACCTCTCGCGGCTGCCGCTCGGCGACGTGATCCGGCGCCGGCGCGTCGTGGTGGAGCCCGGGCTCTACGCGCGGTTGCTCGACCCGCACGCGGGCAACGTCGTTGGCGTGATCGCCGGCCACACGCACTTCGACCATGCGGTCGACATTCCAGCGATCGCCGCCCGCTACGACGCGCCCGCATTCGGCTCCCGGTCGCTGGTGCAGCTCATGCGCATTCACGGGGAGGAGGCACGTGCCACGGAGGTGGAACTCAAGAAGCCCTACGAGCTGGGGCCGTTCACGGTCACGTTCTTCCCGAGTGTGCACTCCAAGCTGATCCTTGGACTGGCAGTTCCATCCGACGGTGAACTGACCTGCGACCACCTCGACGGACTCACGTCGTCGGCCTATCGGTGCGGTGACGTCTACGGGATCCGCATCGAGGTCGCGGGCTTCACGATCTACCACCAGGGCTCCGCCAACCTCATCGACGACGAGGTCCCGGCCGGCGGCGTGGACCTCTTCCTCGCCGGCGTCGCGGGCCGCGGGTTCACCCGCGACTACTGGGCCAGGATCCTGCGACGTCTGCAGCCCAGGGTCGTGGTCGCCAGCCACTACGACGACTTCTTCCGGCCGGTCGATGGCGAGCAAGGGCTGTCGCTCAACGTGCACCTCGCGGCTGTTCCAGAGGAAATCGAGCGGGTGAGCACGGACTTCGATGTAGTCGCGCTTGCACCGATGGAACCGGTGCGCGGATAAGACACCGCAGGGTCACGCCACCGCCTCCGTCCGACCCGCCCGGTAATCGCGCGCCGGTCTCCCGTACGATTGCGCCCATGAGCACCCCTGAGACCGGTACCGGTGAGCGCCTGACCATCGCTCCGATCGTCGGGCCGGAGGACCCCCGTCACTTCACCGACTCGGGGATCGAGATCAACCGCCTCTACACCGAGGCGGATCTGCCGGAGGGCCTGCAGGAGCGCACCGGCGAGCCGGGCGAGTTCCCCTACACGCGCGGCCCGCACGCCGAGATGTACCGCTCGCAGCTCTGGACCATGCGCCAGTACGCCGGCTACGCGTCGGCGAAGGAGTCCAACGAGCGCTACAAGTACCTGCTGAGCAAGGGCTCCACCGGCCTGTCGATCGCGTTCGACCTGCCGACCCAGCTCGGCCTGGACTCCGACGACCCGCGCTGCCTCGGCGAGGTCGGCCGCACCGGCGT
>JAEMRF010000313.1 GCA_016463515.1 Solirubrobacteraceae bacterium | reverse complement strand
GCCGCCGCGAGCAGCACGGCGAGCAGCGGCACCCTGCGCGAGAGCAACGCTGGCAGTGCGAGCGCCAGCAGTCCCCACTGCCAGAGCTCGCTCAGCCCCATGGCGAGCGGGATCGCGGAGCCGAGGATCGCCCCGACCGCCGCCGGGCCGCTCCCTTTCAGAAATGCCTGGGCGCCTGCGCTGCGGCGAATCAGTTCGAAATGGCGGCCCGCCACGATGATGCCGATGACCGAGGGCCCAAAGGCAAAGAGGCCCGCAATGAGGGCGCCCGGCGCGCCCGCGGCGGCCCAGCCGACCGCGGCCACGGTGTTGGTGACCGGCCCGGGCGTGATCTGACCAATCGCAACGGCCGTCAAGAACTGCGCCTGCGTGAGCCAGCCGTACACGTCGACGGCGTCGGCCTGCATCATCGGAATGATCACGAACCCGCCGCCGTAGGACAGGGCGCCCACCTTGAAGGCCGTCCAGGCCACGGCCGCCAGCGTCGAGCCGCCCAGGAGGCCCGTAGCGCCCAGCACGAGCCACGCCGCGCCCGGTGCCACGCTGCTCAGTCGATCACGCCCCACGTTGGCTGGCGCTGCACGCTTGCGCCAAGCCCACCAGGCCAGCTCCACGCCGCCGCATCCGAGCAGCACCAACACGACCCACGGGCCTGCAACCGCGGCGCCGCCGGCCCCGGCGGCCACCCACAGCCCCCAGCGCACGCGCCCGGCGCCCGCGCCAGCCCGCTTGAGGCTGTCTGGCAGGAGCTGGACTCCGGCAAAGATCGCAACCGCAGGCACGGCCGCACCGGCCCCAGCGCCGAGCGCAAGCAGCCACAGCGGGGCGCCGGCCACCAGCAGGACCGACGCGAGCGCCACTGCGGCCACGAGCCCGGGCAGGATGAAGCCGGCCGCACCCAGGAGCGCGCCGCGCCAGCCGCCCAGCGCGCCAGCGCAGAAGATCGCCAGCTGCGTCGATGCCGGACCCGGGATGAGTCCCGTCGCGGCGACGGCATCTTCGAAACGCGTCGCGTCGATCCAGCGCTCGCGCCGCACGACGAGATCGCGCAGCATCACGATGTGGACCGGCGGTCCACCGAATCCGAGCACGCCGATGCGGGTCCACTCGCGCGCGATGACCCGCAATGGAGGCGGGGGCGCCAGCGGCGCCTCAGCGGTGGTTGGCACGGGCACGACGCGCCACTCTAGAGCCGGCTCCGCGAGAACCAGGACGCGGGTACCCAACCGGGTAACGGGTCGTTTACGCCTTGGCGGTGACCCAGATCGTGATGGTCACCCGGCAGACCTCGGTCCCCGCGTCGTCGGTGATCGAGATCTCCACCGGGAGCTCCTGCCGGTCCCCCAGCGGCTTCGGCAGCGCGAGCGACGCGGTCGCGGTCATCCGGCCCTTGGCGCGCGCCACATATGCGACGGTCATCCCCCGCGGGATCCACCGATGGGTCGCGGCGGGAATCGTCGCCTCGGCGACTGCCCCCATCGCAAACTCGGCCAGGTTGCAGAGCGCGATCGCGTGCACCCCGCCGAGGTGGTTGCGCACCCAGGGCACGTGGCGCATCGTGGCGACCGACCGGCCCGACTGGACTTCGCGCAATCGCATCGGCGCCGTGAGGAAGTACGGCGCGGCTGCGCGGTAGCCGACGGAGACGACGGCTCCGCCAAGCGGCAGGCGACTCGCCCGCCGGAAGGCCCCGGGAAGGTCTAGCTGCATCGGCGGACCGTACCGGGACCGAGCGAGCCCGTCGAAATGCCCCAGGGCGCGAGCCTGTGAACGCGATCCGCCGGGCGGACTTCACCCACGACCGTACGAACTCTGGACGTTTGTCCAGCCATTGGGTACCGTGATCGACGCGGCGCACACGGCAGCCGCCTCGGCCGCCATGATTGAAGACTCGCGTGACAGCTCCCACGACCCCCTCCACCTCGCAAGCGCCGACCTGGTCCAACTGGGCCGGCCAGCAGCACTGCACCCCGTCGGTGCTCGCCCGCCCCTACAGCGAGCGCGAACTCACCGAGGTCATCGCGCGTGCCGGTGATGCCGGCCACACCGTGCGGCCCGTGGGCTCGGGGCACTCCTTCACCGACACCTGCGTCACCGACGGCGTGCAGGTCGACCTGCGCCACCTCGCCCAACTCATCGATGCCGACCCGTCGTCTGGCCTGGTGCGCGTGCAGGCGGGGATGCCGCTGCACCGGCTCTGCGACGCCCTGCACGAGCACGGCCTTGCGCTGGAGAACCAGGGAGATATCGACCGCCAGACGATTGCCGGCGCCCTGGCGACCGGCACTCACGGCACCGGTGCCCGATTCCGAAACCTCTCTGCCGGCGTCGTCGGTTGCCGCATCGCCTTGGCCGACGGCACCGTGCGAGAGCTGACCGCCGATTCGGGGCTGTCGGGCGAACTGCTGCGCGCCGCGCGCGTGAGCCTGGGCGCACTCGGGGTGATCACCGAACTCACGCTGCAGACCGTCCCGGCGTTCCGCCTGCGCAAGGTCGAGGAGCCGCGACCACTGGACGACCTGATCGACGGGTTCCACGAGCTCGCCGCGGCCCATGACCACTACGAGTTCTACGCCTTTCCCTATGCCAAGACCGCGCTGTCGTTTGCGAGCGACCGCACGGATGATCCACCGGCTCCGCTGCCCAGGTGGCGCAAGTGGGTCGTCGACGACCTGATCGCCAACCGCGGCCTCGCCGCGTTCTCGCAGGCCGGTCGCGTGGCGCCACGTCGCGCGCCGCAGATCTCGCGAGCGATGACCAGGCTGCTCTCGCGCGACGTGCGAACCGACCACAGCCATCGCGTGTTCGCCAGCGAGCGCCGGGTCCGGTTCACCGAGATGGAATACGCGATTCCACGGGCGCAGGTGGGCGCGGCGCTGCGCGAGGTGCTTGCACTCATCGAGGACCAACGGATCGGAGTGACCTTCCCGATCGAGGTCCGCGCCACGGCAGCCGACGATGCCCCGCTCTCCACGGCCTCCGGTCGCGACACCGCCTACATCGCCGTGCACCAGTTCGTCCCGATGCCGTACGAGGCATATTTCCGCGCGGTCGAGGCCATCATGGACCGCCACGACGGTCGCCCCCACTGGGGCAAACGCCACTTCCAGACGGCCGCCACGCTGGCGCCGCGGTACCCCGAATGGGACGCGTTCCAGGCCGCCCGCCGCGAGCTGGACCCGCACGGACTCTTCACCAACGACTACGTGCGACGCGTCCTGGGCCCGCCGCCGGCTGAGCGCGCATGACCGATCCCTTGGCGGACCTCCCGATCCGCTGCCTCGATCACCTGCAGGCGCTGGCCGACCAGCCGGCCCCACTGGCCTACGTCGACCTCGACGCATTCGAAGCCAACGCCGCCTCGCTGCTCAGCCAGGCCGGCACACTCCCGATCCGCGTGGCATCGAAGTCGCTGCGCTGCACCACCCTCATTCAGCATGCCCTGGGACTGCACCCGCGCGTTCAGGGGGCGATGGCGTTCACGGTGCGCGAGGCGCTGCACCTGGCCGAGCAGGGCGTGAACGACGTGCTGATCGCCTACCCGAGCGTGGATGCCGGGGCGCTCGCCGACCTCGCCGAGTTCCTGCGCGACCACCCGGACCAGGTCGTGCGCCCGATGGTCGACGACCTCGCGCAGGTCACGCTGATCGCAGCAGCCGCCAACGGCGCGAACATCGAGATGCCAGTCTGCGTCGACGTCGACACGGCCTGGCGTCCCTTCGGCGGCCGCGGCCCTGCCATTGGCGCCCGTCGCTCTCCGCTGCGCGAGCCCGAGCAGGTCGCGGCGTTCGTAGCGCAGGCCACCGCCACGCCCGGCGTGCGCATCGACGGACT
>JAEMRF010000312.1:2644-3836 GCA_016463515.1 Solirubrobacteraceae bacterium | reverse complement strand
CAGCGGCACTGAGCGGCTGCTCAGGATCCATGCGCATGTCGAGCGGTGCGTCGCGCGAGTAGGAGAAGCCACGTTCAAGGGAGTCGATCTGAGGGGAACTGAGGCCGAAGTCGAAGAGCACGCCGTCGGCACGGACTCCTTCGCCCTCTAGCCCCTGCAGTCCTGCCGCGAAATCCGCGGCTACGAACCTTGTCGAGCAGGGCACCTGCGCCTGAAATGCCTCGAAACGCCCGCGAGCCTCTGGATCGCGGTCGATCGCGATGAGCGTGCCCTGGGCGCCCAGCCGCTCAGCGATGCGCCGCGAGTGCCCTCCGGCACCGAACGTTGCGTCGATCATCGTCTCGCCCGGCTGGGGGTCCAGCAGGGTGAGCGTCTCCTCCAGGAGGACCGGCGCGTGGATCGTCATCACGCCCCCGCAGCAGCAGGTGGGGCAACGTGGGACGGCGCTGCGGCCGTGAAGGTGTTGACGGCCGAAGCCAGGCCCGCTTCGTGCTGCTCCCAGCGCTCGCGGTTCCAAAGCTCCAGGCATCGCCCCACGCCGATGAGCACGACGTCCTTCTCGAGGCCCCCGTGCGCGCGGAGTTGCTCGGTGAGACCGACGCGCCCGACCTTGTCGAGCGCCGTATCGAAAGCCGATCCCTGCATGAGGCGCAGCATCTGGCGCATCTGCGGCGACATGGTGGCGAGGTTCTGCGTGGCCGCATCGACGTGCGCCTCGTACTCCTGCGGCCGCCACAGCTCGACGCATGGATCCACGCCCTTGACGATCACGACCCCGGATTCGAAGTCGTCGCGGAAGCGGGCCGGCACCGTCAGTCGGAACTTGACGTCGAGCGTGTGCTGGTAGGTGCCGCGGAACGCCATGAAAAGAAGAAGAGCCGGAGTGGAGGGGTGGGAGGAGCCCCTCCACTCCGGCTCACAGCGCTCACCTTATCCCACTTTCTCCCACCCGGCAATACTTCGCTCCCACCTGGACCTTCGTACGATCCAACCATGCCGAATAGGGCACGGATTAGCAGGGGATTCCCCCGTGCTGCATCCGTACTTGCAGGATTGCCTCCCAGCAGCGACGCGGCTCCTGAGTTCCCCGACTCCCCGACCGTTCCTGCCTCTTCCGGGGTCGCACACGGGATGTTGCATGCATCCGTGGCCCCGAGTGGGGCGCGGTGGGGCAACCCGGTGGGTTGCGGTG
>JAEMRF010000312.1:0-2544 GCA_016463515.1 Solirubrobacteraceae bacterium | reverse complement strand
GGCGCGGCGGGGTGTGCGGGCCGCGCTAGCTCGCGCGTTGGGCGTTGAGCCCGCCGCGCAGCAGCCGCATACCGGTGTCGACGATCGACTCGAGTTCGTCGTCAGACAGCGCCAGATGCGGGAACCGCATGTTCTGGGCAGCAAGGCCGTACATCGCTGCCCAGCACCAACGAAACACCTGCGACGGGTCGATGCCGGTGCCTTCGGTGAGGTCGTTCCACAGACCGAACATCACGCCGAGTTGCTCGGCGTGCTCCATGAACATCTCCTGCGACTCGGCGTCCTCGGCGTCCAAGTCAGCCAGTGAGGTGAAGGCCAGGAGGTTCGCGAGGTCGCGCTCATCGAGGTAGAACCGCATGTAGGCCTCGGTCAGGGCCATGATCCGGTCCCACGGCTGGCCGTCCTGCGCGATCGCCGGAAGCAGGAAACCCTCCAGCAGGCGGCGCGTGCCCTTTTGGTGCACGGCGATCAGCATCATCTGCTTGCTCGGGAAGGAGAGGTACAACTGCGCCACCGAGGTGCCGGCTTCTTCGGCGACCTGCTTCATGGTCGTCGCGTCGTACCCGCGACGCACAAAGCACCGCAGTGCAGCGTCGACGAGTTCGTCCTTACTCGGATGGTCACCGCGGGGCCGGCCAGACACACCGCAAGCATCGCAGGTCCGCGGATTTCGTACCGCCCCGGAACGTCTCCGGACCGACGGTCGCGCACGGGCAGGAGGCGAGCGGGACCGCGCCAGACTGCGCCTATCCCCCCAGACCCCCAGCAACAAGGGCCGATGCGAGCACACACAAGGCCGCCGGCACCAGCAGCAACGCCGCAACAAGCTGCACGCGTGGAGCGGCGCGCGCGGCGTGGTCCATCGCGCGGCGCGCTCGCGCCTCACGCGCCCCGGCTGCCAGCGCACGAAGCGCGCCGGCAGCTGGCGTCCCGTGGCGCCGGGCGCGCTGGATGATGGCCACGGCTGCCTCGAGTTCCGCCACGGGATGGTCGCGCACCAGCCTGGCAAGGGTTTGGTCGAGGCCCGCCCCGCTCCCCAGCTCCGCGGCGGCTCGACCGGCCCCAGTCGCGAGCGGACCGTCACCCCATTCGCCAAGGGCTGCGAGAGCATCGCCCACCGGCAGACCGCATCCGAGCCCCACCGCGAGCAGGTCCAGCAACTCCGGCACTTCCTCCCGCAGCTCTGCGGTGCGAGCGTGCCCGGCGCGGGTCAGGGCAAGTCCTGGCAGCGCTCGCCCGACGGCGGCGCCCACGAACCCGACGCCGATGGCCAGGCCACTTGGGAGCAGCAGGAGGCCGATGGCTGCTGCCCAGACGGCGCAGACCGTGGCCGAGACCCGTCGACGTACGCCCAGCGCAGCCGCGTCCGGAACGTCGATACGACCGGCTGCGTCGAGCAAGCGCTCGGTGCGCTCGTCGGACCCTGCCACCGCGGCCCACCGCGCCGGAGCTTCTGCCGGCGACCTCGGTTCCTGCCGGCGGGTGCCGCTCCCGAACGGCGCGGGCCGCCACCGCTTGGGCTGGCCCGCTCCCGTGACCAGCTCAAGGAGGGCCGCGCCGGCAGCGATCGACGCCAGGACCATGAGCACAACCGATCCGCTCATCTCGCGGTCCCGACGATCGCGCGCGCCACGAGCACGGCGGCCACTTCAAGGACCAGCCCGACGATCAGCAGCAGCAGCGCGATCGGATGACCGATCACCGCAGCCAGGAACCCCGGGCTTGCGAGCTGCGCGCCGCCCATGGCCAGCAGCGGGAGTGCGGCCACCACGCGCACCGTGGCGCGGGCCTGTGCGGTGGCGGCCACCCGGTCCTGGTCGACTTTGCGCGAGGCGTCGCCATCGGCGGCGAGTCGCTCCAGCTGGGAGGCCAGGGCGCCACCAGCATCAAGGTGCATCGCGACGGTGCCGCAGAGCAGTCGCATGCCGGGCCCGCCGGCCTGACCCAGGGCAGTGAGCGTCGGGCGAAGCGGTGCGCCCAGCGCCAGCCCAGCCGCCTCACTTCGTACGGTTGCCCGGAGCTCGGCGGGGATCGATCGGTCCTCGGCGGCTGCGGCCAGAGCCGCGCGGATCGAGGCCCCGCCGCGGAGGGCGTCGGCCAGCGATCTGGCCAGAGTCGGCACGCCGGCCTCCCGCGCGCGCCGGCGGCCACGATCGGCTCCTCTGCCGCGGACGATCGACACCGAAACGGCGAGCGCTCCCGCAAGCAGTGCCTTTCCCGGTGATGTGATGGCTACGACCAGACACGCAACAACCAGTCCGATCAGGAGGTTGCGCGCCACCATGCTGCGCGTGGCAAGGTCGACCAACTGCTCGGGCCGTGCCCCACCCCGCGCGGCCGCGCCAGCCTGACCTCCTGAGGCCGTACTGACCTCGTAGAGATGCGTCAGTGCCCCGGCGAGCGCGACGGCCGCGGCGACGGCGGGCATCCAGGCCGTCACGCCGTCACGCGCGCAAGCTTGCCCTGGTGCGCGTGCTGCGGCGCCCGGTAGCGCGTGTGGAGCGTGCCCTCTGCGTCGACCTCAGCGATCTCCGTGAGCACGCG
>JAEMRF010000041.1 GCA_016463515.1 Solirubrobacteraceae bacterium | reverse complement strand
GAACAGCTGGATCTCGGGGAACTCGGCCACGGGCGCACGGTACCGGTCTGCGAGCGCCCGCGGAGACTCCGCAAGGCGGGCGCCATGCCGGCGCCGTGCCTCATCACCTGGTTGACGCGCGACCCTGACCGAGGAGATGACCGCCCGACGCGGAGCGTTCCGGGGCGGGTTGGCGGCCGTGGCTTGGCACAGCCGGCGAGGGCGGCACCGTTTGGGCTGAGAAATGTCCGCCCTTCGGACATTTTGGAGCCCAAACGCCGAGGTCGAGTCGGTTTGGGCTGGGAAAAGTTCGCCCTGCGGACATTTTGGAGCCCAAACCCCCCGCCGGATCCATGCGGTGGATGCATTATGCGCGACCGCGTCGAACTGCTCGCGCCATCGGGCACGTCGCAACGGGCGCTCCGACAACGACAGCGGGCGCCCCGAAGGACGCCCGCCGGAGCAGGCCGCTTGAGGACGGCGCGCTCTGCCTGTTGCTCGGTGGAGGCCCGAGCGTGGAGGACTTGGGTTACTTGGTGAGCGCCTGCTTCTGCGCGGCGGTCTCCGGGGTGTTCTTGTAGGGGTTGTCGACCGAGACTTCGCCCTCTTCCAGGTAGGCCGACTCGACGTTGACCTCCCAGATGTCGTGCTCGTGACCGAGGACGAGGTTGTCGACGGCGCGCATCGCGCTGAGCATCGAGTGGTCGGAGTTGTTGTAGCGGTGCAGACCGTTGCGGCCGACCTGCTGGAGGTTCTCGACGGTCGCGAGCCAGTCCTTGATGATCTCGACGCGCTTGTCGTAGTCCTCGTCGTACATCGGGTACGCCTTGGGCACGCGCACGGCGTAGCCGCGATCCACGCGCTCGGGGCGGTCGATCAGACCGATCTGGACGAGCTCCTTGGTGGCGAGGGCGACGAGGTCGTCGTCGTCCATCTCCCACAGCTCGTCGCCTTCGAAGCAGAAGTACTCAAGGCCAACCGAGGCCTTGGACTGATCCGGGACCATCCAGGGGCTCCACGAGCGGAAGTTCTGGATACGGCCGACTTCAACGCCGGGCTCGTGGATGTAGATCCAGTTGTCGGGGAAGAGATCCTTGCCGTCGACGACGAGCGCCACGGTGAGGAAGTCGCGGTAGCGCAGGCCCTGTGCAGCTTCGACGACCTTCTGCGGAGCAGCGTCGCCGGCGAGGCCCACGATGTTGCGCAGCGGCAGCGACGAGATCACGTACGGGGCTTCGATGGCCTCGCCGTTGACCTTCACATGCGTGACGCGGCCGTTCTCGATCACGAGGCCGTCGACGCGGCTCTCGAGCTCGACGGAGCCACCGCGCTCATTGATGCGGTCGGTCATCTGCTCCCACATCTGGCCGGGGCCGAAGCGCGGGTAGTTGAACTCCTTGATCAGCGACTTGTGCTTGCCGCCGCCGTCGCCGAAGAACGCGGCCTTGGCGGCCGAGATGAAGGAGAGGTCCTTGATGCGCTGGGCGGCCCAGTCGGCGCCGAGCTGGTCGCAGGGGACGCCCCAGACCTTCTCGGTGTAGGACTGGAAGAAGAGCTCGTAGAGGCGCCGACCGAAGCGGTTGATGACCCACTCCTCGAGGTTGGCCTCGTTGCCCTTCTTGTTGAAGATCGCGGCCTTGAGGTAGGAGAAGCCAGCGCGCATGAGCTCGAGCGGGCCGAGCTTCTTGATCACGTCGGTGCCCTCGAGCGGGTACTCCAGGAACTTCTTGTTCCAGTAGATCCGGGACTGGCGCGGGCGCTTGAGGAACTCGCCGCCCATGATCTCGTGCCAGAGGTCGTCGACCTCCTGGTTCTTGGTGAAGAAGCGGTGGCCGCCGAGGTCGAAGCGGTAGCCGTCGCGCTCGACGGTCATCGCGATGCCGCCGACCTGATCTTCAGCTTCGAACACGCGCACCGGCTGCTCAGCCTTCACGAGCTGGTAGCCCGCGGTGAGGCCCGCAGGACCCCCGCCGAGGACGAGGGTCGGCTGCGACTCGTCGGCGGAACCCGCGGTCCCAGGCGACGGCGCGAACGCAGAGCTATCGATCGGCTGATTCATAAACGGCACCTTACCTAAACGTCTCCTAAAGGTCACCACATCGACCGGCGGAGGCGCGCCTGCTCGCGCGCAAGGCTGGGCACGGGGTGCGCAGCGCCGGAACCGGCGCCTCGCACCCGCCGCTTCAGTGGGCTTTGTGGCCGCGGCCCGTGAGGTGCATGACCGTCACGACGACGGCACCCACGAACACGCCAAGCAGCGCCGACAGCGCCGTGTTGGTGAACCAGGCGCCCACGCCGCCGATCGCGTCGCCGACGTCTTCCTCGAGGTGGTGGACGAAGTCGTAGAGGAAGCCCACGCCGAGTTCGTCGAGTCCGACGAGGATGATGTGGCCGCCGACCCAGAGCATGGCGGCGATGCCGACGTTGGCGAGGATCGAGAGCACGATCGGCATCGCCTTCACGAGACCGCGGCCGAACGACGCCAGCGCTCCCTGGCCCTTCTCGGCGAGCTTGAGGCCCACGTCGTCCATCTTCACGATGCCGCCGACCACGCCGTACACGCCGATCGTGATCGCGAACGCCACGAAGATCAGGATCGCGGCGCGTGAGAGCAGCGGCTCCTCGGCGACCTCGTTGAGCGAGATGACCATGATCTCGGCCGAGAGAATCAGATCGGTGCGGATGGCAGCGCCGACGAGGGTGTCCTCGTCGACCAGCGCTTTGTCGAGCGGCTCGCCGCCGGGGTGCGCTTCGTGTGGGCGCACGATCTCCCAGAGTTTCTCGGCACCCTCGTAACAGAGGTACGCACCGCCGATCATCAGGATCGGCGTGAGCAGACCCGGCAGCAGCTCGCTGAGGAGCAGCACCACTGGGAGGATCACGAAGAGCTTGTTGCGCAACGAGCCGATGGCGATGCGCCGGATCATCGGGATCTCGCGCTCGGGCAGGATGCCCTGCACGTAGCGGGGCGTGACGGCGGCGTCGTCGACGATCACGCCTGTCGCCTTCATGCTGGCGCGACCTGCAGCCGCCGCGACGTCGTCGACCGACGCTGCCGCTGCGCGGGCGAGCATCGCGACGTCGTCGAGCAACGCAAAGAGGCCGGCGCTCATGCCGGTCCTCCGCAGTCTTCCAGCACGGCCACGCTTGCTTGCACGGCTGCACCGTATCCGCCCGAGCGGGGGTTCGCGCGTGCCACCGGCGGGCAGCGCGGGCAATACAGCGCCGCCAGGCCCGGGCCGCCGGGCCTCACGGTCGTCAGCGTTTGCGGTAGACGATCAGCCGAAGGCCGCGCGGGAGCGGCCGGTCGCCGTAGCGGGGCAGCTCTCCGAGGCGAATCAGGCCGGGGTCGGCATCGAGGGTCTGCTGCCATTGCAGAGCGCGGCGCCGCACCAGCCACGTCCACGGAGCGCGCCACTGGGCCGACCGCAGGATCGGCACCGCGAGCACGACGTCCTGCCCTGACTCCACCTCGGGTCGCATCTGCGACCACACGACGTCAGGGTCGGCCGCTTTGAGGCGGTCCATGGCGTGGCGCCAGTCGAAGACGCGCGTGTCCTGCTGCCACCCGAGGCTGGTGGCGTACCTCGGCTCGGGGCCCATGTAGTGGCTGATCACGGGCAGCTGTTCGGGGTGCGGCGAGATCACCACGTCGCCAGGGCCGTTCGCATCGATCTGTGCTGCGAGCGCCGCGACCTGCGCCACGTTGCTCTTCTGCCGCACGCGCTCCTCCAGCGGCTGGGCCCACAGCAACGCCAGCAGACACAGCACCGCGGCGCCCACGGTCGGGATCCGAGCCAGAACCAGCCCGGACAGCAAAATGGCTGGCCCAACCGACACCGCGAGGTAGCGCAGCGACCAGGCCGGCGAGACATGCGAAATGACCCACGCAAGCACGCCGGTGCCGACGATGATGAGCGCGAGCAGCAGCGCGGCGCGAACGGTCGGCGCGTCGCCTGGGCGTTTGCGCCGGGCGATCACGAGCGCGGCTGCAGCGGTGATCGCCGCGAGCACGACCCCGATCCACTCGTAGCCGAACGGCACCACCACGGCGCTGAAGAGGTCGCCAAAGCCCGGCACCATCGACCACGGCGCGCCCGTCGATGAGGCCTGCTTGAGCAGCGATGGCACCCACGGCAGGTAGAGCACCCCGATCGCGCCGTAGATGATCACGCCGTCGATGACCGAGGCTCGGCGCTCCTCGCGCTCGCCGACGGTGAAGACCACGATCAGCGCGGCCACGAAGCTCGCGGCGACGGCGAAGAGGCCCCAGTTGTGGCTGTACATGATGCCCGCAGCGCCGATGATCGCGAGCGGAATGAAGCGCCGCTGGCGTTGGGTGAACACCAGCACGAGCGAGCCGGCCATGATCAGCGCCAGCAGCGAGACCAGCGCGTACATCCTCGTCTCTTGGGCGTAGTACGTGAGGAAGGGGTGGCCAGCGGCCAAGAGCGCCGAGACCCAGGCGGCGCGCGCTCCAGCGATCCGCCAGGCGAAGAGGAACGCGACCGGGATCGTGAGCGTGGCCGCCAGCAGCGACAGGGATCGCGTCGCGGCTTCACCGGTCCCGAACCAGTCCTCCCATATGTGCAGCAGCAGGTAGTAGAGCGGCGGTGAGCCGTCCAGCAGCAGGACGCTGGGGATCTCAGAGAGCGGGTAGCGGGCGATGCCCGTGGCGATGCCCTCGTCGATCCAGTACGACGTGTCGAAGGCCTGAGTGCGCAGCAGGACCGAGGCGACGCACAGACCGATCAGCGACGCCAGCCCAAGCGCCCACACGACCGGGCGGGGATGCGACCCCCGGTGCGGCTCGTGGACCGCCACCTCTTCGGTCATCGAGGGGTGCAGTCTTGGACGACCGTGACCTGGCTGCGCGTGGCGATGGTGGTGACGGGCAGCCCTGGCGGCAGCATCGGGCGCCGCGCCTTGGAGGGAACGTTGGTCCCGATGATGTAGGTGCCACCACGCAGCGGCCGGTTGGACTTGACCTGGTCGACGTGCAGGCCAAGCGTCCACGCGACCGGCGGCACCATGAGCGGGTGCGTGTGGATGGGCTGGCAGGCGAGGATCTTGGCTTTGATGCCTGGGTCGGACGCGATGTCGTCGAGCTGAACACGGTTGGCGGACTGGTAGCGAATCTCGTCGGTGCGGCCCGGCAAACGCAGACCAGCCACGATCACCAAGGCCAGCAGCGCGCCCATCACGAGCAACTCGCCCACCACAGCCAGCCCGCGGGCGGCCGCGATGCGCACCAGCCAAGCCAGGCCGCCGAGGCCGACGGCCACAAGGAAGCCGAGCGGCGCAGCGAGGTAGCGCGGATTGCCGGCATAGCCGCCTTCGGTCATGGCCGCGACGATCGCGACCCAGCCGAAAGCGAGTGCGAGCAGCGCGAACGCGATCTGCAGGGTGCCGCGGGACGGGAAGCCGGAAGCCGCCGGGGTGGATGCGGATCCGTCGGAGGACTCGGCGGGAGCGTCGGGCTCGCTGCGACGCCACGCGACCGCACCGACCACGATGGTCAGCGCGACGCCGATCGCGGGGAGCCAGAGCATCAGGTTGCCCATCGACCCGAGGACCTCCAGCGCTGGGCTCGAGGCAAACGCAGCACTGTCTGGGTTGGGCGCGTGGGCGCGGGTAGCCGCGCGCAGGTACGCGCCGCCGCCGATCTTCTCGGGCACGAGCCACGTGACCAGGACCAGCACGGCCGCACCGGCCAGCCACCAGATGTTGGCCGGGCGGACCTTCAGGCGCTCGAGGCCGACGAGCGCGACGAACGGCCACGCCTCGGGGCGCAGCAGTGCCGCGGCTACGAGCCACCAGAAGGCGACGTTGCGGCGGCCGTCGATCCAGGCGGTGGCCGCCAGGCAGCAGACGAGCACGAGCATGCCTTCGGAGCTGCCCTGGATGCCGTAGGCGTAGTAGAGGGGAGCCAGGCCGATGGCCAGGCCAGCGAGGCCGGCCGCGAGGCGCCCTCCGATGCGAGCGGCGAGGTCGGCGACCGCAACGATCCCGATCAATGCCGTGGCGCGCGCGACCCACATCCACAGGTCCGGGGCGGCGTCGCCGAAGAGGGCGAACGGCACCGTGAAGAACATCGGCAGTGGCTTCCACGACGGGCCCGTCGTGGTGACCAGGTCGCCCTGGATGATCTCGCGACCCCAGATGATCCACGCCCACGGGTCGTAGGTCGGGGCGCCGCCGAGCAGGAGCGTGCCGACGCCGGCAATCACGAGACTCACCAGCACCACGAGTCCCCAGCGCACATGCAGGGGGCCGGGCTCGGTGAGCGCCATCAGGCGTGCCGAGCGGGCGCTGCCTGCGTCATGCGGGGCCGAAGCGGTGGGGTCAGGTTGCGGCTGAGAGCCGCTCGCCGACGAGACGGGGGTAGCGGTCACGACGAGTGCAGGCTACGCGCTTGTACCGCGGAGCTGCGCCACTGCCAACGCGGCGACGCCCTCGCCGCGGCCCACGAAGCCCAGGCCTTCACCGGTCGAGGCCTTCACGCCAACGGCGTGTGCAGGCACCCCGAGCACCTCGGCGAGGCGCTCCTGGATCGCCCGTTTCGCGGGCCCGAGCTTGGGGCGCTCGGCCACCACGGTCGAGTCGACGTTGTCGATCTCCCAGCCCAGCTCGCGCACATGCTCGAGCACCGTGCGAAGGAGCTGGATCGAGTCGGCGCCCTTGTAGGCGGCGTCGGTGTCGGGGAAGTGGTCACCGATGTCGCCCAGGCCGGCGGCGCCCAGGATGGCGTCGGTGATGGCGTGCGAGAGCACGTCGGCGTCGGAGTGGCCGTGGAGGCCGACCGGCGACTCGATCTTCACGCCGCCGAGGATGAAGTCGCGGCCCTCAACGAGGCGGTGGGAGTCCCAGCCGATGCCGACGCGTCGGTCCTGCGGCCCGGGCCGCCACTCGCCGGTCATCCGATCGGCTCTTTGCGACGCTCGCGCCCGTTGAAGACGGTCAGCTCGGTCACGCCGTGCTCGGCCAGAAACTCGGCGGCGCGCTCGTAGTGGGAACCCAGGTCGGCGGGGGTGTGCGCGTCGCTGGAGAGCGTGAAGTCACAGCCGGCTTCGATGCACATCTCCAGGAAGGCCGGGTCCGGGTAGATCTCGCCGACGGGCTTGCGCAGCCCGGCCGTGGAGACCTCGACCGCGGCGCCGCCTTCGACGATGCCGTCGATGGCCAGCTCGTAGTACCGACGAAGGTCGCCCTCGGGCTTGGGCCGGCGTCCTCCCCAGACCTTGACCAGGTCCGGGTGGGCGAGGATGTCGAACAGGCCGCTGCGGCCGCACTCACCGAGCGTCTGGAAGTAGCGCGTCCACACCTTCTCGGGCGACTGACCGGTGTGGTCCCAGATGTCCCATCCGAGGTGGTCGACGGCAAGGTCCCCAAGGAAGTGCACCGAGCCGATCACGTAGTCCCAGTCGCGGGCCTCCAGGAGGTTGGCGATCTGGTCCTCGCGGCCAGGGATGAAGTCGGCCTCGATGCCCCGACGAAAGCCCTCTTCGGCGAGGAAGCCGACGTAGTCGTCGATGTCGTCGACGGCCGCGCCTCGCCACAGGTCGTGCTGCCACACGTCCAGGGCGGCGGTGAAGCGGTAGATGTGCTCGCTGGCGCCGAGCTCCGTGATCCCCTGCTCCTGCGCGGCGATCCGGTATCGCTCGGCGTTGGCCGGCGTGAAGTACTTGTCTGCGGTGGTTCCCTGTTCGTCGGGGCGCAGGTGGACGTGGTAGTCGGTGAGCACTACCAGGGGATTCAAGCAGCCGCCCGCCGTCGGCGCCGTGCCGGCTCGGTCAGCGGCCGCCGACGCCCGCCGGCACCGCGTACGGCCGACCCTCAAAGAACGTGGCCTCCAGACGGCCGAGCTCGGTCTTGGGCTCGTCGCCGAAGACCCACTCCCCTGCGATGTCGAGCCACGGGTTGGTCGCCTCGAGCTGCCCGAGGACGCCGAGCACGAGCATCACGGCCCGCAGCAAGACGAAGTGCTCGGCCGGGAGGACGAGGTCCTCGAAGCCGTCGGCGTTGCGCAGCTGGGTGTAGACGCTCATCATTTCGGCCGTCTTGGCGGACTCGATCGTGAGCGGCTCGTCGACCATCAGCCACCCGAACACCGCGTTGTAGCTCTCAAAGAGCAGGGGCGCCAAGGCGGGGTTCTGGGGCAGTGCGCCGGCCTGCGCGACGACCTCCAACAGGGCGTCCGGGTCGCCGGCGTGCGTGGCGATCGTCGACTCGACCAGCTGCGCGACTTCGGCGTCCGGGAGCTTCTTGGCAAAGCCGAAGTCCAGGAATGCGACCCGGCCGTCGGCCAGGAAGAGCGTGTTGCCGGGGTGCGGGTCGCCGTTGAGCAGGCGGTGGCGCACGGGTCCGTTGAGGTAGAAACGCACCAGGATCTCCGCGATGCGGTCGCGCTCGGCCGCCGGCAGGTCGACGATCTCCTCAAAGCGGCGACCCTCGATGAATTCGGTCACCAGCACCCGGCGGCCGCAGAGGCGCGTCATCACTTCGGGCACCACCACGAACGGGTGGCCGCGGTAGAGCCGAGCCAGTGTGCGCTGGTTCTGAGCTTCGAGCTCGTAGTCGAGCTCCTCGTAGATGCGCTCGCGGATCTCGTCGGCGATCGCCGCGGTATCGATCCCCGGCACGATCGTCTTCAGCAGCTTGAGACCGAGCGCCAGGTTCTTCATGTCGGACTCGATCGCCTCGGCGATGCCCGGGTACTGCACCTTCACGGCGACGGTGCGCCCGTCGTGCAGCACGGCCTTGTGGACCTGCCCGATCGATGCGGCCGCGATCGGCCGCTGCTCGAATGACGCGAAGGCGTCGTCGAGCGACTGGCCCAGATCGGACTCGATGATCCGCTTGACCTGTTTGAACGGCGCCGGCTCAGCGGAATGCTGCAGCTCAGCCAGAATCGCCTGGAACTCGGGTCGGATCTCTTCGGGCACGAGCCCCATGTCGACCGTCGACAGGGACTGGCCGACCTTCATCGCCGCCCCGCGCATCCCGCCGAGAATGCTCACCAGCTGGCGAGCAGCAGCGAGCTGCTGACGCGTTGCGGCGGCCTTGCGGCTCTCCGCCGAACCAGCGCCGCCGACGCCGTTCATCGCCCGAGACGTCGCCATGCGCATCGCCACGCCACCGGCCGCACCGGTCATCGAAGCAACGCGCAGCATGCGGGACGTGTGGATCTTCTTGCTCACGGTCGAAACCTCTGCCTCGGGACGGCAATACGGGGACTCGTTTCGTCGATCACGTGATCGACGAGAGCCGATTCTATACCATCACCGATCACGTGATCGACGAAGCGTCACACAAGGCCACCACGCCAACGACCCGCGAGCAGCAGCGGCAGAACACCCGCCGCTCAATCCTCGAGGAGACCGTCGCCTGTTTGGTCGAGGACGGCTACGGCTCCCTGACCACGCGCCGCATCGCTGAGCGCGTCGGGATCGCGCAGAGCACGCTGATGCATCACTTCGCCACCCGCGAAGCGTTGCTCGTCGAGGCGGTCTCCAACCTCGCGGTCTCGATGGCCGAGACCGCGGTGGCCGAGATCGGCTCGGCTGGCCGCCAGGGCGTTGACCACCGCGAAGCCGTGCTCGATCAGGCGTGGACGACGCTCACCACTCCCGAGGCGCTCGCGGCCGCCCAACTCCTCGGCGCCGCGTGGAGCGAGCCGGAGCTCGCCGTCGCGTTGCGCGACCTTGAGCTGCGCATCGCCGAGATCGTCCTCACGACCGCCCT
Organism: Solirubrobacteraceae bacterium; assembly: GCA_016463515.1. Classification (GTDB taxonomy): domain Bacteria; phylum Actinomycetota; class Thermoleophilia; order Solirubrobacterales; family Solirubrobacteraceae; genus JAGIBJ01. Next base: position 5,461 of record JAEMRF010000041.1, on the reverse strand, counting down.
GGCGGTGTTCCCGCAGGAAGCCACCGATCCGCGCTTTGCCACCTATATCGACAGCGTCTTTCAGACCATCCGCGGCCTGATCATGTCGATCCCCACGTGGGGCCGCGAGGCCGTCGACCTGCGCTGGAGCCTGATCAAGCCGGTGATGCTCGAGGCCTCCGGCCTGCTGATCCCGCCGGCGGGCGACTGAAGCCACGGCGACGCAGCACGCCGAATCGGCGCCTGGGCTGGTTGGCGGCGGTGGACTGGCGCGCGCTTCGCGGCCTGCGGGCGATCCTCGGCGAGGGCGCCGCGGACTGGCGGCGTTTGAGCTGGTTGGCGGCAACGGACAAGCGGGCGCTTCGCGGCCTGCGGGCGGTCCGCGGCGAGGCCGCGGCGGAACGGCGGCACGTCGGCGGGTTGGCGGCGGCGGATATGCGCGCGCTTCGCGGCCTACGGGCGGTCCGCCGCGAGGCCTGTAGCGCGTCAAACGAACTCGACCCCTGAAACTTTCCCAGGAGGGAACTTTTAGGGGTCGAGTTGGTTTGCGGATGAGTTCCCGACCCGACCCTGCCGGCGCAACCGCCGAGGGTTGCGCGAACCCGCCAACGGCGAAGTCCCGCCGCCGCCAACCAGCCCAGACGCCGAAACCCGCACCGCCCTCGGTGCAGAGCGCCCGTAAGCCCCGAAGCGCGCGCCGATCCACCGCCGCCAACCAGCTGGTGCACTTTTTCAGACCCGTCCTGAAGAACTGCACCGCTTCAACGCGCCAGATCCGTTGAGGTCTGGCCTCGGCGTCGCCGCGAAGCGCGCCTCCGGCCGCCGTCAGCGGCCGAGCAGTAGCTCGGCCACGATGAGGTCGTGCGGCGTCGTGACCTTCATGTTCGGGCCTGTGGCCGGCACGAGGCCGACCTTGCCGCCGAGGGATTCGACGATCGAAGCGTCGTCGGTGGCCGACGCCAACACGTCGTCGGGCAGCCCGAGCGCCCGCTCCAGCCAAGCACGGCGGAACACCTGCGGCGTCTGCACCGCCCACAGTTCAGACCGCACCAACGTCTCGTCGACGTGCACGCCGTCGCCGGAGCGCTTGATCGTGTCGGTGACGGGGGCAGCGACGATGGCCGCAGCCAGCTCGGCGTCGTCATCCAAGGCGGCAACCGCTGCCGCCACAAGCTCAGGGGTGAGCAGTGGACGGGCTGCGTCGTGGACGAGCACTGGGTCTCCCCCGCTCGCGGCGAGCGCGGCCCGCGCAGAATGCGAACGCTCCGCGCCACCCGGCACGGCAATGCAACCGTCGGGCAGCACGAAACCGCCGGACAGGCCAGCGGCTTCGAAGGCATCGCGATCGGGAAGGCCGCCAGCCGGCAGCGCGACGACGATCTCGCCGACGCCGGCCGCGCGGAGGGCCTCGATGGACCACTCGAGCATCGGTCGTCCGGCGAGCGGGACGAGCGCCTTGGGGAGAGTGCTCCCCAGGCGCTCGCCCTTGCCGGCGGCGACGAGCAGCGCGCTCGTCGCAGCGAGGCTCACGCCGCCCTCCGGCGAGGGCGACGGGCCTGCAGCGTGCTCAGGAGGCGACGGCCGTCTGACCGTGTGCGGCCAGAAGGAGGTCGTCGAGGTGCGCCTCGGCCTCTTCCTCGTTCTTGTCGAGCGCGTACATCAGCTCGGACGCGAGGATCTTCTTGGCGCGGGTGTACATCTGCTTCTCACCGGTGGAGAGGCCCTTGTCGTGCTCGCGGAACGCGAGGTTGCGGACCACCTCCGACAGCTCGTAGATGTCGCCGGTCTTCATCTTGTCGCGGTTGTGCTTGAACCGGCGGTTCCAGTTCTTCGGCATCTCGGAGGTCTCGGCCTCGAGCACGGCGAGGACCTTCAGGACGGTCTCCTCGTCGATGACGCGACGCAGGCCGACTTCGGCGGCCTTCTCGCACGGGACCATGACGGTCATGTCGTTGTGCAGGATCTTGATCGTGAGGTACTCACGCTCTTCGCCCAGGATGGTGCGGAGCTGCTTGCCGTCGATCAGCCCGGCACCGTGGTGCGGGTAGACGACGCTGTCGCCAATCTCGAACTCGATGTGCTCGAGAACAATCTCGATGTCATCCAGCTCGGCGATGTCGATTTCAGTCTCGTCGCTAATGATGAGCTCCTCTTATCTGCGTCCGCAAGCGGACGGCGCGGTCAATCATGCAGGAACCGATCAACGAAGTTGACCTCCTGCAGGCGGCGGAGACCCTCGCGGATCTCCTTCGCCCGGGTGGCATCGACGCCGTCGACCTGCTCGAGGTCGATGTCGTCGGACGCCACAAGTCCTTCGAGCCCGTCGAACGTGCGCACCAGGTGCGCGACGGCCAGCTTCGGAAGGCGGGGGATTCGACCGAGCGCACGGTAGCCACGGGGGCGCACGCGCTCGTCAAGGGTGTTGACCTTGCGCTCGAAACCGAGCAGCTCGGCCAGCCCGCCGAAGTCCAGGAGTTCCTGGTGCGGCAGGCGGGAAAGTTCATCGAGTGCCGAGGCAAGCGCCTCGTCGGACGGGTCGAGCAGGTAGTCCTGCAGCAGCGCGGTCTTGTCTCCAGCGACGCCCATCATCGTCTCCTCGAGCTGCATCTCGATGAGACGGCCTTCGCGGCCCAGCTCAACGATGAACCGCTCGATCTCGACAGCCATGCGGGCCACCAGTTCGTAGCGCTGCATGGCGGTGAGCACGTCGTGCAAGAGGACGGCACCTTCGAACTCCATCGCCATCAGGCGGGAGGCGATGTGATCCAGGCGCAGGCGGTACTTGTCGAGCGTGGCCAGGGCCTGGTTGGCCTTGGCCAGAACGACCGTGATGTCTTCCAGGATGTACTTGCTGCCGTCGACGTAGAGCGAGACCACGTCGCGGCGCGCCGAGACGGCGATGACGAGGGCGGCCGTCTGCTTGCTGACGCGCTCGGCAGTGCGGTGACGGGTGCCCGTTTCCAGCGAGAGGATCGTGGGATCCGGCATGAGCTGGGTGTTGACCATCACGATCTTCGTGGCCGTGGCATTGAGGACGATGGCGCCGTCCATCTTCGCCACTTGGTAGAGCATGGCCGGCGAGTAATCGAGATCCAGCTTGATGCCGCCGGAGCACATGAACGAGACCTCGTCGGGCTCGGCAACGATCACCATGCCGCCCGTTCGGGCGTGCACGATGTTGTCGATCCCCTCCCGGAGTGCCGTACCCGGGGCGACCATTTCAAGGGCGCGGAGGAGTCTCGGTTCCTGGCTGTCAGGGTCGATAAACTCGTCCAAACGGCCTGACATCACCAAGGCATGATATCGAGAATACGCCCGTTTTTCCAGTGCAGTAGACGCTGCGTAGCGTTAGTGCCGTTTTCTGGTGTGGGCGTACGCAAACCGGCCGTTGCTCCCTCACGCCGCGGTCGGTCTCGGCGCACGGCGTCGCGCCAAGACCCTTCGCCGCACTAGTCGCGAACGTTGCTGACCTGCTGGGCGTAGCCGTAGACCAGGCACGTCGCCTCGGCCGAGCCGCGCCCGTCCTGGCGAACCGCACCGTCGAAGATCGAGTTGCGCCCGCCCTGCTCGATGGTGATGCGGAAGGTCGTCGAACCACCGATATTTGTGGTGTTGACCACGTTCGGGAGGATCACCTCAAGAGTCGGGACGCCGTTGCCCACCGTTCGGGTGAAGTTCACCGGCGCGCCAGACGTGTTGGCGAACGTCAGACGGGTGATCGGGTCCTCGACCCCGGCTGCGTTGTTCTGATCGCCGCAGGCCGCGCTGAGGGTGCCCAGGCCGGGAATCGATGCGACGTTGCTTGGTACGTCGGCCGCGTTGTCTTGCACGGGTGCGTTGCGCGCGAACGAATCAGCGTCACCGCGCATCACGCCGCCCAGGAACTTCCCAGGGATCGTGCCCTTGTCGGGCCCGGCCCCCGCGGTGGCGACGAGTTTGCCCGCGGCCTTCTCGCTCGACGACTTCGATGAGACCGCATCGCGGCCATCAACCTTGCCGGCATTCGTCGCGTAGCTGACCGCCGCGACGGCGGAGCCCGTCGACGCGACGCCGAGCGCGAGCAGGGCGACGCCCATCGCGGGGCTAGGGGCTTTGATCTTCATGGGGCCTCCGTGGAGGAAGGGAACGAGCGGGATGACACCCCAACAACACACGACCCAGAGCCGTGGGGCGGTTGCTTGCGTGCAGCCGGCGGGCGCGGGCGGTCACGGGCCCCGTCGTCGGCGGTGTGACGCCGCGCACGCACACATGCGAAGCTCTGGTGCAATGGAGTACTCCGACCAGACCCTGCACCTCTCCGATCTCGCCACCCTCGAGGGCGTGAACTACGTCATCGAAGACAGCGAGTTCACGAACTGCATCATGCGCGGGCCGGCCGTCGTCATGCTCGAGCGCACCAGCGCATCCAGCGGCGAGGTCACGATTCCCAACCAGGACGCCGACACCGTGATCGTGGTGGCCGAGGAAGGCCGCCGCGTCGTGCCGGTCGGCGTCGTCGTGATCCGTGGCTGCACCTTCGCCGGCTGCACCTTCGAGAACGTCTCGTTCTTTGGGCCGTCCTCGCAGATGGACGGCCTGCGGGAGACGTTCATGAGCAACGTCGCTCAGTAGCAACCCGCGCCAGGGAGCCCTCAGCGACGAATACGGGCTCCAGCCGTGGCGCTGGAGCCCCACGAGGGCTTCGGCGCTGCCAGGAGCCCACGGGGGCCGCTTCGCGCCCGCAACAACAGCAAAGGCCCCGGCGCAGTCTCAGGGACTGCGCCGGGGCCTTTGGGCGACGGCTTCTCTGGTGAGTCAGCCTGGAAGGGTGCTTACCCCTTCTCGGGACTGTCCGCGCTTTGCGTGGACTCTGAGCCGTCGTCGGTCTTGGTCAGGTTGGGAGCACCCTCGTCGGTCGTGACGCCCACCGCAACCGGTTTGCGCTCGCCCTCAACGAATGTCAGCGTGAGCTCGCCGTCGTTCTCGCCGCCGATCACGTGGTCAACGAGCACGGTCTTGCCGGACTCGCTGTCCATGGCGTTGCGCAGGACGAAGTCCGAGAGCGGATCCTCGATGTAGCGCTGGATGGCGCGGCGGAGCGGACGTGCGCCCATGCCGGGATCCCAGCCCTTGTCGACGAGGAAGTCCTTCGCAGCGTCCGTCAGGTCGAGCTGCAGCTCGCGCTCCGCCAGCGACTCGCGGATGCGGCCGAGGAGGAGGTCGATGATCTGCTTGATCTCGGCCTTCTGGAGTTTGTGGAAGACGATCACGTCGTCGATGCGGTTGAGGAACTCGGGGCGGAACGCGCGCTTGAGATCGCTCATCACGCGGCCCTTCATGTCGTCGTAGGAGACGCCCATGTCGTCCTCGACCACGGTGAACCCGAGCGGGGTCCCCTTCGCGATCTCGCTGGCCCCGATGTTCGAGGTCATGATCACGATGGCGTGGCGGAAGTCGACCGTGCGGCCCTGCGAGTCGGTCAGGCGACCATCCTCGAGGATCT
>JAEMRF010000311.1 GCA_016463515.1 Solirubrobacteraceae bacterium | reverse complement strand
GGCACGATCCTCCGGGCAGGGAGTGGACGGTGCATCACTCCGGTGGATCGGATGCGGGGGGCGTCGCTTGAGTGGGTTGGGCTCCGGCGTCTCGCAGATACGGTGTGCACGGATGGCGGGGAAGCGGGATCGCAGGGTCAGCGGCGGCGTCCCGAGCGCGGACCACGGCGCTCGCGGTGACGCTGGGGAGAAGCTGATCAGGAAGTCGGACGTGGTCGTCGGCGTGATCCTTGTCGGGGTTGTGTGGAGCGGGGTGTCGTTCTATCTGACTGCTGTGGAGTTCATGCTGGGCGATGCGGTCGCTCCAGGGGCTCCGGAGTGGGCGGTCGAGGTGATGATCTTCGTCGCGCCGATCGCGACGGTCGTCGCCTCGATTGGCGTCTTGTTCGGACGCTGGTGGGTGCGGTGGCCGGCGGCTGTCCTGACCGCTGCCTTGATCGCTCTGTGGATTGTCGCTCGGATCGAGCTGGCGCCGTACTGACGACCTACCAGCCTCGGCGTCGTCCTTGCGGCCAACCCGTGGGTGGGTGATGAAGCCGTGGGCGTCATCCGTCGAACGTTGGAAGATCGACGTGGTCCACCAGTCAGTGACCGTCGGGGAACTGGCGTGAGGAGAACAGTCACCGCGTCCGAGCGAGCGTCGCAATGAACCCAGCCTCTCATGCCCAGGAACGACAGCCCAGCGCGCGGTACTGGACGTGGGGACGAGCCGGCGGGCTCGTAGCGGTCCTCCTGCTCGGCGCCGCGTGGTTCGTTGGGTCTGCCTTCCTACTGGTGGCGATGCTCGTGGGGAGCTTCCGCAACGACTATCGGGAAGCCATTGGCGACATCACGATCTACGTCCCTCTGGTCGGTCTGATCGTTGCGATTGCGGCCGTGGTCGCTCCGTCGCTCCGTCGAGCCGCGTTCGTCGCTGGTCGTGGCTCCTCGTCGGCGGTGTGGCGAGTGTCTGGTTCATCTTGATGTGCCTCGTGTTCATCGACTTGTCCTGACTAGCTGGACGCTGCGTCACGGAGGTCACATGACTTCACTCTCAGCTTCAGAGATCATCACCCGCTCTCACGGCCTCCTTGCCGCGGGGCAGGACGCGGAGAATCTCGCTCTCCTGGAGGAAGCAGTCCGCAGCTTCCCGGCGGATGCGGAGATCCGAATCATGCTTGCCTCTGCCCTCTTGCGCGCTCGTCCAAGCGAGGCTCGCGAACAGATCGCGGAGGCGATCGCGCTCGATGTCGACGACGCGCGACGTGTGACTCGAGCCGCCACGATGCTGTTCGACCTCGGGGAGATTGACGCTGCGCGACAGTACGTCGCCCACGCGATGCGCATTCTCCCACCCAACGACGCAATCCTTGAAGTCGAGTTGACCGTTCTCGGCGGTGAGATTGCGGCTGTTCTTGGCGAGGACGAGGTCGCGGAGGAGGCCTTCCGCGCCGCGGTCGAAGGCTTCCCAGAGGTCGAGCACTTCTGGGTCACTCTCGCGGAGTTCCTGGTGGTCAAAGCCCGCATCGAGGAAGCTCGGAGTGTTCTAGGCGCGGGGCTGATCCAAGCTTCGGGCACTGAGAAGCTTGAGCATCTCATGCGGTCGCTCGGGGGACCCCTCCACGAATGAAGCCTGGCAGCCGCCCAGAGACACACGTTCCGTTGCCATCAGGCAGCCTCGGAGGTTAGAGGCGCTCGATGTCCCCACTGCCTAACGACTTCGACGTCGCAGTGTTCGAAGGTCGAACCCTGCAAGACGTCCATACGACCAGCAATACGGCCTTCTTTGGCTTCGGTGCGGTCGAGGGTCTCGAGGTCACCACCTGGGGGGAGGTGCTCATCGGCACGTCCCCTGTAGACCTTCGCTCGGCGCGTGTGCCGTTTCCGGTTGCCGAGATTCTGCCCTTCCGCGGCCAGCGCGTCAGGCGAGCTCAGGTCGTGGGTCGCAGCTCGATCAGGATCACTTTTGACGCGAGCGGGATCCTGGAGTTTGTGGAGGATACGGACCAGTACGAGTGCTACGAGATCCGGATGCCCACGCGGCATATCGTGATCTGATCGGCCCGCCCGCATTGGAAAGGCAACTCCGCTGAACCGTGAGACCGCACCACAACGTCACCGCTCTAGAAGACCTGGTGGGAGAGGCCGTCGACGAGGTCTGCTTCCCAGCCGACTACGTTGAGCTGCGCTTTGGCGGACCGATCCTTCGCCTGTTGCTGTATCCCGTGTCGGTGCAGTGGTCTGGGCAGGAGTGGGATTTCCCGAGACCCGGTTCTCGCGACGCACTGTGTTCAACGATCGGCAGCACTGTCTCAGGAGTCGACCGCACGGATACCGAACTGACTGTTGTGTTCTCGGATGGTGCATCGCTTCGGGCTCGGATCGACGAGGCGGACCCGAGGGGCCCGGAGTCAGTGCATTTCGTGCCGTGGGAACGCGGGCGGCTGAACGTCGCGGCGATGGAAATCCTCTAGGTCAACCGCCCGCCGGGCAGCGCGATCTACCGCTCAGCGCCGCGAAGCGTCGTTCAGGAGCTCGGCGATGAGCCCGTCAGGCGTATGCGTCGACGCTTCCACATCCGGCTGAACCCCCAGCCCGCGCAAGACATCGCTCGTGGTCGGACCGATCGACACGACTCGTCCCTTCGGCTGCGCACCATCAACGGCCTCGAAGAAGTACCGCCCAGAGCTGCCGGAGGCGAACGTCACGTAGTCCGCCTCCAGCGCCGCCCCACGGACCTCGTCGCTCAGCGGCTCGGCGACGGCCTCGTACGTCGTCAGCACCTCCACCTCGACACCCCGCGCGCGCAGGCCATCGGGCAGCACGTCGCGGGCGTCGCGGGCACGCGCGATCAGCGCACGCTTCACGTCGACACCTTCCAGCGCCTCAAGCAGCCCCTCGCCCACGAACCGCTCGGGCACGATGTCCGGCTCGATCCCGCGCTCACGCAACGCCGCCGCCGTTCCAGGGCCAATGACCGCGATCCGCAGTCCCGCAAGGTCCCGCGCATCGCGGATCAGCTCGAACAGCCGCGCCACCGCATTCGGCGACGTCAGACAGAGCAGGTCAAACGACGACAGGTCAGGCAGCTCGACGGGCAACGGCGAGATGCCGATCGCCGGCGCCTCGATCACGCTCGCCCCCAGTGCCCGGAACCGGCCGGCCAGCGCGCTGGCCTGTGCCTTCGCACGCGTCACGACGACGGTCTTCCCCGCGAGCGGCCGGTCCTCGAACCACGCAATCTCGTCATGCAGGTCCGCGACCCCGCCCACCACGATGATCGCCGGCGCCTTAATGCCCGCGGCCTTCGCCACGTCCGGCAGCTCACCCAGGGGGGCGGTGACCGTCCGCTGGTCGGGCAGCGTGCCGCGCTGCACCACCGCAGCGGGCTCGTCGGCCGGACGGCCGTGCTCGATGAGCGCGGACGCGATCCGCGGCAGCGCCTTCACGCCCATGTACAGCGCCAGCGTGCCCGGGAACGCGGCCAGCGCCGCCCAGTCGAGCATCGTGTCGGGCTTGCTCGGGTCCTCGTGGCCGGTGACGAACGCCACCGCCGCGCTGACGTTGCGCTGCGTGACCGGGATGCCGGCGTAGGCCGGGCCGGCGATGCCCGACGTCACACCCGGGACGACCTCGAAGCGGATGCCCGCGGCCCGCAGGACCTGCGCCTCCTCGCCGCCGCGACCAAAGACGAAGGGGTCGCCGCCCTTGAGCCGGACGACGTCCTTGCCCTCTTGGGCCTTCTCGACGAGCAGCGCGTTCGTCACGTCCTGCGGCACCTGCTTGCCGCCACCGATCTTGCCGACGTCGATGAGCTCCGCGTCGGCGCGCGCCTCGCGCAGCGCCTCGTGGGGGATGAGCTTGTCGAACAACACGACGTC
>JAEMRF010000310.1 GCA_016463515.1 Solirubrobacteraceae bacterium | reverse complement strand
GGAACGCGCCGCGGCGGCGCCACCGTGGTTGCCCTCGATGGCCAGCAGGCCCTGCACACCTACCTCAGCGCGCAGCTCCCGGGCCCGTTCGCGGCCGCGCTGCGGGCCAGCCGAGCCTTCAGCCTGATCACCGCTGCCACCCCAGGCCTTGCCGAGCTCCTCACCATCGGAGAGCTCAAGCGTCTCATCGACGACGTCTACGACCGCGTCGTCTTCGATGCGCCCGCCACCGGCCACCTGCTGGCGATGTTCGACGCTCCGGCCCGCTTCGAGCGTGCCGCCGCCGTCGGACCCATCGCGGCGCGGGCCCGTCAACTCGGTGAGTGGGTGACCGATCCCGTGATGGTGTCCTGCGTGACGGTCACGACCGGAGATGGTTTGGCGGTCTCGGAGCTGCTCGACCTCATCGCAGAACTCGAGGAGCACACCGGCCACCAGCCCGCGATGGTGATCGCCAACCGGCTCGCGCCGCATAGCCCATCCCCGCAGGACATGGGACGCCTCGATGCGCGGCCGGAGATCGAGGGCGAGGCCGGTGCCCTCGACGTGGTGCGCCGGATCGCCGCGCGAGCCCGGAGCGAGCGCGCACAGCTGGGCCGCGTCACCAAGGCCACCGGAAGCGCCCCCGTGCGCGTGGTTGAAGTCCCAGGCTCTGCCGTCGAGGCAATCCGCGGCGCCCTCGCCCTGGAGGCGTCATGAAACCGGGCGACATCCCGCTGTTCGACCAGCTCACGGAGGCCAGTCTGGTCGTCGTTGGCGGCGCCGGTGGCGTCGGGAAGACGACCGTCTCCGCGGCGCTGGGTCTTGCCCTTGCGCGGGCCGGTCGACGCGTCCTCGTGTTGACCGTCGATCCGGCGCGCCGCCTCGCCGAAGCGCTGGACCACGACCTGGGCCCGGATCCCCACACCGTCCATCTGCCCGGCGAGCCACTGATGGACGCCGCCATGCTCGACCCTGCCGCGAGCTTCGGGCGCGTGGTCGAGGCGCTGGAGGTGTCGCGCGGAGACCGTGAGCGACTCCTGGCCAGCCGCATCACGCGCGAGCTGACCGGTGGCGATGCCGGGATGCAGGAGCTCATGGCCATCGTCGAGCTGGAGCGGTTCAGCCTGGATGACCGCTACGACGTGATCGTCCTCGACACTCCGCCGTCGCTGCACGCGCTCGAGCTGCTCGACGGGCCGGCTCGCATCGTGGGCTTGCTGTCCGGGCGGACCGTGCGGACCGTCGGCCGAGCGAGCGGCCTGGCTGGGCGCATGGGCCGGCTCCCAGGCCCTGGCCGGGCGCTTGGCAAGCTCTGGGGCGCTGACCTGCTCACGGAGATCGCCACGTTCCTGGATGCCGCGTCACCGTTCGGGCGTGCCCTCAGCGACCACCTCGACCACGCCGAGGAGCTGCTGCGCTCCGACCGTGCCGCGTTCGCGCTCGTCGGCGCTCCAGCAGAGGAGCCGCTGCACGCGATCGGCGACCTGTCCGCGGAGCTGCGTCGGCGGGGGTATCCCGTCGCGGGGACGATCATCAACCGCCGACGGGCCCCGATGCGCGAGAACGTCGACGCCCAGATCCTGGCGCGCCTGGCGGGCGAGCTCACCGACGAGGGACTGGAGCGCGCGGCGGAACTCGCAGCCTATGCCCAGGCCGTCCTCGAGCATGAGCAAGAGCTGCTCGATGCTGCAGCCCTGCCTGCGCCACGAATCGAACTTCCCGAGCGCGCCGCGCAGGAGTCACCCGCGGAGGTCCTGATGGGGCTCGCAGACTGGCTCGCGCGGGATCAGAGCGACGTGCACTGAGGTGCCCGCGGGCGTCGTTGCGCCCGCGTACCCAGGGTGCGCCCTGAGCCCCAGCTGAGCGCGGTCAGCGGCGCCCGCGCAACGAGCGACGCGAACCGCGCCGTGCCGAGCGCAAGCCTGCCATCGGATCGGCGGCGGGTGCGGTGGTCGGCCCCTCGGTCAGCGATCGGATGAAGGCTTCTTCGAAGCTCTCGCCCGTTTCCGTGACCGATCGTGGGTCGTGATGCGCGGCATGGTTGGCCGACGGAGCCGTCCCTGGCGCCTGGGGCGCCACCGTCGACTCGCCTCGGCCAACGGCGGGCTTTCCGGCCAGGATGTCTGCTTCGAGCTGTTCCAGCGCGGGGAGGAACGCATCGGCGGGCTGCGCGGGGGCGGCGGTCTGCACGACCGACGCCGAGGGCGTCACCGTTGCCAGAGCGCTGGGTCCGCGGTACTGGGCCCGCGGCTCCGGCGGCACCACCACGCGGGCGGGCTCTGGCGCCGCAACCGGCTGGGGCGCGGGCATGGTGGCCGCCTGAGGCGCCGGTGCAGAGGCCGGCTGTGAGACCACAGCAGCAACGGGCTGCGGCGCGGCAGCCGGACCAGGCGCTGGTGCCTCGACGGATGCCGGTTGACGCGGTTCCGGCTGGAGCTCCCGTTCGGGCGTGGAGTCAACGGCTTCAGGTGCCCAGCTGGGGGCGGAGTCTTCGCGCGTGTCGTGGACGGAAACGCCGGACTCTGGATGCACGGCGTCGTAGGCGCTGAGATCGTCCTGCAGTGCAAGCATCGGCTGACCAGGATCGATGGCCTCTGCTGCGGCTTCATGGCCAAGATGCTGCTCGGCCAGCGCGACGAGGTCATGTGGCAGGTGACCGCATGCGATGTCGCGCAGGAGTGCGCGCAGATGTCCGCGCAGCTCGAGCGCCAAGCCTCGCGTGCGGCTCGGGTCGACCGTGCGTCCGTGCATGAGCGCAATCTCGAGCGCCTCGGCGATCTGCACGCGGTCGCGCATGCCGTCCCAGTCACCGGGAGCGGCGCACAGCGCAGCGAGACGATCAGCCAGCGCTCCGGAGCCGACGTGATCGGCTTCGAGCAGGCCACGGAGGCCAAGCAAGACATCGGTCAGGGCTTCGGCATGGTCGGCACGCTCGCAGGCGAGTTCGAAGCGGCGCAGCGCCCACGCGGTGCCCCCACCTTCGATGGTGCGCTGGGCCATGAGCGCGCAGAAGCCGCGGATCGCGGGCGCATGCTCCTCGGCGATCAGGAGGGTGCCGGTGGCACGAGCGCAGGTGCCGATGAACGGGTGACTCGCCCAGCCGTCGCCGCGCATGCGGGACCACGCGACGGGCGCGAGCGCAGGAGCCGGGTGGTCGTAGAGGCGCAGCGCGGTCAGCAACGCGCGCAGGCGGGGGCGGGCCTGGGCGAGCGCCGCGGCGCGCGCAGGGTCCTCCAGGGAGGACACGACCACCACGGTGCCGGGTCGACCCCGCACCGGTGAGCGGGCATCACGCGGGAGGTCGTCGATCGTGTCGTCGCGGGCCAGGATCAGGCCGTCCTCGATCTCCAGGCGCTCGGCTTCCAGGCGGACGCCGAGCAGCGGCACCACGACGGTGCCCTGAATCCGGCCCGCGAGCAGGCACCGCGCGAGTCCATCTGCCGCGGCTGCGGCGCGCGAAGGTGTGTGGATGAAGTCGCCGCTGTCGGCGTGCATCGTGGCGAGCATCACGCGCAGCGCCAGGTCGGCACGCTCACGCGGGTCGATGGGCACGTGCCGCTCGCCGTGGGTCAGCAGGTAGTCCCCGAGGCCGTCGAACCCAGCCAGCACGTTGACGGCCGTGGACCACTGCATGAGCGCGCGCAGCGAAGCGACGTGCTCCTCCACGAAGTCGCGGGTGCGCGGGCGGTAGGAGAACAGTGGGGCCCCACCGCCGGAGGCGGGCACCTCTACGAGGTCGAACGGCACTGGCGCGCCTTGCGCGGCGCGCTTTGCAAGCTGCTTGGATCCGGCAGCGGCGATCGCGTCGACCACTGCATGGAGGTGTCCCTCGGGCATGACGCCACTTTTCGCCACGCATGGACTATTCCCTGCGAACCGGCGGAAGCGTGAGCG
>JAEMRF010000040.1:9588-15280 GCA_016463515.1 Solirubrobacteraceae bacterium | reverse complement strand
GTGACGGGCTCGTCGGGTAGGTGGACGGTCTGGGGCAATTTCGACTGGGACGTTGCGCTTGTCGCCACCGAAAGCGCCGAGGGACCTTGGACCGAGGTAGGAGTTCCCTTCGTTACCGGCCAGCAAGCAATCGACTGGTTCGTGCAACCCAGCTGGGACGAGGCACTCCCCGCCACCCAAGCCCAGCGATTCCTTGGGAATCTTTCGACCGTCGGCGAAGACGGCTTACGGCTCTCGCGGCGGGGCAGGATCTTATGCGTGCTCGGCATGGCGTCTGATGCGCAGCGCAAGTCTGGGCATTTCCCCAGTAAACGCCGTAACGCCCCGTGATCTAGGCGATTGAGTGGTGGTAGACGGCGGGTTTTCGGCCTGTCGTTTGGCGCGCCCGCGCGCTACCGTGCCGAACGTGACTACTGCTCAGTCTGAAGCCCGCGCGGAACTCAAGGAGCATGGCAAGAGCTTTGCCATCTTCTTCATCGTCGTCGGGGTGTTCTCGATCGGGGCGGGGATCCTGGCGCTGGTCTACCCGGGCGTCACGCTTGCGGTGATCACGGTGATCTTCGGCGTGAACCTGCTCGTGTTCGCCGGGCTGGACCTCGTCGAGGCGATCATCGACGACGAAAGCGACGCGCTCTCCAGGGTGCTTGGCGGCGTCCTCGCGCTGCTGGCTCTGATCGCGGGCCTCATCGTGCTGCGCAACCCCGGCCGCTCGCTGCTGGTGATCCTGATGGCGATCGGCATCTACCTCGTGATCGCTGGCGTCGTCGGCACCGTGCGCGCCTTCAAGGAGCTCTCAGCCGACCGCGCCGCGCGGATGATGTCGTCGATCGGCGTCCTCATCCTGGGCGTGCTGATCGTCTCCCTGCCGGGCCTCGGCCTCGCCACGCTCGCCGTGCTGGCGGGCCTCGGCCTGATCTTGCGCGGCATCGCCGCCGTGTTCCTCGGCCTCGTCACGCTCAAGAGCGCGAAGGCCGCGTAAGGGCGCCCGCGCCCGCACCCACCACTTCCTACTCGGGCGGCTCGCGCCGAACCGCGCGAGCCCGACCCAGTGACCGACGGGAGCCACCGCCATGTCTGACCTTTCAAGCCCGGAGCTCGCCGCCAAGGTCCACGCGCTCATGCCGCAGCTGCAGCGCGATTTGGAGGACCTCGTCCGGATCCCGTCGATCTCGGGCGACGGCATGCCGGCCGAGCCGATTCAGGCCGGGCACGACGCGGTGGCCGAGCTGCTGCGCGGCGCCGGCGTGGAGAAGGTCTGGACGCTGGAACTGCCCGACACGAACCCGATCGTGATGGGCGAGATCCCGGCGCCGCCCGGCGCGCCGACGGTGCTGCTCTACAGCCACTACGACGTGGTTCCGGCCGGCGACCTGGAGGAGTGGGACACCGATCCCTTCGAGCCGGTCACCAAGAACGGCGCGATCTACGGCCGCGGCTCGGCCGACACGAAGTCCAACATCATGGCCCACGTCGGCGCCCTGCGCGCCTGGGATGGCAAGCCGCCGGTCGGCATCAAGATCGTGATCGAGGGCCAGGAAGAGGTCGGTGGCGGCGCGCTGACGCCCTACCCGCCGACCAACCCCGAGCTGTTCTGGGCCGACGTGATGATCATCGGCGACATGGGCAGCGTCTCGCCCGGCATCCCGACGCTCACGGTCGCGCTGCGCGGCATGTGCGAGGTCACCTTCGAGGTCCGCACGCTGGCCTCGGCCAAACACAGCGGCCAGTACGGCGGCGCTGCCCCGGATGCGCTCGTCGCGCTCGTGCAGGCGCTGGCCACGCTGCACGACGAGCACGGCAACGTGGCCGTTGAAGGCCTGCGCCGCGAGGAGTGGACGGGCGGTGGCAGCAGCGAAGACGAGTTCTACGCGCTGGCCGAGGTGCAGGGCGACCTGCCGCTGATCGGCACCGGCAACCTCGGGTCGCGCGTGTGGTCGGGGCCGGCGATCACGATCGTCGGCATCGACGTGCCGTCGGTCGACGGCGCCGTCAACGCCGTCTCGCCCTACGCGCGCGCCAAGCTCAACATCCGCGTGCACCCCGAGCAGGACGCCGCCGAGGCGCAGGCCGCCGTGATCGCGCACCTGCAGCAGACCAAGCCGTTCGGCATCGGATTCACCGTCTCCGGCGGGGCCACCGGCAACGGCTTTGCCGCCCGCACCGAGAGCCTGGCCTACGACGCCGCGCGCGAGTCGTGGCAGGCCACGTGGGAGGCCGACGTGGTCAAGGTCGGCGTCGGCGGCTCGATTCCGCTCGTCAACGCGCTGCAGCAGGCCGCGCCCGAGGCCGACATGCTGCTGGTCGGCGCCACTGACGGCTACGCCAACATCCACGGTCCCAACGAACGCGTCCTGCTCGACGAGTTCGAGAAAGCCACGCTCGCCGAGGCCGACTTCCTCGGCCGATTCGCCGCCGCCTACGCGAGGGCTCAGGCATGAGCACCGCAGCTGCCGAGGCGCCCGCACCGGGCGGCGGCTCCGACCACGGCGTCGGCGGCAAGGGCTTCCTCGACTTCATCGAGCGCGCCGGCAACAAGGTCCCGCATCCCGCGGTCCTGTTCATGGCGCTCTGCCTCTCGGTGATCGTCCTGTCGCAGGTGTTCGCGTGGATGAACATCTCGGTCACCTACGAGAAGATCCAGCCCCCGGCCGCGCTGGTCGAAGAGGGCTACGTCGGCGGCTCCGTCGCCCCGACGGAGTTCCTGCCGCCCGAGCAGGCCGACGCGGAGGACTACGCCGTCACCACCGAGACGGCCGAGATCAAGAGCCTGCTCTCTGCCGACGGCATCCGCTTCCTGTTCACGTCGTTCGTGAGCAACTTCATGGGCTTCACCGCGATGGGAATCATCCTGATCGTGATGATCGGCGTGGGCCTGGCGGAGTCCTCCGGCCTGATCGGGGCGCTGATCCGCAAGCTCGTGGCCGTCACCTCGGCGGGCCTTCTGACCTACGTGATCGTGCTGCTCGGCGTGATCTCCAGCGTGGCCTCGGACGCGGGCTACCTCGTGCTGATACCCCTGGGAGCGGCCGCGTTCATGAGCGTCGGCCGCCATCCACTCGCCGGCATCGCAGCGGCCTTTGCCGGGGTAGCGGGCGGCTTCGGCGTGAACTTCCTGATCACCCCCAGCGACGCGATCCTCACCGAGATCACCAACGAGGCGATCGCCCTCGTGGAGCCCGGCACCACGATCGACCTGGCCTCCAACCTGTACTTCGGGATCATCTCCACGATCCTCGTCACGCTCGTGTGCGGGTTCCTCACGGCGCGCATCGTCGAGCCGCGCCTGGGCACCTACGACCCCAGCCTGGCGCCCGCGCCTGACGAGCACGAGAAGGAGGTCGAAGAGTCCGCAGGTGTGTCCGCAGAGCTCGAGGCCAAGGGCCTGCGCTGGGCGGGCTTTGCGCTGCTCGGCGTGATCGTGCTGATCTCCGCGCTCACGCTCCCCAGCGGCGCGCCGCTGCGCGACCCCGAGACGGGCAGCATCATCGGCACCTCGCCCTTCATGGACAGCCTGATTCCGATCATCTCGCTGTGCTTCCTGGCCACGGCCATCGCGTATGGCCGCGCGACGCAGACGATCACCACCCTCGGCGAAGGCATCAAGTCGATCGAGAAGTCCTGGGCGGGGCTCGGCGCCCTGCTCTTCCTGTTCCTGTTGATCGCGCAGTTCATCGCGTACTTCAACTACTCCAACATGGCCAACGTGGCCGCGGTGAGCCTCGGTGACTGGGTCGAGAGCGCGAACATCGGCGCAGCTTGGCTGCTGCTGCTCGTGGTGATCGTGACCGCCATCGTGAACGTGCTCGTGCCGCAGGCGATCGCCAAGTGGGCGCTGCTGGCGCCGATCTTCGTGCCGCTGCTGGTGCGCCTCGGCGTCGACCCGGCAGCGGTCCTGGCGGCCTACCGCGTGGGCGACTCGCCGGGCAACGTGGTCAACCCGATCATGGCCTACTTCCCGCTGGTCGTCGTGTTTGCCGCCCGCTACGACAAGAAGGCCGGCATCGGCACGCTGATCGCGCTGATGCTGCCGTACTTCATCGTGCTCAGCGTGGTCTGGACCATCTTCTTCATGGCCTGGTACGTGGTCGGCATCCCGTTCGGTCCCGGCTGATCACGGGGCCCCTCTGATGACCGACGCGGCGATCACGTTCGCAGTGCTCGGCGGCGCGGTGCTGCTGTTCCTCTGGAACCAGCTGCCCGTGGCCGTCGTGGCGCTCGGCGCATCGCTGGCGCTCTACGTGTTCGGCGTGGTCGACGTCGGCGAGGCCTTCGCCGGCTTCGGCGATCCGACGGTGATCTTCATCGCGTCGCTGTTCGTGATCAGCGAGGCGCTGGACTCCACCGGCGTGACGACCTGGGCCACCCACAAGCTCGTCGCGCTGGCGGGCGACTCGGAGTCCCGGCTGGTCGTGCTGCTGCTGATCCTCGCAGCGGTGCTCGCGACGATCCTCACGCCCAACGGCGCCGTCGCGGCGCTCGTGCCGATGACGGTCCTGTTGGCATTCCGGCTCGGGCAGTCGCCGTCGAAGCTGCTGATCCCGATGGCGTTCTCGTCCTACGCGGGCGCGCTGGTGTTCCTCACCGGCTCGCCGGTCAACGTGCTCGTGGCCGACGAAGCAGGCCGCGTCGGCGAAGGCGCGTTCTCCTACTTCGAGTTCGCGTTCGTCGGCGTGCCGCTCACGATCGGCGTGATCGGCATCGCGCTCCTGCTCGGGCCGCGGCTCTTGCCCGAGCGCAGCCCGCGGTCGCTGTCGGTCGATCTGTCTGGCCATGCCCGCACGCTGATGGCCGAGTATCGCCTGAAGGCCAGCGAGCTGGCCGAGCACGAGGTGCCCGCCGAGCTCTTCACCCGCGCCACGGGCGTGGCCGAGGTCGTGATCCCGCCGCGCTCACCACTGATCGGGCAGGAGATGTTCCCTGGGATGGTGACCGACAGCGGCGACCTGCTCGTGCTCGCCGTGCGCCGCGGCGACACCAACGCCGGCCCGCGGGGCATGGAGCTCGACGCTGGCGACGTCCTCCTGCTCGAAGGCTCCTGGGCAGCGTTGGACGAGCACCTGACCGACGACGAAGTGCTCGTCGTCGACGACCCCGACGCGGTGCGCCGTCGCGTGGTGCCGCTGGGCAACGGTGCCAAGACGACGATCGTGATCTTGGTGGCGATGGTCGCGGCGCTCGCGACCGGGTTTGCGCCCGCCGCGGTGGCCGGGGCCGTGGCAGCGATGGCGCTCGTGGTGACAGGCGTGCTGGAGATCGAGCGGGTCTACCGCGCGATCTCGTGGACGACCGTGATCCTGATCGCCGGACTCATCCCGGTCTCCACGGCGCTGCAGACCACCGGCGCCGCAGCCGACCTCGCCGACGCGCTGCTGCGGGCCATGGGCGACGCGGGCCCGCATGCGCTGCTCGCGGCGCTGTTCGGCGTGGCGGCAGTCCTGAGTGTCGCGGTGTCGAACACGGCGACCGCGCTCATTCTGATCCCGGTCGGCGTGGCCGCGGCCCAGTCGCTTGAGGTCTCAGCGCAGCCGGTGCTGATGAGCGTGGCGGTGGCCTCCAGCGCGTCGTTCCTCACGCCCATCTCGACCCCCGGCAACCTCATGATCATGGACCCCGCCGGCTACCGATTCGGCGACTACTGGAAGCTCGGCGTGCCCATGATGCTGCTCTTCTTTGTGGTCGCAGTGTTCCTGGT
>JAEMRF010000040.1:0-9488 GCA_016463515.1 Solirubrobacteraceae bacterium | reverse complement strand
GGAAGCTCGGCGTGCCCATGATGCTGCTCTTCTTTGTGGTCGCAGTGTTCCTGGTGCCGGTGATCTGGTCGTTCTAGGTTGACCACTCGGTAACGGCGAGCCCGCCCTAGAGCTAGGCGGTACTCAGCGGCACCAGGGCCGTTCCACGTACGATGGCCGCCGTGACCGAAGCCACCGAGACCGACGGGCGCAAGCTGCGCTACGCCCACCGCCGTGAGGAGCTCCTGGCGGCTGCGTCGGTCTACGTGATGGAGCACGGCGTCGGGACGCTCTCGATGCGGCCGCTCGCCAAGGCGCTTGACGTGGCGCCGTCGGCCCTGGTGCACCACTTCGGCACCAAAGAGCAGCTGGTCACGCAGATCCTTGGCTACATCCGCGACCGCAGCATCATCCCGGCCGACGGTGCGACCTCAGAGGACTTCGAGGCCTACCGCACGTGGTGGTATCGCTGGGACGACGACGCCCTCCCAGTGCTGCGCCTCGCCTACGAGGTGATCGGGCTGGCCGTGCGCTCGCCTGAGCGCTTCCCCGAATTCCGCGCCCACGTGATCAGCGACTGGATGCGCATCGTCGGCGCCGACCTGCGAGCCGCCGGCTGCCCGGCCGACGAGGTCGACGCGACCGCCACGTCGCTGGTCGCGCATATGGGCGGCCTGCAGCTCGACCTGCTGATCACCGGCGATCGCGATCGCGTCAACGCCGCCCACGAGCAGTTCGTCGGCATGTTGCAAGAGCGCCGCCGCACGTGGGTCGCGCCGGGGCGCTGACGCGGCGGGCGACCACGTCGTTGCGGCGCCTGGGGCCGGTAGGCAGGGCTGGTCGAATTGCGGGGCGTTGAGCGGGCGCGGAATCGACCAGCTTGCTGCTAAGGCTCGGGCGCCGGTTCGGCGTTCGCGCGGGTTGGTGGCAGCGGATTGCCGGCTGCTTCAGGTTTGCGGGCGCGCGGGTACGGCGACTTCGTCTCCAGAACCCGCTTAGCAAGCTGCTTTCGGAGACGAAGTCGAGCACTGGAGCACCTGTAGGAGAGATCGGGAAACAGGTGCCTGCTAACGTATGAGCATGTTGCAGCGGCGCCTCCAGGTGTTGATCGACGATGAGCGTCATGAGCGGCTGCAGGCGATCGCCAAGCAGCGCGGGATCTCGATCGGAGCGGTTGTGCGCGAAGCGCTTGACCGCGGGCTGGCGTCACCGGACGCACGGCGGCAAGGTGCGGCTGCGCGTCTGCTCGGTGCCCCTCCGATGGAAGTGCCATCGGTTCCCGAGCTGCTCGAAGAGCTCGAGGAGCTCCGCGGGCGGCGGGGATGATCGTCCTCGACACGACGGTGCTCGTCTATGCGGTGGGCGCCGATCACCCGCTCCGCGCCCCCTGCCAGGAGCTGGTCCGGGCCATCGCTGATGGCGAGATCACCGCCACGACGACCGTCGAGGTGATCCAAGAGTTTGCGCACGTGCGCGCGCGTCGGCGTGACCGCGCCGACGCGGCGCTGCATGCCGCGGATTTTGCCGACCTCCTCTCGCCGCTCATCGAAGTCCGTGAGTCAACGCTCCGAGCAGGCTTGCGACGGTTCGCCGACGCGCGGCAGGTCGGTGCGTTCGACGCCGTCCTCGCCTCCGCAGCCGCAGATGCCTCTCACGCAGAGGTCGGCACCGTTGTGTCGGCCGACCGGGCCTTCGCGGAGCTCCCCGGGATCAGGCACGTCTTCCCTGACGCTGACGGCATCGCCGCGCTGCTCTCGGCCTGACGCTGACGGCGTCGCCGCGTTGCTCTCGGCCTGAGGGCGACGCGGCGACCCGCTCCGGCTACTGCTGGCAGAAGTTGCGCGGCTTGGCCGAGTCGGTGCCCGTCACGACGGAGCCATCGGCGTAGACGACCGAGGCCGAGTAGCTGATCAGCTTCGCGTCGAGCGGGAAGTCCACGGTGCCGAAGTCGCCGTCGGACTGCGTCGGCACACCGGGGTCGGTGAGCGTCTTGTTCAGCAGCTCCACCCCGTCGGCGGTGATGCGCAGCGTCGCACGCTTCGGGCGCGGCATCCACGCGCGCGGCTGGGAGAACAGCCCGGTCACGTTGCGGCTCACGGTCTCGCCGCCGCACGTGATGATCGGGGGCGTGACGTTCACGAAGCTGCTGGCCGAGAGCCGCTCCTGGTCGCCCGGCAGGTCGGCTCCGGCGAGGTCGAACAGCGCGAGGTGGCTGCCGGCGAATCCTGAGTAGCGCTCGGACGCGTACCGCCCGCTGCGCGAGATTGCTGGCGCCGGCTCGCCCGGGTTGAAGTACAGGCCGGTCAGGCTGGCCTGCAGCTCGAAGGCGTAGGGGCCGCCGAGCGTCGACCACGTGCCGGTCACCGTGTCGAGCACCTTCGTCGGCACCGCCGGCTCGCTGTCCTGGTTGGCAGAGGAGGCCACGTAGCGGCCGTCGGGCGAGATCCACTGCAGGTCGTAGCTCTCGGTCGGCAGCGCGAACGACTTCACAGCGCCAGTCGCCAGGCGCTGCGTGATCACCTTCCACGCGGTGCCGTCGTAGGCGACGGCAGCGACCACGGAACCATCGGGGCTCACAATCGCGCGCCCGGGCGTGGTCGTCTTGGTGGTCCCGCGGTAGTAGACACCGTTGAACGTGGCATTCGGCAGCGGCGAGCCCGCGATGACCTGGCCGTCATCGCTGATCGAACGCGGCCCGAGCTCGACGCCGGTCGTATCGATCTTCGTGATCGCTTTCGTGGCGGTCGAGATCTTGTAGAGCCCGGAGCCGTCGTTCGGTGAGGCTGCCACCGTTTTGCCGTCGCCGCTCAGCGCCGCCGAGATCGGCATCGTGGTGGGCGACGAGAAGATCACCTTCGGGGCCCCGCCAGCGAGCGGGACCAGCGCCAGCGTGGTGGCGCCGCCTGCCGCGTAGCGGATGACGAGGGCGTTCTGCTCGGCCTTGTCGAGGCCGTAGAACCCGGCAACGGTTGAGTCGCCGAGCGGGCGAGTGGTGTTGCTCACGATGTCGCGGACGTAGTAGGCGCCGATGTTCTGCGGGCCATCCCACGCACGTGAGCGCAGGATCGCCCAGCGGCCCGTGTCGCTGGTGAAGATGGCCTCGTTTTGCGCGAGGAACGGTGCCCAGCCCTGCGCGCCGCTGATGCGCGAGATCTGCTCGAAGCTGCCGGCCTGAGCCGGAGCGGCTCCGGAGGCGCAGCACGCGGCGGCCGAGAGGGCGACGGCGACGGCCGCGCGGGTGCGACGGGTGGGACGGGAGGCGTTGGTGCGCATGAAGACCTGTCT
Organism: Solirubrobacteraceae bacterium; assembly: GCA_016463515.1. GTDB lineage: Bacteria > Actinomycetota > Thermoleophilia > Solirubrobacterales > Solirubrobacteraceae > JAGIBJ01. The sequence goes on along the minus strand of JAEMRF010000040.1, from coordinate 6,224 downwards.
GGCGGCGGACGGCGTGACGTGCCGGGACTCCACCGCGTGGGAAACGGTACGGAGCGCATTAAAGCGCTTGTGCATGTCCCACGCAACCGTGGCCGGCCGATGGGCCGCCTGTTATGCGATGCCGGCGCTGGCCGGCAACGTGAGGAAGTCCTCGAAGTCGTCGGCGAGCGTGACCTGCTCAAAAAGCTGGCGGGCGCGGGTGATGCGGGCACGCGCGTTGTCGTCGCCAGCGGCCTCCAGGAGCGCGGTCTCTTCGGCGTCGAGCAGGGCGCGGACGCGGTCCTCGGTCACCGGCGCGCCGTCCTGCGTGGTGGTGCCCTCGTGGATCCACTGCCAGAGCTGGCTGCGCGAGATCTCGGCGGTGGCGGCGTCTTCCATCAGGCCGAAGATCGCCACGGCACCGCGGCCGGCAAGCCAGGCCTCCAGGTAGCGCAGTCCGATCGCGACGTTGTGGCGCACGCCCTCGCTCGTCACGGCGCCGGGGGTCGCGGGCACGTTGAGCAGGTCGGCGGGGGAGACGGACACATCCTCGCGCTGCTTGCTCACCTGGTTCGGCTGGTCGCCGAGGACCGCGTCGAACGCGGCCAGTGCGGTCGGCACGAGATCTGGGTGCGCGACCCAGGAGCCGTCGTAGCCGGCGGCGGCCTCACGGTCCTTGTCTTCCTTGACCTTGGCGAGCGCGACGGCGTTGCGCTCCTCGTCGCGGCGGTCCGGGATGAACGCGGCCATGCCGCCGATGGCGTGGGCGCCGCGACGGTGGCAGGTCTTCACGAGCAGCTCGGTGTAGGCGCGCATGAACGGCACGGCCATCGTCACGTCGGCGCGGTCGGGCAGCACGAACGCCGGGCCGGCATCGCGGAACGTCTTGATGAGCGAGAAGAGGTAGTCCCAGCGGCCGGCATTCAGGCCCGCGATGTGGTGGCGCAGCGCGTGGAGGATCTCGTCCATCTGAAACGCCGCGGTGATCGTCTCGATCAGGACGGTCGCCTTGATGGTGCCGTGTGGAATGCCGGCAGCGGCTTCCAGGTCGGTGAAGACGTCGTCCCACAGGGCCGCTTCGCGCCAGTCCTGCGTCTTTGGCAGGTAGAAGAACGGGCCGCGGCCCTGCGCGTGGAGCGTGGCGCCGTTCGTGAGCACGTAGAGCGCCGCATCGACGATCCCCGCCACGGCCGGCTCGCCGTCGATCAGGATCCGCGACTCGTCGAAGTGCCAGCCGCGGGGGCGCGGCAGGATCACGGTCTTCGGGAGGCCGTCGGCGGTTTTGGACTCGGGCGCGAGCGCGTAGGCCTTGCCCTCCGGCGAGGTCCACGCCAGGTCGCCGGTCGTCGCGTCCTTCAGGTTGACCTGGCCACCGATCACGTTCTCCCAGTGCGGCGTGTTCGCGTCTTCCAGGTCGGCCAGCCAGACCTTGGCGCCGGCGTTGAGTGCGTTGATCGCCATCTTGATCTCGGTCGGACCGGTGATCTCCACACGACGGTCGGCCAGTGCGGGCGGCACCGGATCGATCTGCCAATCGCCCTCACGGATCTCAGCCGTGGCCGGATCGAACTCGATCGTTCCGGCGGCGCTGATCTCTTCCCGCCGGCCCGCGCGGGCGGCGAGCAAGGCGTCGCGTCGCGGCTTGTATTTGTGGTGGAGCTGCTCGATCACCGCGAGCGCCTGCGGCGTGAGGATCTCTTCGGAGCGGGCGACGGAAGCGCCGGTGACGGTGATGGGCATGGGGTGAGCGGAGCGTCCGGTGGTCGGGAGGCGGGTAAGGGGCGGCAGGTGAACGTCGAAGTACCGTCGCTATGGCAGCGGTACTTCGACGTTCACCGCAGTTCGGCGGCCATGGCGAGTGGGAGCGCGGCGGCGAATCGGCGGCCGATGGCCTCACGGGCCTCGGCCGTCGGCACGCCGTAGGCGCGTAGGCGAGCCAGGCCGCCGTCGGGGAAGGCGTTCATGCGCAGGTGGGTGAGCGGGCCGGCGTCGGCCACCGGGAAACGGTGGCGGGTATCCGGCTGAACGGGCGAGCGCTCCAGCACCGTGACCCAGTCGCCGGTCGGCCCGAGCCGCCCCTCGATCGAACACGACCCCGGGGCGTTGCCGACGAAGTGCGAGGTGTCGAGCTCGATGAGGCGCACGTGGCCGGTGGCCGCCAGCTCGAATTCGACCCAGTCGTGGCCGCCGTCGCGGCGGCGCGACGTCTCCCAGCCCTCGCCCATCGTGCGGGCCGGGCCGGGCATGATCAGGTTCGTCGCCGAGGAGTAGAACGCGTTGGACGACGCCGTCACCAGGCCACCGTGTTCCAGCGCCGCCAGGTCGAACGGGCTGGCATCGACGATCCGCGGATCCAGCACCGGTGAGCCGTGCACGCGCAACCGCGACACGCCGCCGTCGGGATAGATCCGCAAGCGCACGTGGGTCACGAGGGCGCCGGCGATCGCGTCATCGTCGTCGGCCAGGTCGCCCACGGGGAAGCGGTTGTGGCTGTTGCCCGTGAGCGGACTGCGCGGCACCAGCTCGCGCCACTGCGCCCCGCGGACCACATCCAGGTTCGGGTAGCCCGGGAGCGCGCAGCCCTGCAGCGAGGCCTCCGGCGGGAAGTTGCCCACGAAGTGGGTGGTGTCGATATCGACCCCGTGCACGATCCCCGGCACGCCGAGCCGGACGATCGCCTCATCGAAGCCGTCCTCGCGGCGGCGACGCGTCTCCCAGCCGTCGTAGACCTGACCACGGGTACCGAACGTGGCCGGGGTGAACTCGGGTGCGTGCGCGTTGATGAGGTTGTCGCGCGAGGCAAACAGCTCATCGTTGGCCCACGGGACCGACCCACCGAGTGGCTTGCTGGCGAGATCAGGGAGGGTGTCGAACGGGTCGGTCATGCGGTGGGTGCTCCGAGCGGGTTCGCGGACGTTGCGGGAGGGGCGGCGGCATCGCCGGGACTTGCGCCCGTGGCGCCGCGCATCAGCCACCGGCCGTGTGGGGCGGACGCATCCACGCGCGCCCCGCGCAGCCAAGTCTGCCGTACGACGCCACGCAGCCGGCGCCCTTCGTACGGCGTTTGCGGGTGGCGGTGCAGCAGCTCCGCGCCACGCACGGTGACGTGCGCATCGGGGGCGAACGCCACGAGGTCGGCGTCGGCGCCGACTTCGATGCGCCCCTTCTGCGGCAGGCCGATGAGGTCCGCGGGCGCGGCGCTCATCCAATGCACGAGCTGCGCGAGCGGGATGCCTCGGCGTGAGGCGGCCGTCCACGCCACGGGCAGCGACAGCTGAATCGAGGCGATGCCACCCCATGCGGTGCTCAGGTCGCCGGTGTTCTTCAGCGGCCACGGTGCCGGTGAGTGGTCGCTGGCGATGAGCTGCAGCGTGCCGTCCAGGAGGCCGGCCCACAGTGCGTCTTGGTGCCGGAGTTCGCGGATCGGCGGAAAGCACTTCACGGTCGGGTCGGCGTCTGGCAGGAGGCCCGCGTGGAGCAGCAGGTAGTGCGGGCAGGACTCGCCCGTCATCTGCAGCCCCGCGGATTGCGCCGCGGCGATGGCGGCCACGCCCTCGGCACTGGTCACGTGCACCACATGCACGTGCGCCCCTGGGATGCCCTCCATCAGGCCCGCCAGGCGCTCGATCGCCTTGACCTCGCAGGCGACCGGCCGCGAGGCCAGCAGTGCGGCATACGAGTTCGTCGCAATCGCCTGCGGCGCTCGCGCGGCCTCCTCGGCATCCTCGGCGTGCACGAGCAATGGCACGCCGGCCTGGGCGGTCGCGGCGATGGCCAGGATCAGGCCGTCGTCGTCGAGCAGCGCCGGGAACTCGACCACGCCCGAGTCCACCATGAAGGCCTTCAGGCCCCACACGCCTGCGGCCAGGAGCTCCGGGATGTCTTCCAAGCGTCCGCCAACTGCGCCGCCCCACATCGCGATGTCGACCGCCGGATGTGGACAGGACTGCCGCTTGGCCTGGACCGCGTCCGCGGTGACCGTCGCCGGAATGCAGTTCAGCGGCATGTCGGCCAAGGTCGTGATCCCGCCCGCAGCCGCAGCGGCCGAGAGCGTCTCAAGGCCTTCCCAGTGCGTGCGACCGGGCTCGTTGCCGTGCACGTGGGAGTCGACGAGTCCGGGGAGCAGGACCTGGTCGTCCGGCAGGTGGACCGTCTGGGTCGCCGCAGGGAGCGGTCCGCTCGGGTTATGGATGCCGGTGATCCGACCCTCGCGGATCTCGATGGCGGCGGCCGCCTCGCCGCCGGGCAGCACCGCTCTGCTCGCGATCACGAGCAGGTCGGCTGCGGCGGAGAGAGCTAGTGGAGCGGCGGGAGCTGGCATCGTCGGCGTCGCAGGCTGGCCGCTACGCGCTGGTCGGTCTGAGCACAGATCAGAGTCTTCCATCGGGCCCGATGCAATCGTTTGTACGACGGTCCGGGGATCGGCCAGAAGGGTTGTGATCGGTGGCGCCCAGGGTGGCTGGCCGGCACCTCGTCGGTCGGGTTCGTCAGGACTGAAGGGCTCGGCACGCCAAACCGGACACGTGATTACCTCGTTGGCCAACCGTTCGTGTCAGAGCCGGGCGGCGCTCTAGTTTTCGGCAGGGGAATCCGATCACAGGCCAGTGAAGCCCCCGTTCACAGCATTCGTGGTTGGCGCCTTCGTGGTGACCTGCGTTGGCGCAGCAACTCTGGGACTCGGCGTGACCGCCCTCGTCTGGGGGAGCGTGGTCGTGCTCGCCCACGGCTGGTTCTTCCGCCACCCGCTCTTCACCCGTGCCGAGCGCGTGGGCATGGTGCTCTCTGCGCTCTGTTTCAGTCTGTGGCTCGCCAGCGATGCCGTCCGCGTGCTCGGCGACCCCGGTGTGGTCTCGGCTGCGGCGGAGCTCCTCGGTGGCGCTGGTCTCGTGGTCCTGGTGGTCATGATCGTGTGGGTCGTGCACCGGCGCGGCGAGCCGCGGATCGAGACCTGGCTCGACGGCTTGATCTTCATCGCCGCGCTCACACCGCCGCTCTGGCTGGCGATCGTCGAGCCGGCGCTGGAGACCGCCATTTTCCCGTGGGTGGCGGCGTGGGCCGTGCTCACGCTCGCCGTGATGTACATCGGCGGCGTCTACGTGATGAGCGGCGGCGTCTGGAATCGGACGGCAGTCCTGTTTGCGGTTGCCGTGATCGGCAACACCATCGTCGGCGTCGGACTGCAGTTCGCTGACCCGGCGCAGGTCGCCGACGTGCCGCGGTTCCTGGTCGGCTACCTGGCCTGGGCGGCGGTCGGCATCGACCCACAGCGCCTCAAGGAAACGGTCCAACCCGGCGGACGCCGCACCGGCATTCCCCTTTCGGTTCGGGTGTGGATGCTCGTTCCGACCGTCGCCATCCCACTCGTCACCCTCGGCTGGTGCCACGTTCAGGGGTTGCCGCTCCCCACGACGGTGATCGCGGGGTCGTTTGCGGTGATCGCCGTCGTGGTCGCCATCCGCGCCCGGCTCCTGGCCCGCGCCGGCGTGCGTGATTGGTCGGTGCCGCTGACCATCTCGGTCACGGCGCTGCTGGTGACGGCCGTGGCCGTGTCGCTCGCGCTGCTCAGCCAGTCGGCGCGTACGGCGCAGGAGCGAGCCGACGCCTACGCTCGGCAAGCCACGGCCATGCTCAACGTCAAGGTCCCCGGCGTGCAGGGCGCCGCCACTCCACGCCTTGGAGCGCCCGCGCCCATGAGCGCCGTCGATGCGCGCAGTGTGTCTGAGGAGATCACTCGTCGCCAAGAGACCGCCCGCGCCCGCGCTCGCGAGGTGCGGCTCTTCACCGTTGGGGCGCTCACGCTCACCCTGTTCCTGGTTGCCGCGCTGCTGCTGCGGTTCAACCGCGCCCGGCGCCGGATGGAGCTCCAGCACCAGCAGATGCACGACGTACTCACGGGCCTCCCGAACCGCCACGCTCTGGACCGCCAGCTCCGCGAAGGCGCTGCCACAGCGGCGAGCGCGGGCGGCCGCACGCTCGTCCTGCTGGATCTCGACGACTTCAAGGCGATCAACGATTCACTCGGCCATGCAGCCGGCGACGACGTGCTCCACGCGCTCACCAAACGGCTCGAGGCCTCGCGGATGAGCGACCAGCTGCTGGTACGCATCGACGGCGACGCATTCGGCATCCTCGTCCCAGCCGGCCACGACGCGATGGCCGTCGCCCATCGCATGCTGGCGACCCTCGCTGCCCCGTTCGAGCTCGACGACGGCCCGCACGTGGTGCACGGGTCGGTCGGAATCGCG
>JAEMRF010000309.1 GCA_016463515.1 Solirubrobacteraceae bacterium | reverse complement strand
GGGGGGGGGGTGGGGAAGGGGTTAGACGCCGGCGCGCGTGGCGGTGTGCCACTTGCCGATGGCGCGTCGCTCGAAGAACGCGACGGAGAGGTAGGCGGCGATGCCGAGGAACATCGCGAGGATGACCTCCGCGTACATCCGCTCGTACTGCAGCTGGGAGGCGTCGAGGCTGATCAGCTGGCCAAGGCCGGAGTCGCCCTGGGTGAAGAAGAAGTCGCCCACGACGGCGCCGACGACGGCCATCACAGCTGCAACGCGCAGACCGGTGAAGATCGCCGGCAGCGCAGCGGGCAGCTGCAGCTTCACCAGGCGCGTCCAGCGGGAGGCGTCGTGCAGGGTGAGCAGGTCGTGCTGTGACTTCTCGGCCGACAACAGCCCGAAGAGCGCGTTGTTGATGAACGGGAAGACCGAGATCAACACCACGACGATCACGCGGGAGATGAAGTCGAAGCCGATCACCACGCCGATCAGCGGCACGAGCGCCAGGATCGGAGTCGTCTGCATCGCGATCGCATAAGGCAGCAGGGCGTTTTCGACCCACTTGGCCTGGCTCATCGCCACGGCGAAGGCCAGCCCGAGGACGATCGTGACGGCGAGGCCGACGATCGCCGCCTTCGCGCTGATCCACAGGCCGTCGAGGATGAACGAGAGGTTCGTGGAGTCCAGGAACCCGATCTCGATCACGTCCCACGGGAGCGGCACGGTGATGGCCTTCTCCTCCGAGAGGCCGTAGTGCAGGCCGATCCAGCCGAGGATCGCGAGGATGAAGACCAGGACCGGCGGGAAGAGCTTCATCGCCAGCTCGGCGCTCTTGCCACTCTTGGCAGCCGCGACCGGCTGCGGGATCGATTTGACCGAGGCGGCGATCGTCGCCGGGCCGATCTGATCGGGCGGGGTCATGCGTGCGCCTCCCGCAAGCTCTCGGACACTCGGCCGCAGAGTTCCGCGAACTCCGGCGCGAACCGCAGTTCTGGCTTGCGTGGGTAGTCGAAGGGGATCGGGTAGTCGCCGATGATCCGGCCGGGCCGGGCGCTCATCACGAGCACGCGGGTGGAGAGGTAGACGGCCTCCTGGATCGAGTGCGTGATGAAGAGACCCGCGAACTGCTGCTTGGCGAAGAGATCCAGGACCTCGTCGTTGAGGCGCTCGCGGCTGATCTCGTCGAGTGCGCCGAACGGCTCGTCGAAGAGGAAGGTGCCGGGCTTGAGCGTGAGCACGCGCGCCAGCGAGGCGCGCATCTTCATGCCGCCCGAAAGCGACTTGGGGTACTTGTCTTCAAAACCGTTCAGGCCGACCAGCTCGATGGCCTGCTTGGCGGCCTCTTTGCGCTCCTTCTTGGACACGCCCTCCAGCTCGCCCAGCAGCTCGACGTTCTCCTCGACCGTGCGCCACGGCAGCAGCGTTGCGTCCTGGAACACGTAGCCCAGGTGGCCGCGGTCGACGGTCAGCTCGCCGCCGGTGGCGGGCAGCAGCCCGGAGGCCATCTTCAGCAGCGTCGACTTCCCGCAGCCCGATGGCCCCACGACCGAGACGAACTCGCCGGGGCCGATCGAGAACGACACGTCGTCGACGGCGTGCGTGCCGTCGGGGAAGTGCATCGAGATGTTCGAAAAGGTCATACCCTGCCCGGCGGTCTTCACCGGGACGCGGGTCGTGGCGGGTGCAGTCATGAAGCGGGCACCAGAGTCGGCGAGAGGTTGGCGGGGGGCGAGCTGCCGTCGGCAGCGGGGGGCTGGAAGGTGGTGGTGACGGTCGTCGTCGCAACGACCGCGCCGCGGTGCACGACCACGCGGTCCTCGCTGCTGCGGGCGATCGCGTCGGCCAGGGAGCTGCCGCGCACGGCCAACACCTCGGCTGGGTCGCCGGCGGCGAGATTGACCGCTGGGAGCTTGAGCGCCTGGCGCCCGGCGTTGGAGCACAGGTGCCACGCCTCGGCGGGGCTGAGGTGGGCGGCCATCACGAGCAGCGAGGCCGTCTCAAGGGCGTCGGAGCGGCCGACGGCATTGAAGGGATCGCGCACATTGTCGGCGCCCGCGCACACGCAGGCGCCGGCGTCCATCAGGGCCTTGACGGCGGTGAGGCCGCGTGGCGTGCTGACCGGGCGATCGCGGGACTGCAGGTAGAGGTTGGTCTGCGGGAGCGTGACGACGGCGATGCCCGCGTCGCGCACCTCCGCGGCGACCTGCGCCTGGATCTCGGGCTCTTGGACGCCGAGGGAGACGCAGTGCCCGGCCACGGCGCCGGGGATCGCGGCGCCCGCCGCGGAGACCTCGGCGGCGTAGGCGCGCAGGCCAAGGATGCGCGGGTCGAGGGTCTCGTCGACGTGCAGGTCGATCGGGAGGCCGAGGTCGGCGGCGATCGCGACGAGCTCGCGGGTGGCCTCGGCCGGGTCGGGCTCGATGTGTGGGCATCCGCCGACCACGTCGGCGCCTGCCGTCATGGCTTCGCGCAGCAACGCGCGCATGGCTTCGCCGTCGGTGCCGCAGAGCGGCGGGGAGATCAGTGCGACGACCTGCAGCTCGGCGAGTCCTTGGGCGCGCAGCTCGTCGCGCACCTGGGCCACCGCCTGGATGCCGCGTAGGCCGATGCCGTCGCCGACGTCGACGTGGCTGCGGATCGTGGTGGTGCCGTGGGCGACGAGCTCGAGGGCAGCTTCACGGGCCCGGCTGAGAATGTCGGCGTGGTCGAGCTGCGGGCGGTAGGCGCGCCACGCGGTGATGGCGCCGGGGAGGTCGCCCGTGGGGTTTGGGGCGCGGCCCGCGCTGAGCGCCTTGTCGAGATGGGCGTGCGGCTCGACCGGCCCGGGCAGCAGCACCTTGCCCGTGCAGTCCACGACCGTCTCACCGGCGATCGGCTCCAGCGCAGGCGCCGCAGCGGCGATCAGCCCGGTCGCGGGATCGCATCGCAGATCGAGGCGCTCGCCCACCGGCGAGAGGCCACCGCTGAGGAGGACGGTCGTCATTCCGGCCGGACAGTAGGGGCGCGGCGAGGGCCTGTCAGAAATCTTGGACCTGGGGCCAACGGCCTACGCAAACGATTGTCCGCGGGTCCAAGATGGCCCGGAAGACCACGATCTGGCGCATCTCGGTTGCTACGTTCCGGGCACCCCGTGACGCGCCTTTGCTTGCCTTCCCGCCCCCTTCGATCCGCGAGCGCGCCGGGCAGGAGTGCCCGATGAGCGGGCGCCTGCTGCACGAGCTGCGCGCCCCCGAGATCGCTGAACGACTCGGGCCGAACTCGGTCGTGATCCAGCCGATGGGCGCGATTGAGCAGCACGGTCCGCACCTGCCGCTCTCGACCGACCTCGTCCTGTCGAATGACATCGCGAAGCTCGTGGTGGAGCGCCACGGCGACGAGCTGGATCTGTGGCTGCTGCCGCCCCTGGCCTACACCAAGAGCGACGAGCACGACTGGGCTCCGGGCACGGTCTGGCTCAGCGCGACGACGCTCTTGGCGGTGCTCGACGACCTCGGTCGCTCGATCGCGATGCTGCCGACGCGGCGCCTGGCGTTCGTCAACGGCCACGGCGGGAACACGCAGCTGCTGGCCGTCGCCAACCGCGAGCTCCGGCGCCACCACGACCTGATGACGTTCCTGCTGCACCCCCACCAGCCGCGCGACTCGGGCGGCGCGTCGGACGAGTCAGAACTCGGGATGGGCGTGCACGGCGGCCGCGACGAGACCTCGATGATGCTGCACCTGCGGCCAGATCTCGTCGATCTGAGCCTCGCCACGCGGGCGATCCCCGAGGAGATGGCCGCTCGCGAGCACGTGAAGTTCGGCGGCTCGGTGCCCTTCGGCTGGCGCAGCAACGACATCTCGGCCGAGGGTCATATCGGCGACCCGACGCTCAGCAGCACCGAAGAGGGCAAGCGGCTCGTCGACGGCGCCGTCGCGGCGCTCGCGGCCTCGCTGGCCGA
>JAEMRF010000308.1:1345-3921 GCA_016463515.1 Solirubrobacteraceae bacterium | reverse complement strand
GGGGCACCCTGCGGCCGGGGGGTCGCGGGGGCGCACCGCGGCGGTTCTTCCAGCATTGGACCGCCGCGGTGCGTTAGCCGAACTTCTCTGTCGGGTCGCGAGCGGCCTCGTGCCGGTGGGTACGTGACTCGACAGAGAAACTCGTTCTCGCCACCAACCCGAGCGTGAGCCGCGCCTCGCGGTCTAACCCATGACGATCTCGCTGCCGACGCGCGGCAGCGCGGCCGGACCCGCCACCAGCTGGGCGACAGCGGCCGTGAGCGTGCCGGCAAGCACGGCTTTGCTGGCTTCGATGAGGCGCACGAGCTCCTCGACCGGCGTGGCTTCGTCGTGCACGCCGTTGGCGTAGTCGGTGGCGTAGCCGAGCAGGGCATACGGAACGCCGGCCTCTCCCGCAAGCACGGTCTCCGGACCGCCGGTCTGACTGACGGCCGTGACGCCGACCGATGCCAGGCTGCGAATCTCGGCGGCGGTGTTGAACCGCGGTCCGTCGACGTGGCCGTAGCACCCGCCGTCGCGAATCTCGAAGCCGCCCTCGGCGGCGCCGTGCAGGAGCGCCGCACGCAGCTCGGGCGAGAACGGGCCACCGTAGACCCAGTGGGCGCGCCCGGGCCGGCCGGGCTCGGTGTGCAGCGTGCAGAGGGAGCCGTCCGGCAGGCGGTTGGAGAGAAAGTGCAGGTCGTCGAACGCAACCAGGGTGCCGAGCGGCACCGTGGGATCCACCGCGCCGCACACCGTGACTGCGAGGATCGCGTCGACCCCAGCGTCACGCAGGGCGCAGATGTTGGCTTGATGCGTGACGTGATTCGACAGGCGGGCGTGGCCTGGGAGGTGCCGCGACACGTGCACGATGTCGGCCCCGGCGAGCGCGCCGTGCGTGAGCGTGACGGGCCCGAACTCGGTCACGACCTCCTGCGCTGCCTCGGCGGCAAAGCCCGGCAGTGCGTAGGTCCCTGAACCCGTGATGATCCCAATGCGCATGGCCGAGGTTGTATCGCGAAGCACCGGCGGTCACCACACCGTGTTCATGAGCAGCTGCACCACGAGCGCCTGCGCCACGAGGAATGCCAGCACTGGGCGCAGCGGTCGACGCAGATACGGGGCCGCGGCCGCGCAGGCAAGCGGCACCAGGAACAGCCAGATCCGTTCGGTCTCCGCCTTCGTGAACCCCCCGATCGCGGCGATCGCCACCACCGCCGCCACCGCCACGGCGGCGTCGCGCCGCGCGACCACGCCCCGCAGCACGGCAGCCACGATCACCGGCCCGAGCATCACGCCCCAGGCGACGGGCGAGCCCAGCAACCAGAACCAGTACGGCCGCACCTGGGCCAGTGAGTCGCGGTAGACCTGCTCGGTCGCGCGCAGCGTGCCAATCGGGTCATACCCATAACGCGCCGCCAGCGCTCCCTGAAGCAGCGCGACGGACGCGCCGCTCAGCGCGGCGATCACGGCGGCCTTGCGCCAGCCGTCGCGCTGCCACACCACCAGCGCCGCCCATGCCCCTACGCCGAGCAGTGCCCACGTCATCATCGACGCGACAGCGAACGCCGCCAGACCGAACGTTCTCCAGCGCCAGCTGCGGGCAACGAGCCCGCATGCCGCGAGCGCACCGAACGCGGCATAGGCGTAATCGAACGACGTGACGCCGACGAGCAGCGTGAGCGGCGACGCCGCGCAGAGCAGGCCGGCCACCCGACCGATCGTTTCATCGCCTGAGAGCGTCCACGCCAGGCGGTAGGTCAGCGGTGCGCAGAGCGTCCCGATCAGGATCACGAGCGCCGCCAGTGAGCCGGCCGTGGTCGCCCCGAGCCAGGTTGCGAGGATGAGCGGCCCCGGCGGGTGGCCCGCCACGTTGACGGACTGCGACGGCACCACTTCGGCGAACCGATCCAGGTAGTTCGCGATGCCGTTCTCCAGCGTCGGCAACCCTGGCAGGTACTCGTTGATGGCGTGGGATTGACTGGTCCCGCCTTCCAGGTCAAAGATATGGGTCCAACCCGTGATGCCCTCGCGGGCCACGTTCATCGCCAGCCCCGTACCGAGCGCAAGTACGTAGAGCGCAAGGGCGATCGCGGGGGGTGACCATCGCACCGCAGCAAGGCGCGGGCCGGTCAGCACGAGCACCACCCCGGCCGCGACGGCAAACGCGGCACCGACCGGGTCGACCTGCGGCAACCACCCCGAGACGAACGGCGACGTGGCCGTGCCAAAGGAACGGTCCCGCAGGCGCCACACGAGCCCGAGGAGGATGACGGCCACCGCGACCGCACCCACCACGGCGATGACGATCCGCGAAACTCGCTCGTGGGATCGCTCTGCTGGTACGGCGGTCATGCGATGCTCACCTTATGCCGCGAACGCCCGTCACGAATGACGCTCGGATGACGCGGGCCGTGGTGATCGTCGCCGCAGTGGCGACCGCGGCGCTCGCTGGCTGCGGGTCGGCGACCGTCGCCGAGCTCCCGCCTCCAAGCGGCCCGGACCGATCTCCCGTCGCGTCTCCCCCGCCCGCGGGTGAGGTCATGGGTTTGGGCCAGGGCACCTTGCCGGAGGGCATCGGCGTCGACCCCACCACC
>JAEMRF010000308.1:0-1245 GCA_016463515.1 Solirubrobacteraceae bacterium | reverse complement strand
CTCTCGCGACGGGTCTACGTTGCCGGGGCACCCTACGGCGTCGCCACCGACGAGACCCGCAAACGGCTGTGGGTCACGCTCACTGCGCGCAACGAGCTCGTCGAGTTCGGCCTGCACGGTCGCCCGCACATCTTGCAGCGGATCCCGACGGTGCGCCAACCCAACTCGGTTGCCGTGGACCCGGAGTCCGGCGACGTGCTGGTCGCTGGCCGCACCGAAGGCCAACTGCAGCTGCTCGCGAACCCGGCCTCGCCCGACCGCTAGCTCGACGTCGGCGCGCCCGCAAGAACCGAGGCGCCCGCGCTCCACGGGCTCATGCATTCAGCCCCTGATGCCGCACGCGCCGCACACCCCAGACCAGCGCCGACGCGGCGAACAGCAGGGCGGTCACGAGGAGCCAGCGGCCGAGAAAGTCCGGCGGCGCATGGCCCAGCGCCCGCTCGAAGTTCTGCGGCTGGCGGTTCAGGATCCGTGGCAGGAATGCGAGCAGCAGCACCAACGACGCGATGAGCGGCGCCCGCAGGTAGTTGATCGACGTCGAGGCACCCAGAAGACGCGTCGCGCCGATGTTCACGGCGCTGTAGGCCGGCAGGAGCACGAAATCGTGGATGACGGCGCCGCCCAGGAGCCAGAGGACCAGGTTCAGCGGCTGCGGCGCAAACTCGGGCCGGAACATGATCGACAGCGCCCAGGCCGCCACGAGCACCAGCGCTGCGTGCCCCAGCAGGTGCAGCGGCCCTGCCCCGTAGGCCTTGGAGAACACCTTCATGCGAACTCCACCGACGAGACCCACTTGGTGTTGTGGACGCCGGGCAGCGCCGGCACGATCAGCCGCGCCGGGTAGCCGTGATCCATGGAGAGATCGGCGCCGGCCACCTGCAGTGCAAGCAGCGAGCGGTCGTCGGCGACCTGGCGGCGGCCGATGGTGGCCCGCTTGAACGCGCCTTGAGGCTGCAGCGACACCACTTGCATGGTGGCCGGGTCCTTGGCGTCGACGAGCGCGGCGAGGTCCATGAGCCGCACACCCGTCCACGTCTGCATGCTCGACCACCCTTCGACGCAGGCGATCGGGAGGTCTTCCGTGCGCTGCGTCATGGCTTGAAGGTCTGACCTGCTGAGCTCGACGGTGCGATCGCCGGCGATCACCTGCAGCCTCCACGAGTCGTCGACCATCTCTGGGGTGATTCTGGCCACGGCCGCCGTCTTGTTGACCGGGAACTCACCACCCAGCCCTTCACCACGGCC
>JAEMRF010000307.1 GCA_016463515.1 Solirubrobacteraceae bacterium | reverse complement strand
CGCTCCGAGTGATCAACGCGCTTCTCGTTTGGGCGCCGGGACTGCTCGTCGCGGCGCTCGCCGCGGCCGGAGCCGCCGCGGTGCTCAGCCGCGCCGCGGGAGCCCGCCTTCCGCTGGCGCTCGTGCTGCCAGTCGGGCTCGCGGCGACCTGCGCCCTGGCGGCGCTGGCTGCCTGGGTCGGGCTCCCGGGCGCTGCGGTGGTGGCCGTCATCGCGGTCCTCTGCGTCGCTGGTCTGCTCGATCTGGCGCCGCGGATTCGGGGGGCTGACCCACTCGGCGTCGCGGTCGTCGGTCTCACGTTGCTGGTCTACCTCTTGGCGATCGCGACGACCGGGCAGGCCACGGTCGGTGGATATACGACGATCGGCGATCCCGTCATCCATCTCGTCGGTGCCGACCAGTTGCTGGGCTCTGCATCGCGGTTCGCCGAGCAGGACGGCGCCTTTCGCACGTTCTTCGAGACGTACTACGAGAACGGCTATCCGGCGGCCGGAGCGGCGCTCCTTGGTGCCCTATCGGCCACCACGGGGCAGGACCCGATCCACCTCCTGCATCCCCTGATCTCGCTGGCGATGGCCGGCACCGCCTCGGCGGTCTGGGCGCTCCTCACGCCGATCGTCGAGCACCGCGTCTTGCGGGCCGGTGGCGCGCTGCTGGCGGCGTTCCCGCAGCTCACGTTCAACTTCGCGATCACGGCCAGCCTCAAGGAGATGCTTGCGATCACGTTCCTGGCCGCCACGGCGGCTGCGGTGGTCCCGGTCTTGCGCAGCGACGATCCACCCACGGTGCGCAGGCTCCTGCCTGCCGCGATCTCAGCCGCCGCGACGCTCGGAGTGGTGGGCGTCGCGGGCGGGATCTTCCTGGCGCCACTGGCGCTCGTCGTCGCAGTTCCGTTGCTCCGCCAGCAGCCAGTTCGCCGCCTGGCAACCGTCATCGCCCCGGCCATCCTGGCCACGGTGGTGCTCGCGGCGCCGACCTTCGTCGGGCTGCGCGAGTACCTGGAAGTGTCGGCCGTCTCGCTCACGACGCAGACGGAGCTGGGCAACCTCAGTGGTTCGCTGCCGCTCCGGCAGGCCTTGGGTGTGTGGCTCGGCCCGGACTTCCGCTCCAGCGCCCAGCACTGGCAGTCCACACGGGCGCTCGGCACCCTCGCAGGGCTCCTCGCGCTCGTTGGACTCGCAGCCCTTGCCCTCCGCGCGGCGCGCAGCCGAGCCGCAGTACCGCTGCTCGGCTGGGTACTCGGCACGGCGATCGGCGCGTGGATCACCATCGACCGCGGCTCGCCGTGGGCCGACGCCAAGGCCCTCGTGATCCTCGGCCCGGCGATTCTCGCGCTCACGGGCGTGGGCGCCGCAGCCTTGCCTCGCTTCGGACGCCCACCGATCGCCGGCCTGTTGGTCCTGCTTGCGGTCGGAGCGGGCGTCGGCGGCTCCGCGGCGCTCGCGGCACGCGAGGTCGGCCCCGTTCCGTCAGCGCGGTACGACGAGCTCGCCAGCATCAACGAGCGTTTCGCCGGCCAAGGCCCGATGGGCGTTGCCGAGTTCGAGGAATACGTCCGACACGTCCTGCGCGACGTTCCCGTGAAGTTGGCCAACGATCCGTTTGGCGGACTGGTCACAGGCGGCACCTTCGGGGTCACCAGCGATATGGACGAACTGGAACTCGGCGGCGTGGAGTCGATGCGGCTGCTGCTCGTGCGCCCAGGCGGCGGTGCCAGCCGCCCACCGAGCAACTTCGTCCGCAAATGGTCAGGCCGGTACTACGAGGTATGGGGCCGTGACGATCGTCTGCCGGTGCCGCGCGCCCGGCTCCTGCTGGGTACCGCCGATACGGGCGGTCAAGCACAGCCCACGTGTCAACAGGTGCGTGAGCTCACAGCCGGCGTGGCAGCTGGCGAGGAGCTGGTGGTCGCCAGTCGACCGGTCGCAAGCTCCGTGCCGCTGCGCGAGACCGAGTTGCCCGTTGGATGGAGCGTCGATCCTCGCGATGAACGGCTCGTCCGGCCGTACGGTGGCGGGCGGCTGGAACTGACCCTCCGCGGGCCCGCTCCGAACGTCCCAGTGGCGGTGTGGAGCGAGATCAGCGCGTCACGGACGGTCACGGTGACCGCCAACGGCGTGCGTTCTGAGCTTGGGCCGCAGGAACTCAATCCGTACGCCTCACCCACGCGCCTGACGACCGTTCGCACGGACGCACGTGGCGATGTTCGCCTGACGCTCGAACGCCCGCGCAAGCAGCCTCGCGCCGGGTGGGGCAACCGTCGCGACCGATGGGGACCGGTGACGGTCACGGTGCCCGACCCGCTGGGCGTGACCACCGTACGGCGAGTGGATCCTGACGACGCCCGCGCGCTCTGTCGGCAGACGCTCGACTGGATCGAGATCGCGCCCACGCGCTAGCTGCCTCCAGACGCAGCTGCTCGAGTTCCTGGCGCCACCGCGGATCAGGCGAAGTAGCGGCCCACCGTGATCAGATACGCCGCCGTGCCGTTCACGAGGCCAAAGACCACCACGCCGGCGGCGGCCCAATCGCGCACTCGCGTGCCGGGAAGCTGGCGGAGGGCCAACGCGACCCCGCCGACGCCGAGCGCCGCGATCGGCAGCAGATAGCGCGCCTGCTCGAAGCCAGGCGTCCCGCCGAGGCGGGCGGTCAGACCAGCCTGCGCAATCACGAACATCAAGCTGGCTGCTGCGAGGCCGTAGACCACGGCGTCGACGGGGATGGCGCGCCTCGCCCGTGCAGAGCGAAGGACCCCGGCGACGGCCAACACGAAGAGTGCACCCCAGACCACGGCGATCCTGCGCACCCACGCATCCGGGACGCCGAAGTCGAGCCAGCCGAGCCGTCCGGTGAGCCCGCCCAACCAGATCTGCCAAGGACCGCTGCCTTCGATGCGGTCCTGGATGGGGCCGAACGCTCCGACGTAGAGATCGATGGCGTAGGTCAGCGTCTCGCGGAGCGAGGTGGCCGGCGCGGGAGGGCCGGGAGGTCCGAAGACGACGCCCCGACCGCTGAGCGCCGCCCAGCCGAAGTACGGCGCCGCGATCAGCACCGCAAGGCCGGCGGCTGCCGCGGTGCAGAGCAGGGCGTCCCGTAGCTCGTGGCGGCGCCAGCCGCGGTAGATCACGACGGCGGCGCTGAGAGCGATGGCAGGCAGCAAGGCCGCGAACGTGAGTTTCGAGAGCAACCCGAGCCCGACGAGCGCGCCGAGCGCGAGGCTGCGCCGCATCGTCACGCCGCGGCGCAGAATGCGTGCGAGGACGGCGAGCGTCCACGCCGAAGCTGCCGCCAGCAGGGCATCCGGGTTGATGCTCCCCCCGACGAACGCCGCAATCGGGAGGGCGGCCAGCATGATCCCGCCTGCAACGGCCAGTCCGCGAGCCCGTGGGACGGCTTCGCGCGCAAACATGACCGTGCCCGCAACGGCCAAACCGAACAGCAACGCCGAATACAAGCGAAGGACCAGGATGCGGTCCAGGACGGAGCCGCCCGATCCAGCTTGCACGAGTGCGCCGCCCACGTAGTAGGCGGGAGGCTGACTCGAGGCGTTCGTGAAGGAGTCCTGGGCGTCGCCTGACGGGAGCCGATCGAGCTGCTGGTCGAGCGCTCTGTCTTCGGGGTACCCCCAAGGCGTGCGGCGATCGGGACTGAACTGCACCAAGCTCGTTGCCGCTGCACCGAGGAGGAGCTGGGCCTGCGCCGACGTGACGTCGCCGCGCTGCTCGACGGTTTGGGGCAACGCTTGCCGGCTTTCCAGCAGCTGCGTGTATTGCAGGTGCACGGGTTCGTCGGCCGCCATGAACGGTGGGGTCGTGAGGGCGAAGGCCGTGGCGAACAGCGTCCCCACGACGCCCACCCGAAGGGCCGTGGCTCGACTCACGGAGTCTTCGCGGCGCATGACCGTCGACGCGACGCGGATCGCGAGGACCCACGCCGCGAGGATCGAGAGCAACGC
>JAEMRF010000039.1:14093-15604 GCA_016463515.1 Solirubrobacteraceae bacterium | reverse complement strand
CGATGATGGCGCCGCGGATGCGGGCGTTGGCGAACGTCTCGAACTTGATGTCGCGTTTGGGGTCGAAGCGCTCGATCGAGGAGATCAGGCCGACCAGCCCGTAGGAGATCAGGTCGGCTTCCTCGACATGTGAGGGCAGCGAGGCGCCGATCTTGCCGGCGATGTACTTCACCAAGGGCGAGTAGGCGATGACCAGGCTCTCGCGAGCGCGGCGGTCGTCGTTCTGCTTGTAGCGGCGCCAGAGGTCGCGCAGCTCAACGGTCTTGGTCGGGTTGGCCATGGTGATTGGGAAGGGCGCCGGGAAGGCGTTAGCTCCGAGGGTGGGATCGGGCGTACGCCTCGCGCACGCGGCGCGACTCCACACGAGTGTAGACCTGCGTGGTGGCGATCGAGGCGTGACCAAGCAGATCTTGGATCGCGCGGAGGTCCGCACCGCCGTCGAGCAGGTGCGTGGCATAGGAGTGACGCAGGGCATGCGGAGACACCGCACCGCCCTCAATTTCGGCGCGTTCGACCCACCGGGTCAGGCGCCGACGCACGTCAGACGTCGACAGCCTGCGGCCCGTGCGGGAGAGCAGCAAAGGACCGGTTGCAGGTTCGGTTGCAATCCGCGGTCGACCACGCTGAAGCCACGCGACGCAGGCCAGGAGCGCTGGCTCGCCGACGGGGACGGCGCGGACTTTGTCGCCTTTGCCGTGCACGCGGAGGGTCTCGCGATCGATGTCGAGGTGGCCGACGTCGAGCCCGACGAGCTCCTCGGCTCGCAGGCCGCAGCCGTAGGCGAGCTCGAACATCGCGCGGTCGCGCAGGCCGAGTGGTCCGGCGCCGCCGGTGGCGTCGAGCAGGCGACCTGCGTCGGGAGCCGACAGCACGCGGGGCAGGTAGTCGCCGCGTTTGGGGGCGCCGAGGCGTTGCGCGGGGCTGGCCTCGATGAGGCCGTGTTCGCGGAGCACGCCGAAGAGGGCGCGGATCGCGGCCACGCGCCGGGCGATCGTGGCGGGCGCCAGGCCCCGCTCGGTGAGGCCGGCGACGTAGCGGCGCAGGTCGGGCAGCGCGACGGCGCTCGGCAGCAGGTCGCGAGCGGTTGCCCAGGTGGCGAGGTCGTCCAGGTCGGCGCGGTAGGCACGCCTGGTGCGTGGCGCGAGGCCGCGGCGGCCGAGGTCGCCGTCCAGGAGGACCCCTGCCGCCGACCACGCGTCGCGGATGGCTGCGGGATCGGTAGCCTCGGCTCCGTGGCGGTGTTCTACATCCATGTGCATGAGGGGACGATTGCGACGCTCCAGCAGCTCGTCGACTCCGAGCTCGCCGAGCACGGCGTCGATCCGGCGCTGCCGTGGCACAAGATCGACGCACCGAGCGATGCGCAGATGATGTGGTACGCGGCGTTGAGGAAGCAGGAGCGGGGCATCTACCTTGGCACGCTGACCTTTCGGCACTGCGACCACCACTCCCTGCTCTTGAGCCGCGGCTGGGAAGAAGTTCCCGTCGAGGCCATCGGCCTGCCGGAGTAG
>JAEMRF010000039.1:0-13993 GCA_016463515.1 Solirubrobacteraceae bacterium | reverse complement strand
CCTCAGACGACGTGGATGGTGGAGCCTTGGGGTACGCGGTCGTAGAGGTCGATGACGTCTTCTTCGAGCATGCGGACGCAGCCGTGTGAGGCTGGTGAGCCGATGGAGCCGCGGTCGGAGGTGCCGTGGATGCCGGCGCCGTCGAAGAAGCCCATCCAGCGGGCTTTGATGGGGTTGGATGGGCCGGGCGGGACGACGGTTCCGGCGAGGCTGCCGGCCCAGTCTGAGAGTGGGACGTGCCAGGAGGGGTTGACCTGTTTGTCGTTGATCGTGTAGGTCCCGGCGGGTGTTTCGTGGCCTTGTGCGCCGACGGCGACGCGGTATTTCTTGGCGAGTTTGAAGTTTTTGAAGAGCCGCAGTTCGTTGGTGGTGCGGTCGACGGTGATGATCGTGCCGTGTTGCTTCTTGAGTGCCGATTCGGTCGATTTCGGCTTGGTGGTGCGAACGGGGACGAGCATCGGCTGGCGCGTTGGCTCGTCGACGGCGGCGGCGACGAGTTTGCGGAGCTTGGGGCGGTCGACGGCCATGCCGGTCTGGGAGCCCTTGAGGATGGGCTGGGTTTTGGAGAAGGTGACCGACGCTTCTTTGGGTGCGCGGTCGATGTTGCGGCGGACTCGGTCGACGAAGCGCAGGACGGCGTCGTCGGAGTAGGTGACGGGGACGGGGATGTTCTCGTCGAGTTTGGTGCCGCTGACGGTGCGCCAGGCGGAGCTGAATGCGTCGGATTCGGATGCCTTGACGGCGACGCCGACGGCGGCGTCGAGGTCGGCGGAGACTTTGGCTTCTTTGGCAGAGAGCTGGAAGCGCTTGCCGCGGCGTTCGACGACGACCGGCTGCTGGAGCGGCGCGAGGTAGTCGGTTTCGAGGCGGGCTTTGGCTTGCTCTGGGGTGAGTCCGCCGAGGTCGACGTCGCCGACGTGCACGCCTTCGGCGATCTTGCCGGAGGTTGCTGCGTGCAGTCCAGCCACGACGCCTCCGGAGGCCACGAGGGTGACCGCGAGTACTCCAGATGCCAAGACCCAACGCCGCACGTGCGAAAAGGTACACGCCGGAGCGGACAGGGGCCACGGCGCCGATCAGAGTTTATGACCGCCGGTATTCGAAACCGGTCGGTCGGGTGACGCCTTAGGGGGAGGTCGGCCAGCCCAGCAGTGGGCGCAGCCCGCTGGCGAGGGCGTGCCAGTCGTCGCCGTGGGTGATCTCGGGGCGCTGCTGGAGCAGGTCGTGGTTCCACGGGTGGCGGATGGTGGCCACGGCGATCCCGCGAGCGAGGGCGCCCTCAAGATTCTCGGGGGCGTCGTCGATCAGCAGGGCGACCCCGACGTCGCTGCAGTGATCGACCTTCTTCCATCCACACCGCAGCCCGTCGAACGGAATCTCTTGCCGTTCCAGCCAGCGAGCGGTCACGGCGTGGGCCTCGGGCCGGCGGTGCGTGGTGATGAGGATCTCGTGGCCTTCGGCTTTCCATCGTTGGACGGCCTCGGCCGCGCCCGGGTAGGCGATGGCCGACTCGATGGCTTCATCGGCGTGGGTGGCCTCGACGACCTCGTTCACCTGCTCGGGTGTGAGCGCATCGACGCGCCAGGCGCGTTGATCGGCGTAGGGCAAATGGACGCCGTGGAGCCGCAGCGCGGCGGCGCTGAACTGCTCCCAGTAGTCGTGGAGCGTGGAATCGACGTCGATGGCGACGAGCACGCTCAGTAGCCTAAAGCTATGAGTCCGACTCCCCCAGTCGACCGTCTCGCGCCCCGCCTTCAGTACGGACCGGTGGGCCGTTCGGCGTGGCAAGACGTCCCATGGGAACAGCTCGAGCGCCAAGTCGAGGTGTTCGGTCGTCCCGTCAACTACGTCGATGTCGGTGCCGGGCCGACGGTCTTCATGGTCCATGGGCTGTCCGGAAACTGGATGAACTGGCTGGAGAACATTCCCCAGCTGGCCCGCGAGCACCGCGTGATTGCGATGGACTTGCCCGGGTTCGGTCGGTCGCCGTTGTCGAGCGCCGAGCTCACGATCGGGCTCTACTGCGACGTGCTCATCGCGATGATGCACAAGCTCGATCTCGAGACGGCGACGCTGATCGGCAACTCGATGGGTGGCCAGATCGCCACCAAGCTCGCCCTCGAGCACCCTGAGCTCGTTGACCGACTCGTCCTCGTGAGCCCGGCCGGGATCACCATCGACATTGCGCGCAACCCGCAGGTGCTGTGGGTGCTGAAGACGTTCGGTTGGCTCTACAACGCCGGTGCGCGGTCCGCGAGCCTTGGGTCGGACCCGCTCTCGAAGAGCGCTCCGCTGCGCCGGGCGCTGCTGGGCGTGGTCTGCCGGTATCCCGAGCGGCTGCCCGGTCCGCTGGTGCAGCGCCAGCTGGTGGGCGCCGGTACTGCTGGATTCGCCCCGGCGGTGCACGCCATCGGAAACTGCGATCTGCAGGATGAGCTGGAGCGCGTGGAGATGCCCACGCTGCTGGTGTGGGGCCGCAACGACCGGATCGTGCCCAGTGGCGATCTTCGCCTGTGGAGCCGAGACATCGAGCAGTCCGAGGCGATCATCTACGAGGACACCGGGCATGTTGCGATGTTCGAGCGGCCCGCTCGGTTCAACGCCGACGTGAATGCCTTCCTCACGCGCACCGCGGACTCGGTGCGGTCCTCGACGGCCGGCGTGCAACGGCTTGAGGAGCTGGCGCGCGTCCCCAAGGTCGAGGGCGAGGTCTGGGCGGATCGCCGCCTTGCGCCGCGCCCGGTGTTGGCCGCCGAGACGGGTGAGCTGCCTGATGCGGACGCGCCTGAGCTCTCCGCCGCGGAAGCAGCAGCCGTGGAGGAACTCCTCGCCGCTGAGCCAACACCTTCTCCCAAGAAGGTCGCGCAGTCGCGCCGCCGCGTCGACGGGCGACGGTAGCTGCCGTGGTCCTCGCGCGGGTCTGGCGCCGGGCGTGGGGCGACGATCCCGCTGCCGCGTAGCCGCACGCCGTTGGCCAAAGGTCCGGTTTTCGATACCGTCGGTGGGTGAGCTGGCGTGTTGTCCCCACGTGCGCCGCGGTCCTCGCGTCGTCCCTGCTGTTGCCGGCCGCCGGTTGGTCGGCGGTTCCGCGCACCGGCAATACCTTTTCGCCTCGCGATGGCGCCGAACTCGTCGAGGCTGCGAGCGCGATCTCGACGGAGGGCCGGACCAACGCAGGTTTCCGGGCGGTGATTCAGCTTGCGGCTCGCGAGTACGCGGTGTCGCAGACGGTCGTCCTCACGAGCTTGGCGGCGCCGACCGTGGCCGGGCCGGCTGAGGGCCGCGCCGTCGTCACCAACAGCGGCGCGCCGATTCCTCTGCTGCGCGTCTCGTCGGCGCAGACGCCGACGGCCGGCGGGATCAGTGGTGTGGACTTCGTGTTGAAGGCGTCCGGTCAGACGTCGACCACGCTCTCGGTGGTTGATCTGCAGCGTGGCAGTCTGCTGCGTGATGCGAGCGTGACGGTGCCGGCGTCGACCTCGACGTCGAAGGCCACCGCCGTGCGCCTGAGTCCCTCGGCGGTGCCGCCCTCCCCCGCCCCGGCGCCAGCGCCGACGCCCGCGGTCATGCAGGACGTGCGCGTGCAGTCGGCTGCCACTGAAGCGCCCGGGGTGCGGGCCAGCAACGGATCGCAGGTCCTTGACTCGACGATCACCGGCGGGACCTCCCCGCTTGAGGTGGTCGGCGATGCGTCCGGCACCACCCTCGGAAATGTGACGGTGGACTCCACCACGGTGACGTCGCCCGGCACGAGCGCCGCGGTCCCGGTGGTCAAGGTGCGCGGCGGCGGCAATGCGCTGCGCGCGGTGCTGTGGAGCAGTGTGGTCGACGGGTCCTCGGGAGCGGGTCAGCTGGTCGACGTGACCGGCCCGTCGGCGGCGTCGGGCTCGCTCACGGTTGACCTCGGCCAGACGACGCTCTCTGGCGCCGCCTCGAGCATCGGCTTGCGCGTGCGGCCCGGCGCGGGAACCTCGCCGTTGACCGTCCGAGCGCGCGGCCTGCTCTCGCTCGGCTCGCAGGTGGCGGCGGTGAATTGCGCCGGCAGTGTGTCGGCGCAGACGAACGTGACGGTCAGCGGCGTGTATCGCGTCGGGGGGAACACCGCCGAGACCGGCTGTGACCTGGTCGAGACCGAGCGCAGAATCGGCGCACTTGAATGGCGCGATGAGGCTGCGGGCGACCTGCGCCCAGTCTGGGACTCGCCCCTGGTGGACGCCGTGTCGGACGCCGCAGTGCCGGCGCCGGCCGGTGAGCGCGACCTGATGGGCGGTGCGCGGTTCGTGCAGGTCGGGCAGGGCCTGCCGGGCGATATCGGCGCGCTCGAGTACCAACTCACGCCGCCGGAAGATGTGTCGGCGAACTTCTTGACGTTGGGCAATCGCGGACTGACCGCGCTGGTCGGCGAGGGCTTTGATCCAGATCCCCTCGAAGAGGCTCGCCTGCGGTTCCAGTGGACGCTTGCTGACGGCACCAAGATCGATGGCCCGGTCGTGCTGCACCGGTTCGCGAGCGATGCGGCACAGCAGGTCAAGCTCGCCGTCAGTGACGTGACCGGCGTCACCGTGCTGCGGACGATCACGGTCGAGCCGGCCATACGACTGGGCGAAGCGCCGACCGACTCCAACGACGGCGAGCCGCCGCTTCCTGTCCCGCCTGTCGTGGAGCCGCCTGGTCCTGCTCCGGTCGTCGTCCCGCCGTTTCTCCCACAGGCGGTCGTCATCCCGCAGCAACCTGCGGCCGCGCCGGTCGTGCTGCAGACGGCCCAACCCCCGATCGACCCGTCGCTGAAGCAAGATTTCCCGCCGATCATCAAGAAGGTGACGGCCGGCAGCCGCCGGGTGCTGACGAGCCGCCGGACCAATCCGAAGTACGCGAGTGCGCGGCGCGGTGAGGCAGAGTTCTTGATCGAGACGTGGCGTGAATCGGAGATGGCGCTCGAGGTGTCGAACGTGGTCGAGGGCCAGGGGTTGACCGTCGGTCTCCCGGTGGCCACGGTGCCGCTGCGCCCCTTCAAGGGCCGCAAGACGCTGCGCGTCGGCGCGAAGATCGGCAACCGCAAACTGCGGCCGGGGCTCTACCAGATGACCATCGCGGCCACACCTCGCCCAGGAGCCGTGCCGGAGCGGGTGCCGTTCTACGTTCGGGTGCTGCGCGCCCGGTAAGGCGCGGCCGCTGCAAACGAACGTCGCGTGACTCAGCGCCGTTCGTGAATCCGGAGCACGTCAACGGGGCCAGCGCCGGCGCCGACGTCGCGCAGGCCGTGCAGGACTGCGCTGGAGGCCGCCTCGCGTGCCGCCGCGGCGGCGACCGGGACGCTGGCGCCGCGGGCCAGATGCGCGGCGAGCGTGGAGGAGTGGGTGCAGCCCGATCCGTGGGCAGCGCCGCTTGGGTGGCGAGGTCCGGCAAAGCGATGGCGCTCGCCCGTCACGCTCGCCAGGAGGTCGACGGCTTCGTCGCGGTGGCCGCCAGTCACCATGGCCCAGGCCGGGCCGAGCGCCAGGAGTGCCTGCAGCAGCGCGTCGTCATCATCCAGCTCAGCCTCGACGCCGGCGCCTGTGTTGGCAGCCAGCGCTCGTGCCTCTGAGAGGTTTGGGGTGATGACGGTCGCGCGCGGCACGATCTGTTCGACGAGCGCCTGAAGCGCGTCTTCGGGCAGCAAGCGGGCCCCTGATTCCGAGATCATCACGGGGTCGTGGACGACCGGCACGTCTGCCGGAAGGAGCGCGAGTGCCTCGGCCACGGCGTTGATCGTGTCGGTCGAACCGAGCATTCCGATCTTCACGGCACCAATGGTGAGGTCGTCTGCGATGGCAGCGACCTGGGCGACGATCATCGCCGGGCTGACCGCTTCGATGCGGGTGACGCCGACCGTGTTCTGCGCCGTGAGCGCGGCGATGGCCGACGCTCCATGCACGCCAGCTGCGGCAAACGCCTTCAGGTCGGCTTGGATGCCGGCCCCGCCACCGGAGTCTGATCCGGCGATCGTCAGTGCCACGGGCGTGCGGCGAGGGGACGGCATCTCCGCGGAGGTCACGCTGGCGATCCTAGGGAGCACGGCGTGGCCGCGCCCCGCCGGGCACGGGTCGCAGCCGTCGTGCGCGCCGGGCAGCTCCGGTGGCGATGTGCGGACCATCGTCATGCCACGGCCGGGCGCTTCAGTCGGTAGCGCCCGTCGAGCCCGCGTTCCACCCACCCCGAGAGCTCCAGGTCGGTGAGGGCTGCTTCCAGGCACGCTGGATCGAGGCTCGACGCCGCGCGCCGGAGCTCCTGCCGGGACTGGGGCCCGTGGACCAGCACATCGTGGATGAGCGACTGATCGACGTCGACCGGGCGCAGCCTGGCGCCCTGGTGTGGATCGAGGTAGCCCTGGCGAGCCGTCATGAAATCGACGCCGTCGACTACGCCGCCAGCGCCATCGCACAGGAGCTTGTTGCTGCCCTCGCACGTGACGCTCGCCAACGACCCGGGAACCGCGTACACGTCGAGACCGAGGTCGTGAGCGTGGTCGACCGTGATGAGCGCGCCTGACTTCTTCGGCGCTTCCACCACGATCACGGCAGACGACAGCGCCGCGATGATCCGGTTGCGGGCCGGGAACGTGAGCCGCGAGGGTTCGGTGCCGGGCGGCAGCTCCGACACCACCGCCCCAGCCGACAGGATCTGCTGGTAGAGCGCCCGATGCGACGGTGGGCTTGGTCGGTCTGCGCCGCTGGCGAGGACCGCAATGGTCGTGCCTCGGCCCTGGAGCGCGCCCTCGTGGGAGGCGCCGTCGACGCCGAGGGCCATCCCGCTCACCACCACCCCACCGACTTGGGCGATTCCGGTCGCGATCGTGCGGGCCGCTTCGCGACCAACCCGCGTGGGTCGACGCGTGCCAACCATGCCCACCGCGTGTGCAGGACAGCGGTCGAGGGCCCGCACGTTGCCCGCGACGTAGAGGACCGGAGGTGGGTCGGCGAGCGCATGCAGTGACTCGGGGTAGTCGATCGAGCAGCGGCAGGCTGCGGCAACGCCGCTGGCAAGGCAGCGCGCGCGGACTGCGTCGGCACTCCAGCCGGTCAAGAGACGTTGCAACGCCCGAGCTCGTTCGGCGCTGACGCCGTGCGCCGCTCGGACGAGCTCGCTGGGAATCGGCGCGAGGCCCTCATGCGTGGACACGAGTGGACGTGCCAGTGGAGCGGAGGGCTGGGGATCGTCTTGCGGCGTTCTGATGCGGTCGTCATGCTCGGCGGTGCCGCGGAGCAGCGGCACGCTGCAGAGCACCACCGCGAGTTGCGAGAGCGCCAGACAGCGGTCGCAGGCGTCGATACCTGCCCCGCCGTGCAGCGCGAGATTCGTGGTGGACTGCGTGATGGTCATGCAGCCACCTCGCCGAGTTCGTCGCTGACGAGGTCTTGTCGCATGGTCAATGCCTGCGCGAGCGCCGCGCGGTCCACGCGCTCCCTGCCGGCGAGGTCGGCGATCGTGCGGGCGACGCGCTGGACCCGGTGTGCCGCGCGCATCGACAGCGTGCCGCGGGCATAGAGCTGATCCAGCAGCGCGGTCGCGGCAGGTTCAATCCGCCCGTGGACCCGGAGCTCGCGATCGCTCAGCGCCCCGTTGACGCAGCCCTGACGGGCAAGTTGACGGTCACGGGCAACCGCCACCATCGCCGCCACGGCATCCGACGATGGCGCTGGTTCGTGGATGTCATCTGGGTCGGGACGAAGCACCGGCGCCAAGAGATCGATCCGGTCGAGCAGTGGCCCGCTGATGCGCTTGCGGTAGCGCTCGATGTCGGCGTCCGAGCAGCGGCAGGCGAGACCGCCGCGTCCACAGGGGCACGGGTTCATTGCCGCCACGAGCTGCACGTCGGTCGGGAGCTCTGTGGATCTCCCGCCGCGGGCGAGAACGACGGTGCGGTCTTCGAGGGGTTGGCGCAGCGCCTCGAGGGTGAGGCGGGTGAACTCCCCAAACTCGTCGAGGAACAGCACGCCATGGTGCGCGAGCGTGAGTTCGCCGGCTCTCGGCGGCACACCTCCGCCGACCAGTCCCACCGGAGAGATCGTGTGGTGCGGGGCCCGGAACGGTGGACGATCGGTGTGGGCGATGCGATTGCTGGAACCGGTGACGGACCGGATACGCGTGACCTCGAGCGACGCCTGCGCCGACAGCGGCGGCAGAATCCCAGGAAGCCGCCTGGCGAGCATGGTCTTCCCCGTGCCGGGCGGGCCGACCAGGAGCAGGTTGTGTCGGCCTGCTGCAGCCACTTTGAGCGCTTCGACGGCGTCCTCCTGCCCTCGTACGTCGGCGAGGTCGGCGACAGGCTCGTTCGGCGCGCTGGCCGGCGGTGGAACGGCCTGCGCTGCTCGCTTGCCGGCAAGGACGGCAATGGCCTCGCTCAGGGTCGCCACGGGCAGGAGCTGCAGCCCTTCGATGCGCGCGGCCTCATGCGCAGACTCCAGCGGCACCATGAGGCGCGTCAGACCGGCGTCACGGGCGGCCATCGCGATCGCCACCAGCCCGGCGACGGGCCGCACCTCGCCGGCGAGCGAGAGCTCTCCGGCGAGCCCGACACCATCCAGACGCTCGGGCTCCAGCTGCCCGCTGGCGGCGAGCAGGGCGCAGGCGATGGGCAGATCAAAGGAGGAGCCTCGCTTGCGCAGCCAGGCGGGCGCCAGGTGCACCACCATCCGCCGCTGAGGTAGGCGGAGCCCGGCATTGGCGATGGCGCTCTGGACGCGTTCGCGAGCTTCTCGAACGGCGGTATCACCGAGCCCCACGACCGTGAGACCGGGCAACCCGGGACGGACATCCGCCTCGACGCGGACCGGGACCGCGTCGAGCACATCGAGGGAAAACGTCGTCGATCTGGCGAGCACCGTGCCGAAGCTACGGACGCATTTGCGTAGCGCGGGTCGCGTGTGTTCCAACTTTGCGCAGGCCCTGCGCAGGAGGTGCCGATCGGGCCCAGATCGCGGAAATCGGCACGTACGGTCGGCGCTATGCCACCTGATCAGCGCACCGCCCTTGCCGTCTCCGGGGAGCTTCTGGCCGCCGAGCACCTACGGCGACGAGGGTTCCTCGTGATCGAGGCCAACGCCAGAACACGCTTCGGAGAGATCGACCTCATCGCCCACGGCGACGACACGCTCGTCTTCGTGGAGGTCAAGACGCGCCGCGCGGGTGGCAGCGCGGGGACGCCGCTCGAGGCCATCACGCCCCGCAAGACCCGTCAGGTTCGCAAGCTCGCGGCAGCCTGGCTGTGCGACACCCCAAGCCGCCCCACTGCCGATGACATCCGGTTCGACGCGGTTGGGATCACGATCGGGCCGCGGGGCGAGCTCGTCTCCCTGGACCATGTCGAGGGGGCGTTCTGACGCGCCGCCGTGAACGCATCGGCTCGCCGAGCCGAGCCACCGCCGACCTACCGCGCTTCGGGCGCGCCCTCGTAGGCGATCGATGCAAACGAGCGCCGGTGGATCGAGGTGATGCCCGCCGTGCGAATCGCATCGTGGTGCGTCGGCGTTGCGTAGCCGACGTGTTCGTCGAAGCGGTGGTCGGGCCAACGGTCGTGTGCCGCGCCGCGCATCAGTTGGTCGCGGACCGTCTTGGCGATGACGGACGCCGCCGCGATCGCGGCGCTGCGCCCGTCTCCACCAACGATCGCTTCGCTGCGGTAGTCGCCGCCGCGTACGGGGACGGTGAAACCATCGGAGAAGAGCAAGGCTCCGGGCCGGTCGACGCGGTCCAGCGCTTCGCCGAGCATCGCGAGATTGCTGCGGTGCAATCCGTCGCGGTCCACGGTGCCGGGGCTCCGGACCACCACCGCGACGGTCACGGCGTGTTCCAAGACGGCTGCGGCCAGGTCGAGCCGCAAGTGCTTTGGCACCTTCTTTGAGTCGTCAAGCCGCATGAGCCCGTTCATGACGCGCGGCGGACGGCGCTCCTTCTTGGGGCCATCGTCGTGCTCGATCAGCGGAATCAGGCGAACGGGCTCAAGCAGGACGGCCGCCGCGACCAGCGGGCCAGCCAAGCATCCGCGGCCGGCCTCGTCAGCCCCAGCGACGAGATCCCCGCGCTCGGCATCGGCCAGGATCAGCGCCGCTGCCTTCTCTCCGGGGCGCGCCCGCCGGGCCGGCTTCCTCGGCGCAGCGGCAGCGGGAGACTGCGGCCTAGAGGCCGCCAATGCGCTTGGGGGGCCAGTAGGTGGCAAATGCTCGACCGATCACGTACTCGCGTGGCAGCGGTCCCCAGAAGCGGGAATCCTCACTGTTGCCGCGGTTGTCACCCATCATGAAGTAGTGCCCGGCGGGCACCGTGAACTCCTTGAGGTTGCATGTCTGGTCGTCGCAGGTCTGCGCGTAGGGCTCGTCGACCGGCTTGCCGTTGCGGATCACGTTGCCGTTCTCGACGCGAACCTTGTCGCCGGGTTCGCCGACGACTCGCTTGACGTAGGCCTGGTCGAGCTTCCCCTCGACCGGGTCCAGGCAGACCTCGTCCTCGTCGTGCGGGGAGCCGCAGGTCTCGGCGACGGTGTCGCCAGCGCCTGCCGGCGGGTTGAACACCACGATCTGCCCGTTCTGAGGATCACCGAAGTTGTTGGCGACGCGGTTGACCAGGATGCGCTGGCCCTCGGCGAGGGTGGGCACCATCGACGGCGAAGGAATCTTGTAGGGCTTGACGAGGAACTGCTGGATGCCCAGGGCGAGCACCAAGGCACCGATGACGACGAGCACCGTCTCCAGCCAGCTGTGCTCCTCTTCCTCGCGGACGTCCTTCCGGCGAGCCACGGTCAGACCCGTCCGACGGGCGAGACCGGGACGCACCCCGCTACCGGAGCACCGGCAGCGTGAGGCGACCCCGAGGGAACGGGACGAAGCAGGAGGTCGTGCACGCCCGA
Organism: Solirubrobacteraceae bacterium; assembly: GCA_016463515.1. GTDB lineage: Bacteria > Actinomycetota > Thermoleophilia > Solirubrobacterales > Solirubrobacteraceae > JAGIBJ01. The sequence continues at coordinate 3,111 of JAEMRF010000039.1, read as the reverse complement.
CACTGAACCACACCGGGAGGTCGGCGTGCGCCGTCGACCGCGCGCGCTACTGGACGCCCACCCCGCCGATGCGGTCGATCGGCCAGTAGGTCATGACTGCACGGCCGATCAGGTTGCGCTCGGGAACCGGCCCCCAGAAGCGCGAATCGCCGCTGGCGTCGCGGTTGTCGCCGAGCAGGTAATAGCTGCCCGCCGGCACGGTGATGGCGCTGAGATTGCACTGCGGCAGTGCGCATGACTGCGCGTAGGGCTCCGGCATTTTCTGGCCGTTGCGCACCACGTGCCCACCTTCGAGCGCGATCCGGTCACCCGGGAGCCCCACGACGCGCTTGATGAACGTCTGCTCGGAGCGCTCCGGCGTGGCGACCCCGCACGCTTGCGTGATCGGCTTGGGTTGGCCGCACTGCAGCGACGCATCCGCTCGATCGGCGCCCGCCGGCGGCCGAAACACCACGACGTGACCAAGTCCTGGCGTTCCGACGTATGCACCGAGGCGGTTCACGAGCACCCGCTGACCCTCGATCAGCGTCGGCGCCATCGACAGCGACGGGATCTTGTAGGGCTTGATCACGAACTGCTGGATGAGCACGACCAGCACCAACGCGGTGGCCGCGACGACGAGGGTCTCCACGAACGCACGCGAGCCCGCCGCCTTGCGGGCGACGGGCTCGTGTGAAGAGGTTCGGCGACCGAGCAACGCGCTCGGGTCGCAGGCGCTACTGGCGCTTAGGCGTCGGCCTTGGGCGACTCGTCGGCGCCAGCGGCGTCGTCGGTCGACTCAGCGGTCTCAGCAACCGGGGCCTCGTCGGCCGAAGCGACGTCAGCCGTGGCCTCGGCCTCAGCGGCGGCAGCAGCCTCGGCCGCGGCGGCAGCTTCGGCCTCCGCAGCCTGGGCAGCGGCGGCCTCAGCGGCAGCGATCGCGGCCGGGTCGTGGACGAGACCGGGCTCGACGACCTCTTCCGGACCGGTGTAGCGGCGCTCGCGGACGCGAGCAGCCTTACCAACGCGGTCGCGGATGTAGTACAGCTTGGCGCGACGCACGTCACCGCGGGCCGGGACCTCGATCTTCTCGATCTTCGGCGAGTGGACCGGGAACTGACGCTCGACGCCAACGCCGAACGACTGCTTGCGGACCGTGAAGGTCTCGCGCACGCCATGGCCCTGGCGCTTGATGACAATGCCCTCGAACACCTGGATACGACGGCGGCTGCCCTCGATGACCTGGAAGTGCACGCGGACGCGATCGCCGGGCTGGAAGTTGGGAACGCGACGCAGCTGCTCGCGCTCGAGGCTCTCGATAACGGTGCTCATAAGACGAAGAAAGGTGGTTGCGCGGGCGCGGCGGTTGGCACGCGCGGGTCGCCCATCGTAGCGGCTCACCTAGCAGGCGGGCCGCTCGGCCGACGCTGCGCGCGTGGATCCTCGGCAGCGCGCAAGAAGCGGCGCTAGGACCTCTGCACAGAGTAGCGGTCAGCCGCGATCGAGGCGGGCACCCGGTGCGGCCTGCCCTCGAAGGCGTGCCTGCTCGCGCCGCCAGCGCTCGATTTCGGCGTGGTTTCCAGAGAGCAGAACGCTCGGCACGGGCCACCCTCGCCACTCCGCAGGGCGCGTGTAATGGGGGTATTCGGGGTCGCCGTCCAGGTCAGCGGAGAACGACTCCTCCCCCGCCGAGTCGGCATGGCCGAGTGCGCCGGGGAGTTTGCGCACGATCGCATCCGCCACGACCATCGCGGCCAGTTCACCGCCGGCGAGCACGTATTGCCCGAGCGACACGCGGTCGGTGCAGAACTCTTCGAGGATGCGTTCGTCGAAGCCCTCGTAGCGCCCGCACAGCAGCGTGATCGCCTCTTCCTGGACGAGTTCGTCCACGAGGACGTCGTCGAGCACCCGCCCGTTGGGCACCAAGGCGATGACGCGGCGCTGCGTCTTCAGCTCGACGGGATCCACGCCGTAGAGGCCGCGCAGGCCCGCCTCCATCGCGTCGACGCGCAGCACCATGCCGGCGCCACCACCAAACGGCGTGTCGTCGACCTGGCGACCCGTGAGCGGCGTGTGCGGCCGGGGATCCAGGGCACGGACCTCGTGGCCGGCTTCGACGGCATTGCGGACGTGCCGCTGCCCCTTGAACCAATCCAGGGACTCTGGGAAGAGCGTGACGACGTCGAGCTGCATGGCGCGGTTGACCTGAGACGAAAGTTGGCGAGCGAGCCGGAGCTCGCCTAGGCGGGATCGTCGAGCGCGAGGAACTCGGCGTCGACGGTGACCTTGCGAGCGGCGGGATCGATCTCGACGATCGCATCCTTGACCAGCGGGATCAGGAGTTCACCAAAGGCCTCCACCCCGCGAACCACGAGCACCTCACACGAGGGAAGACCCATGAGTTCGACGACCTCGCCCAAGGCCCGGCCGTCGGCGGCGCTCACGGCGCAGCCAACGAGCTCGTGCGCCCAGTACTCGTCGTCGCCCAGCGGTGGAGCGTCGGCGTTGGAGGCCTCGAGCGATTTCCCGCGCAGCAGATCAGCCGCGGTGCGATCAGTGGAGCCGCTCAGCCGAAGGATCGGTTTGGCATCGGTGCCGGCGCGGCGCTCGACCGTGCGCGGCTCCTCTTCACCGTCGACCCAGAGCGCCGCTCCCTTGGTGAGCAGGGCGGGGACGGCAGCGACCACGTAGAAGGACCCGTCGAGTCCGTGGCCTTTGCCGACGGTGCCGGCGAAGACGCGCTCGGGCGGCGCGGAGCGCTGCGTCACTGCACGATGTCGACGAGCACGCGGCGCCCGTCGCGCACGGCGGCAGCCCGCACGAGCTGGCGAACGGCGTTCGCGGTGCGGCCACCTCGGCCGATCACGCGGCCGTAGTCAGCCGCGTCCAGCGAGAGCTCGAGCACGACGGTGCCCTCGTCGCCGCCAGGCGTCTCGGTGATCGAGATCGCGTCCGGCTTCCCGACCAGCGGGCGGACGACCGTCTCGAGCATCTGACGAGCTGCGGCGGCGTCGCTCATGCGAAGAAGGTGGGTTAGACCTTGATGCCCTGCAGGCGCAGGAGCTTCTTGACCTGGTTCGTCGGCTGAGCGCCAACGGAGAGCCAGTGCTTGACGCGATCCTCGTCGACCGA
>JAEMRF010000306.1 GCA_016463515.1 Solirubrobacteraceae bacterium | reverse complement strand
AAGCATGCGGGCGACCCGGTCACCGGCGGGACGCTGAACACCAACGGCGCGCTCACCCTGCGCGCCACGCGTGTGGGCAGCGACACCGCATTGGCGCAGATCGCGCGGCTCGTGCGCGAGGCGCAGCACGGCCAGGCGCCAGTCCAGCGGCTCGCCGACCGCATCTCCGCCGTGTTCGTGCCGATCGTCGGCGCGATTGCCCTCCTCACGCTTGCCGGATGGCTGTTGGCCGGCGAAGACACGGCATTCGCCTTCACCTGTGCCGTGGCGGTGCTCATCATCGCGTGCCCCTGCGCCCTGGGTCTGGCCACGCCCACGGCGCTGCTCGTCGGCACCGGCCGTGGCGCACAGCTCGGTCTGCTGATCCGCGGACCGCAGATCCTCGAGGCCACCCGCCGAATCGACACCGTCGTCCTCGACAAGACCGGCACCCTCACCACCGGCCAGATGGAGCTGGAAGAGATCGCGACGGCGGTCGGCGTGTCTGAGGGCCAGGCGTTGCGGCTCGTGGGATCCACGGAGATCGGGTCCGAGCATCCGATTGCCAAGGCGATCGTTCGCGCCGCCGAGAGCCGCGTGGGGCAGCTCCCGCCGCCCACCGGCTTCGTGGGGCACGGCGGGCTCGGCGCGTCGGCCGTGGTCGCGGATCGGCAAGTCGTGGTCGGCAGGGTCGCGCTGCTCGACGACCTCGGAATGCACGTACCCGAACCGCTCGCCGAGGCGCTCCTTTCCGCCGAGCGGCGGGGCCGCACGGCGATCGCCGCAGGCTGGTACGGCGAGGTACGCGCCGTCTTCGTGTTGGCCGACCCGCCCAAGGACGGGGCTGCCGGGGCCGTCCAGCGACTGCGCACGCTTGGCCTGCATCCGGTGCTCGTGACCGGCGACAACCGCCACGCCGCCTTGGTCGTCGCCGACGCGGTCGGCATCCGTGGCGGCGACGTGTTCGCCGAGGTCCTCCCGGCCGACAAGGCCGAGCTCGTGACCAAACTCCAGGCTCAGGGACGGGTGGTGGCAGTCGTCGGAGACGGCGTCAACGACGCGCCGGCGCTGGCCACCGCGGACCTGGGTATCGCCATCGGCACAGGCACCGACGTGGCCATCGAAGCCAGCGACCTGACGATCGTCAGCGGCGATCCAGCTGGCGCAGCCGACGCGATCGAGCTCAGCCGCCGCACCCTGCTGACCATCCAGCAGAACCTCTTCATCGCCTTCGCCTACAACGTGGTGCTGATTCCCGCCGCCGCACTTGGGTATCTGAACCCCGTCCTGGCTGGGTTTGCGATGGCGGCATCGAGCCTCGTGGTTCTGGGGAACGCGCTGCGCTTGCGGCGATTCAAGCCTCGCGGCTGAGCAGGCCCTTGCGGGGCACCACCCGCCGAGCGACGGCTACGGTGGTGGGGTGCGCCGCCAGATTCCGAGCCTCGCGGCCACGCTGGGCGCGGCCGTCCTGGCCGCCACGGCCGGGCTCACGGCCGCCCCAGCCGAACCGACCGTCGCCACGACCGTGGTGGAGGCACGCCCGCTGGACGGCAAGATCGTCCACCTCGACGCCGGGCACAACGGCGGCAATGCCAGCGCGCCGAGCACGATCAACGCGCTGGTCGACGCGGGCGGCGGCGTGCGCAAAGCGTGCGACACCACCGGCACGGAGACCAACGATCGCAAGCTCACGGAGGCGGCGTTCAACCTCGACGTCGCTCAGCGGCTCGAGCGCCTGCTGGAGCGCCGCGGGGCGACGGTGGTGATGACGCGGCGCAGCAATCGGGGTGTGGGCCCGTGCATCACCCGCCGCGCCGCGATCGGCAATGAGGCAGGCGCCGACGCTGCGGTGTCGATCCATGCCGACGGCGGTCCGGCCACTGGACGCGGATTCCACGTGATTCGACCCAAGGGCGTCTCCGGACAGGATCGCGCGATGCTCGACGCGTCCGACCGCCTTGGTCGCCGGATTCGGACCGCCCTGCGAGCCAAGGGCTACCGCCCGGCCACCTACATCGCCCGCCAAGGCCTCGACCTGCGCGACGACCTCGGTGGCCTCAATCTGTCTGAGGTTCCCAAGGTCTTCGCCGAGCTGGGCAACATGCGAAACGCCGCCGACGCTCGCCTGCTGAAATCCACGCGGCACCGCGAGCGGATGGCCGAGGCTCTCGCGGACGCGCTCACCACGCAGCTCACGAGCTAGTCGACGGGGCCTCGAGCGCGTCGCGCACGATGCCCTCGAGCCCGGGCACCTCCAACAGGAACGCGTCATGCCCCAAAGGCGTGTGCAGTTCGAAGCGGTCGACGTGGCGCGCGCCGTGTTCACGCAGCGCGCCTGCCAGACGCACACTGTGATCGGTGCCAAAGCGCCAGTCCGAGTCGAAACTCACGACCGTGAACTCAGCATCTGGCCGACGGGCGAAGGCCCCACGGGCGGCCGACGAGTGCTCAGCGCCGAAGGGGTCGAAGTCATCCATTGGACGCGTGAGGTACAGGTAGCTGAGGGCATCGAAGCGGCGGACGAAGCTCGTGCCCTGGTACTCGAGATATCGCTCGACCTCGCGGCTTGGCGCAAGCCAGGCGTCGGCCGCGGGCGGCGGCCACGCAGCGGGCGGCTCGTCTCCGAGCTTGGCATCGAGCGCCTCGGCGGAGACGTAGGTGATGTGCGCAAACCGCCGGGCCGCGGCCAGTCCTCGCTCGGGCCCAGGGCCCTTGCCTTCCAGGTAGCGACCACCCTCGAACCCCGGGTCGTCGAGGATCGCTTGGCGGCCCGCCGCGGAGAACGCGCGGTTCTCGGTGGTGAGGCGGCCCGTGGTGGCGATGAGCAGCATGCGCGCGATCTGCTCCGGTGCATCGAGCATCCACTGCAGCGCTTGCATGCCACCGATCGACGGGCCCACCACCGCGTGGAGCTCGTCGACGCCCAGCGCCGCGCAGAGCCGACGGTGCACGGCCACCTGATCGGCAATGTGGATCGGCGGGAAGGTCAGGCCGTACGGCACCCCAGTGGCAGGATCGATCGAGGACGGGCCGGTCGTACCGAGGCAGCTGCCGAGCAGATTCCCGCAGACCACGAACCAGCGGTTCGTGTCGATGGCTCGCCCGGGACCGACCATTCGGTCCCACCAGCCAAGCTCACCCGTATCGGCGCAGACCCCCGCAGCGTGGCACCCGGCCGTGAGCGCGTGGCAGAGGTAGATGGCGTTGTCGCGGGCCGGATTCAGCGTGCCGTAGGTCTCGTAGGCGACCTCGACGTGATCGAGTGCACGCCCGCACGCGAGCAGCAACGGGTGGTCCGGCGTGGCGACCACCACCCGTTTGGACTGCACCGGTCCCACCCCACCGGCAGGCGGGGCGGCACCAGGAAGACCGGCACCGCCCCGCCGCTGGGAAGAACGGTCGGTCACGCGGAGACCGGTACCGCCGCCTTCGCGAGCGCCTGCGCGAGATCCTCGGTCAGGTCGTCGATGTGCTCGATGCCGACCGAGAGCCGCACGGTGTCCTCGCCAACGCCCGCGGCGGCAAGCTCGTCGGGGCTGAGCTGTGCGTGCGTGGTGGAGGCGTTGTGGATCGCCAGCGACTTGGCGTCGCCGATGTTGGCCAGGTGGCTGAAGAGCTCGAGCCCCTCGATGAAGCGCTTGCCGGCCTCCTTGCCGCCGCGCACGCCGAACGTGACCAGCGCGCCGCCTCCGCCGCGCAGGGTCTTCTTCGCGACGTCGAAGTAGGGATCAGCCTCCAACCCGGGGTAACTCACCCAAGCCACGCCTTCATGCCGTGACAGGTACTCCGCGACGGCCTGCGCGTTGCTCTGGTGGCGCTCCAGCCGCAGCGGCAGCGTCTCAAGCCCCTGGAGCAGCAGGAACGCGTTGAAGGGCGAGAGCGCGGCACCGGTATTGCGGAGGAGCACCGTCCTTGCGCGGCCAACGAACGCCGCCGGCCCCAGCGCATCCGTCCACACGACCCCGTGGTAGCTGGGATCCGGCGCGGTGAG
>JAEMRF010000305.1 GCA_016463515.1 Solirubrobacteraceae bacterium | reverse complement strand
CTCCGCGCAGCCCTCGAGGTCGCCGGCATGGGCCGCTTTGAACTCGACCTCGTGTCGGGGGTGATCACCGGCGATGCGAGGATGGAGCAGGTGCTCGGGCCGTCCTCCATCGGCGGGCCGCCCGTCCGTACGCTCGGCGAGGCCCTCGCGCTCGTGCACCCGGACGACCAGGAGCTCGTGCGCACGCGACTCGAGGCCGCCCTCAACGCGGGCACCGACCTGCGCTTGGAGTTCCGGATGCTGCGAGCCAAGGCCGACGGCCCAGACATCCGCTGGCTGTCCTTCCTCGGACGCGTCGAACATGAGGACGCCGTGCCGGTCCGGCTGTTCGGAGTGGTCGGCGACGTGACCGACCGTCGATCAGAGGACGCCGCTCGGTTGCGATCACAGAAGCGTGAGGCCATCGGCACGCTCGCCGGCGGCATCGCACACGACTTCAACAACATCATCAGCGCCATCTGGAGCAACGCTTCCGTTGCCCAGACCGAGATGCGGGCCGGCGTCTCGCCCGAGACGAGCATCAGCGAGATCATGCGCGGCGCCGAGCGGGCTGCGGATGTCGTGCGGCGCCTCCTGAGTTTCAGCCGCGAGGAGGAACCGGTACGCGTGCCGTTCGACCTCGGCGAAGTCGCCCGCGAGGCCTGCGAGCTCGTGCGCCCGACGCTCGATGCCAACGTGACGCTCCACAGTCCTCGCCCTCGGCGCCTTCCCGAGGTGCACGGGTCGTCGGGCCAGCTGCACCAGGTGGTCGTCAATCTCGTCGGGAACGCTGGCCACGCAGCGGCAGACGGAGGCGGCCAGATCTGGGTGACCGTCGACACGATCGAAGTGGGCGCCACCGGACCGGCCAGCAGTGACGCGGCACCCGTGTTGCCCGCCGGGCGCTACGTGCGCATGCGCGTACGCGACGACGGACCCGGCATCGCGCCCGAGGTCATGCCGCGCATCTTCGACCCGTTCTTCACGACCAAAGCGGCCGGAGAGGGCACCGGCCTCGGACTCGCCGCGTCGCAGGCGATCATCCGCAGCCATGGCGGCGACATCACCGCCGAGACGCTGCCCGGCAACGCGGGAGCAGTCTTCACCGTGGTGCTGCCAGCCGGCGAAGCCGATGCCCCGTCAGCGACCGCTGAACATGCGTCAACCGACGACACCCCGAGCTCGGCAGCCCTCCCCCATGTGCTCTTCGTCGATGACGACCCGGCGCTCGCCAAACTCGCGGCGCGGGCCTTGCCGTTGCATGGCTGTGCCGTCACCGCGTTCACCGACGCGGCAGCGGGCTTGAGCGCACTACGGGCCGACCCTGCCGGGTTTGATGCGCTCGTCGTCGACCTTGCGATGCCGGGCATGAACGGGCTCGACCTGCTGCAAGCAGCACGTGACGTGCGGCCGGATCTTGCGCTCATCCTGAGCTCGGGCTATCTCACGCCGGCCAACCAAGCGCTGGCAGAGCAGCTCGGCGTCAGCGCAGTGCTGCACAAACCCTGCTCGGTTGGCGCGATCGCAGCCGCAGTCCGCGACCTCACGGCGACCAAGACCGATCGACGGGAAGCGCCTCCCGCGTAGTTGACCGCCTACTTGGCTTCGAGCCAGGTCCGCCCGCGGCCGACGTCGACCTCGAGCGGAGGCTCGTGGTCCCAGAGGCCGGTCATCGCCTCCTGGATCAGCGGCGCAACCTCGTCGGCCAGCGCGTCGTCGCACTCCACGACGAGCTCGTCGTGGACGGTCAGCACGAGCATCGCCCGCTCGCCATAGGACTCCAGCGCCCGCTCGACCCGCAGCATTGCGAGCTTGAGCACGTCGGACGCCGTGCCTTGGATCGGCGTGTTCGTCGCCAGGCGCTCGCCGAGCTGCCGGACCTGCCAGTTGCGCGCACGGATTTCGGGAATCTGCCGACGGCGGTGCCACACCGTCTCGACGAAGCCGTGCTCCTGCGCCTGCGCGACCGACTGTTCGATGAAGCCTCGGATGCCCGGGAACTGCTCCAGGTACGCGTCGATGATCTCCTGCGCTTCCTCGCGACCGATGTTCAACCGCTCCGCCAGGCCATAGGCAGACAGTCCGTAGACGATGCCGTAGTTGACCATCTTTGCTTTTGAGCGATGACCACCGTCGAGCTCATCCGCGGGAAGGCCGAACACCTTGGAGGCCGTGGCCGTGTGCACATCTTGCCCCGTACGGAAGATCTCCAGCAGGGCCTCCTCGCCCGCGAGATACGCCAACAGTCGCAGTTCGATCTGCGAGTAGTCCGCCGAGAGCAGCAGCCGGCCCTCAGGCGCCACGAAGCACCCGCGAATCTCGCGACCGAGCGGCGTGCGCACGGGCACGTTCTGGAGATTCGGATGCGTCGACGACAACCGGCCCGTCGCGGCGACCGCCTGCTCGAAGGTGGTGTGCAGGCGAGACTGCTCGTCAACCAGCAGCGGCAGGGTGTCGAGGTAGGTCTTGGTGAGCTGGTTGAGTTCACGCCAACGCTCGATCAGCGGGATGATCTCGTGCTCGTCACGGATCTGCTGCAGCACACGGGCGTCGGTCGAAAACCCCGTCTTCCCCCGCCGTTTGCGCGACAGGCCAAGCTCCTCGAACAACACTTGGCCGAGCTGCTGAGGCGAACCGATCGTGAACTGGCGGCCAGCAAACGTGTAGATGTCCTCTTCGAGTTGCTGGGTCTCCGTCTTGACCTTGGCCGTGATGGCGCCCAGCGCCGGCACGTCGAGCCGGATCCCGCGCAGTTCAAGGGACCGCAGGACTTGCACGAGTGGAAGCTCGATGTCATCCAGGAGGCTCAGCTGGCCGCGCTCATCGAGCAGCGTCCGTTGGCGCTCGGCGAGGACGATCAACCGCGCTGCGTCGTCGGCCAGCGCGTCGCCGGTGGCGACCGCGATCCCTGACTCCTCCAGGAGCTCTGGCAGGGCGTAGGCCCGGCGCGCAACATCCAGCAGATACGCCCCGAGCAGCGTGTCGTGGTGCAGGTTCGCAGGAACCACGCCGAGCGACTTGGCGTCGTGCGCGATGACCGGCCGCATGCCCAGGGCAGCGATGACCTCTGCGGCGTCGGCCGCCGTGCCGGTCACGACGCGCTCACCGGCCGCGGCCGCAAAACGCGTCTCGGTCTCGACAGCAAGGAGCTCGCCTTCAGCGACGACCGGCGTGTGGATGACGACCGCAACGGGGCCATCCGTCGGGAGGCCGGCGATTCCGCTCACCCCCGTCTCCTCGACCGTGGCTTCGATCCGCACGGTCGCCGTGGCGTGCGCTTCCTCTTCGGCGGTGTCGTGCAGGTGAGCCTCGAGCCGGCGAAGCGGGTCTCGCAGCTCCCAGCGGCGCATCTGCTCCCGCGCCTTGGAGCGGTCGCCGATGGCCGTCATCGTCTCCAGCACCGGGCCGGGATCGAGGTCGCGGCGCATGGTCGCCAGCTGCTTGGAGATCCGTGCGTCGTCGGCGTGGTTGGTCAGGTTCTCCTTGCGCTTGGCTCCTGAGACCTGGTCGATGCTGGCGAGCACGTTCTCCAGCGAGCCGAACTGCTGCAGCAGTGCGGTGGCGGTCTTGTCGCCGATACCCGGAACGCCGGGAATGTTGTCGGACGTGTCGCCCTTGAGGCCCCACAGATCCGGGATCAACTCGGGCCCCACGCCGTAGCGCTCGAGCACGTCTGCGGCCGCGTATCGCTTGGTGTCGGTGATGCCTCGGCCGGTCGCCAGCACGGTCACGAGACCGTCGTCGACGAGCTGGAACGCGTCGCGGTCCCCGGTCACGATCGTGGTCCGGATGCCGGCAGCGCGCGTGCGCTCGGCGATCGACGCGATCACGTCGTCGGCTTCGAATCCGTCGATCGAGAGGTTGTGGTACCCGAGGGCCTCGACCATCTCGGGGATGTGGACCCACTGCTCCTTGAGGAGATCCGGGCGACTGGCGCGACCCGCCTTGTACTCGGCGTGGATCTCCTTGCGACCCGAGTGGCCGCGATCCCACACCACGAT
>JAEMRF010000304.1 GCA_016463515.1 Solirubrobacteraceae bacterium | reverse complement strand
AGGGCCACGGCCTGCTCGACCGCGGCGTCGTGGGCGAGGATGGCCCCTGGGGTTCCGCGCGGCGCAAGCGTCGGCCGGCCAGCGCCGTCGAGCGCGTAGGCGCGGTCGGCAAAGCCCTCCACCACGTGCTTCACACCGGCCGCCGCGGCTGGAGCGCCGCCGGGAGGACCGAGGACGACGAGTGGACCCTGCTCGGCGCCCGGTCGCAGCGCCGCCGCCGCGCCGATGAGCAGCGCGGCGGTCTGTGGATCGGCAGCGGCTCGGTGGTAGAGGGCGCCGTGGGCCTTGACGTAGCGCGGCTGGAGCCCGGCGGCCTGCGCGCCGTGCGTGATCGCCGCGAACTGCTCGGCGAGGCTGCGGCGCAGCTCCGAGGCGGCGAGCTCGACCTCCACCCGCCCAAAGCCCGCGCGATCGGGATACCCGGGGTGCGCGCCGACGACCACGCCGCGCTCGGCGGCGGCCAGGCACGTGCGCACGATCGTGGCGGCATCGCCGGCGTGGGCGCCGCACGCCACGTTGGCACTGCTCACGAGCTCCAGCAGCTCCTCGTCAAAGCCCGCGCCTTCGCCGAGGTCGGCGTTGAGGTCGATGACGGGGCCTGCGGTCACCCCTACATTCTGACTCAGGCAGGGCGCCAGAGCGCGTCGTCGCCCATTGGCGTGCGGCGCACCTGCCCGGCGGCGAAGAGGTCCAGCAGCTGGTGCTCGGCGGCTGACCGGTCAGGCTCCACGAGCGACGGCGCCAGCACGGCTGCCACCTCTTGCGTGGTCACCCCTTCGGGGCACGCCTGCAGCACCTCGAGCGCGGACTCGGCTGGAGCCCGGCGCGGCAGGGTGCGATCGAGATTGGCGATGCACACGTCGTAGGCCGCCAGGGACTGAAAGCCGCCGGCTTCCAGCGTCTGGCCCGTGCCCGTGGTGAACACCACGCTGGGGGCGGTGAAGCGTTCGGCGCCGTCGGTGTTGGCCGACTTGCCCTGGTACGACGTTGCCCCGCCGGCGGCCGTTCGGGAATGGGCCCGGTCGCGCTGGTAGGCGTCCTCGGTGGCCTTGGTGTCGATCGCGGCGACGACGGCTGCGGCGTCGAGCCCGTCGACGGTGGCGAGTGCGGCCGTGAGTGCGGCGTCGTCCTCGTCGAGCAGCAGATCGGTGGTGAACCAGTGCAGCTGCAGCGCGCGCAGCGCGGCCCACTCAAGGCCCGGCGACTGCAGCCGCGTCGCGACGATCGCCCGGCACGCGCGCCCCGTGCCGGTCACATGGGAGCGCGGCGCCGCCTGGAACGGCATGCCGAAGCGGCGGCGAAAGTCGGCGTAGCCAGCGACCATGCGCTCGGGCGTGTAGCCGGCGTCGACGTAGCGCTGCCCGGACTCAGCCAGGCCGATCATCACGACCTTCCACCGCAGCGCCGGCCCGTACCGCCACCGCAGGACCGTGAGGTCGGGGTTGGCGGAGTATCCCCAGGGGCAGCCGGGGTCGGTGAAGAGCGTGGCGAGCATGCAGCCGCCACGCTAGTGGCGGCGGCTCGTCAGCCGCGACGGCTCGCCCTGCGCACCACAGCTGCAGCACGCCCGTCGATCACGCCCTGCGCGCGGTGCGCGAGCTGGCGGAGCTTGTCGAGCTCAGCGGGCGACCACTCCCGCGGACGGTCGTCGATCGCGCACAGCACGGCCACGGTTTCGCCGGTGCGGGCCTTGAGCGGAATGCCCGCATACGAGACGACTCCAAGTTCGGTCGTGGCGCGGTTGTTCCGCAGGAGCGCGTGCTCGCGACTGTCGGTGACCACCAGCTCACGGCCGGTCGTTGCTGGGTGCTGGCAGTACGAGAAGTCAAGGCCGCTGCTGCGAGCGGGCGTGGCCCCGGAGAGCGCCCCGTGCTGACTCGCGAACACCTGGCGGTCCTGGGTCACGAGCGTGATCGTCGAGCGGGGCGCAGCGAGAAATTCGGTCACGAGCTTGGTCAGTTCGTCGAGCTCGGCCACGTGCGGTGCGTGCAGCAGACCGGTCGACTCGACCGCGGTGAGCCGCGCCTGCGATGCCAGTCGGCGCCGGGCACCGGCCGACTTGTCGGCGTAGAGCGCTTCGTCGGCGCGATGCAGGAGCTCGGCGGCCGTCTCCTCGCGGTTCCACACGGCGATGCCGACGCCGCAGCCGGCCTCGTGGCGCAGCGCAGACCGCAAGCGGTCCGCAACCGCCGTGGCGTCCGCCGTGCCGCACGTGGGCAGCAGGACGGCGAACTCGTCGCCGCCGAGGCGCGCGAGCGTGTCGGTCGGGCGCAGCTCCTCCATCCACAGCGAAGCGCTCTCCTTCAGCACGCGGTCGCCGGCGGCGTGGCCCTCGCTGTCGTTGAGGAGCTTGAAGCCGTTGAGATCCATCAGGGCCACGGCCAGCGGTCGTCCGTGCTCCTGCGCCGTCTCCAGCGCTTCGTCGAACAGCCGCTCGAAGGCGCGGCGGTTCGGAACGCCGGTGAGCACGTCGGTCAGCGCAGCCTCCTCCCAGCCACGCAGGGCGCGCAGGCGCACGAGTGCCGCGGCAGCCTCGTCGGCGGCGAGCGCCACGAGGTTACGTTGGCGCGTGCTGAGTTCAGCGATCGGGTCGGCCCAGGCCACGGCCAGAACGGCGGCGGGTTGGTCGTCCACGAGCACCGGCTGAAACAGAAACGACCGTCCATCGGCGAGCTCGCGCAGGCGCGGGTTCAGCAGTGGGCTCTGGTCGCCGTCGGGCACGAACACCGGCTCGGCCGTCGCGTAGGCAAGGCCAGTTCCGGACGGCGCCGCGTTGAGCGGGATGCGGGTCCCAACGAGGCCCGACCGCGTCGAGCGCGTCACGACGAGGTCGTCGCCCGACGGCGTGAGTTCGCAGAGGACCGCAAAGGTTGCGTCGGCGAGCTCGGCGACGCCGTGGACCACGGACTCGCGGGCGTCGGACTCGCGAGCCACGGCCTTGGCCAGCAGCGCCAGGCGAGCCAAGTCGCGGCGCTCTCGCAGCAGCTGGCGCTCGGCCTGACGGACTTCGGTGATGTCAACCCCGGCCGTGACCGTGCCGGTGACGGCACCGTCCTTCGTGCTGACGGTGGTGCGCCACCGGAAGATGCGCCGCTCGCGTGCGCCGTTGAGGATCGCGTGCTCGAACTGAAAGTACGTCGGGGCGATGGCGAGCGGGCCAGCTCCGGGATCCGTGAGACGCTGCAGCGCGACCCTGGCTGCAGGGCGCTGCTGCGGTTCCACGACGAGATCGACCCAGTCGCTCCCCACGACCTGTGCGCGGCTGCGAGCCAGCACGCCGAGGCCGTGGTCGCTGATGTGGGTGACTCGCCCAGCGGTGTCGAGCGAGACGACGATCTCCGAGACGGCCAGGTGGTCGGCCAGGCGTGCGGCTTCGGCGGCGCGGCCAGCGCGCTCGTAGCGGTTCGCGCGCCATGGCAGGCGCAGCACCGAGGCAAGGATCAGGAACGAGAGCGCAAACAGGACGGTCGCCGCCCAGTCCGGCAGGCCGGCGACGCGGGCCCCATCGGGGATGACCGTGCCGGCGGCAGCTTGGTGCGCGGCCGTGACGACCAGCCCGGCCCACAGGTCGCGGCGACGCTCGTAGAGCGCCGTGAGGGCGAGCGCCAGGTAGTAGCCGACGGGCGCGATGACCGAGCCGTCGGCCAAGTTGGCCACCAGCGCGGCGCCGGTGAAGAGCCCGAGGACCATGCCGAGCTCGCGCACGAACAGCGGCAGGCTGGCTCGGGTCGTCACGAACCCCGCCACCAGCAGCGGCACGACGTGACTCAGGAGCTGCACGCCGCTGTGGCCGCTGGCGGCCGACCAGCCGACGACGACCGTGGTCCACAGGGTCAGTGCGAGGCTGGCCGTCTGGTGGCGCTCGAGCCACGTCGTGAACGGCAGCGGCGAAGGCGCATCGAGGAGGCGGCGAATCGGGACGATCGCGGGCCGCGTGGCCGGGGACGGACGCATGGCCAGGTCATCGGCTGATGTGACCTGTTAGTTGAGTATG
>JAEMRF010000303.1:1482-4013 GCA_016463515.1 Solirubrobacteraceae bacterium | reverse complement strand
CGCAGGCCGAGCTTGCGGTAGATCTGCGACAGGTGGTGCTCGACGGTCTTTCGGGCCATGTAGAGCTCGGCGGCGACCTCGGGGTTGGTGCGGCCGTCGGCGACGAGGAGGGCCACGCGGAGCTCGTGCGGGGTGAGGTCGTCGGTGGAGATGGCGCCGCCGGCGGCGACGGATTCGCCGGTAGCTCGCAGCTCCTCGCGGGCCCGGGCGGCCCAGGGAGCGGCGCCGGCGTGCTCGAACGCGAGCATCGCTTGGCGCAGCGGTTTGCGGGCCGCGCGGCGCTGGCGGTCACGGCGCAGACGCTCGCCCAGTGCCAGTCGGGAGCGGGCCGCCTCGATGGTGGCGCCTGCGGCGTCGAAGGCGGAGATGGAGGCCTCGAGGTCGTCGATGCCGTCGCCCTCGTGAGCGAGCATGCCCCGCAGGCGCGAGGCCGTCGCAAAGGACCACCACGTCGACGGGACGCCGCGCTCGAACGCCGCCAGCGACGCCTCGGCTTCCTCGCGTTGCCCCAGGCGGATCAACGCCTCCACGTGGTTGCCGCGCCACTGCACGACCGACGGCTCCACCAGGCCGATGCGCTCGGAGATCGCGCGGCACTCCTCCAGCGCCACCACGGCCTCCTCGAAACGGCCGAGGCCCAGCTCCAGGAGCCCGATCGCTGAGCGAGCCCAGAGGCTGAGCGCGGCGCCGCCCACGGAGTCGGCGATCGCGATCGCCGCGGCGGCATGCTCGCGGCACTCGGCCTCGCGGCCCATCAGCGCTTCGGCGTCGGCCAGGAACCCTGCGGCGAAGGCGTAGTAGCCGTACTGGCGCGTGTCGACCGCCATCGTGAGCGACTCCGACGCCTGCGTGTAGGCCGCGCCGAGCCGGCCGCGGCGCAAGCAGAGCTGGGCCTGCACGTTGAGCGGGCAGATCAGCGCCGTGAGAGCATCGCGAGAGCGCTCCTCATCGACGTGGGCGGCCAGGTAGGCCTCGGCGCGATCCAGGTGACCGAGCCAGATCAGCGCGTGGCTGGCGGACGACCGCAGCTCGCCACTGAAGTCGCCGTAGCCGTGCTCGTCGAAGACCGCGAAGCTGCGGTTCAGCGCGGCATCGGCAGCGGGCATGTCGCCGGTGTTGGCCAGCACGATCGTGAGCATCACGTCGGCAAAGGCCCGGTGGACGGGGTGCTCGTCGCCGGCGAGCTCGCGGGCACGCTCGGCAATGCTGCGCATCTGCTCGTAGTTCCCGATGATCCGGTCGCGCAGCCCCGCCATCACCAGCAGCTCACTGGCCTTGGCGCGGTCGACCGGCGCGAGCTCGTCGACCAGCGCCAGGAGCTGGGCGTAGCCCTCGTCCAGCTTGCCGGACCGCATCGTGACTGCCGCGCGCAGCGACCGCAGCGTGACGCTGACCGAGAGGTCCTCGATCGCGTCCGTGCGCACATCGTCGACGAGCTTGCCGACCCGCTCTGGCTGGCCCAGGTCGGCGTAGAGCTGGGCGGCGGCAGCGATACGGCGGGCCCGGGTCGTCACGTCGGGCGTGAGCTCAGCCGCGCGCAGGTAGCTCAGGGCGCCGGCATCGAGGGCGCCCCGGCTCACGGCCGCCTGCGCCTGCTGCTCCACCAGCGCGGCGACCGACTCATCCGGGTGGTCGGCAGCGGCAGCCAGGTGGCGGGCGCGGCGCACCTCGCCCTCGCACACCTCTGCAAGCGCGGCATGCGCGGCCCGCTGGCGAACGCCGCCGGCGCGGTGGTAGGCGACGGACCGCAGCAACGGGTGTCGGAACGTGAGGCGCTGCCCCTCGGCCACCACGAGCCGAGCGGCCTCGGCAGCCTCCAGCGCGGCTGGGTCGACGCCGAGGCGCTGCAGTGCCGCGATCAGCTCACCACGGGTCGCGCGCTCGTCGGCCGCAGCGACCGCCAGCGCGTCGGCCATCGCGGGGTCGACGCGATCGAGCTCCGCCCGGAACGCCCCGTCGATCGCGTCGCTGGGCAGCAGCAGATCTGGCAGCGCGTCGGCACCGGTGGCCTGCTCGGGCGACAGGTGCGAGGCGAGCTCGACGAGCGCCAGCGGGTTGCCGTCGCTGGCAGCGAGCAGTCGATCCATCGGTTCGGCCGCGAGCCCGTCGGGAGCAGCGGCTCGCACCAGCGCTTCGGCGTCGCCCGCGTCGAGTTGGTCCAGTGCCAGGTGCGGGAAGCCGTGCTGCAGCAGGCCGCGATCTGGGAGCGGCCGCGCCGCGATCAGGAGGACGACGCCCGCCGCACCAAGGCGCCGGCCGGCGAAGAGCAGCGCGTCGAGGGAGCCGTCGTCCAGCCACTGGGCATCGTCGACGACGACCAGCACGCCTGCTGGCGACTCGTCGGCCACGGCGCTGAGCAACGACAAGAGCGCGACGGCCAACGCGAACGGCGCCTGCGGCTCGCCGGGCTCCAGACCCAGCGCGACGCCGATCGCGCGCGCGTGGTGCTCGGCGATCTGCTCGCGGGCGTCGAGGTGGAGCAGGAGCAGTTCGTGCAGTCCGGCGAACGGCATGCCCATCTCGGCCTCGAC